>FR897881.1:36412-61594 GCA_000437495.1 Prevotella sp. CAG:485
CCGCCAATGCCGCGCCTGCCCCCGAAACTCCGTCGCCTGAAGCACGCCAGGCACTTTCACAACTAAACGACCAACAGGCCATGGAGTTCATTGAAACCGTCACCAACGGGCGCCTCACCGACAAAGACCGCGCAGCCATGCCTGAAGTGCTCCGGCGCTTCCGTTCAGGCAACCTGCGGCAGGCTCCCGGCGACAACTTCATCGACTCCCTCATCAACATCGTCGGCCCGTACTTCTACAAAGTGCTTCCCCTGTATATGAACCTGGTGTTCAACCGCACTTTGCCCGACATGGCCGACACCGGCACAATGAAAGTCGACACCATCTACGCCGCCCCCGTCGATGAAATCTTCTACGGCATCGGCGACCAACGCAACCACTATGAACCCTACGGCCTCAGCGACGCCACCATCGACCAGGGCCTCAACGCCGGCGGCCGAGTAAAACACAACCAGTCGTACCTGTGGGGCATGACCGTGGCCGACAACAAAGTCTACTGGTGCACCAACACCAACTACCTGTGCGTCGGCGGCTCCGCAGGCCTCGGAGCAGCTTCCAGACCGGGCTCCGACACCTCAAAAGGCTACATGAACAACAGCTGGGTGTGCGAATGTGAATCGGGCATCTACGGGCAAACCGTTCACGGCGCCATCAAACCCGAATACGCCCAGTACAGCGACACACGCATCCCCCGCATCTACTGCTACGACATCACCACAGGCTCCGTGCAGGACATCACCCCTTCGGGCGGCGACTACGACAAACTGCTCCAGGACTGCCAGGGCCTGCGCTCGGCAGGCTACCACAACGGCGTGGCATTCTTCGGCGGCCCGTCGCTCTACGGCTCCACCTCAGGCCAAACCGTAGGCTCTTCGTTCTTCGCCTACGACACCGACGCAGGCAAATTCATCGGCTGCAAAGCCCTCACCGACATTGACGGCAACGCCATCACCGACATCCGCCGCTGGTACGTGCACAACGGCGTGCTCTACTGCGGCGTGCGCATCACCGACGCCAACGGCAAAGACCGTGGCGCAGTGCTCCGCTGGTACGGCGACAAAACCAACCCGTGGCAATTTAAAATCGTAGGCTGGATGGCCAACGAAGCCGCAGAACTCTGCGTCTACAACGGCTACATGTACGTGGGCGGCTGGAACACCGCCTCACTCGCCGTCTCAACCGTAGTGAAAGGCCCCAAAGTGCCCGACAACGGCCTGCAACCCGTCGACATCAACGCCACCGAATGGCCCATCATCTGGAAATATTCCGACTACGACGCCCACGCCATAGCCCTCCGCACAACCTACACCGCCGGAATGCAAGTGTGGAAAAACCACCTCTACTGGGGCACCTTCAACGCCGTATACGTAATCCCCAACATCGCCGCCGCCAACAGATACACCGACATGACCTCACCCGAGGCCCTCTGCTTCTACCTCGGCTCCGTGCGCCAGACCAGCTTCTGGAGACTCAACACCCGCGACAAAGTAGAACTCCTCTACGGCGAGACCGAACTGCCCGTATGGGACAAACCTACCACCGGCAAAGACACCTGGACCATGAAATCCACCGGCTGGACACCCAAATTCGGCCGTGCCGGCTTCGGCCAGCCCTGGACCGCCTACACATGGACAATGGCTGAATATGGCGGCGACCTGTTCATCGGCACCATGAACGCCGAAACCCTGCTCAAAGCCGTTTCCGTCAACCCCGACAGCACACAGAGCCAGTTCGCCATCCTACAACGCCTGACCGGCCGCAAAACCGGCCACGAAGGCTTTGAACTCCTGCGCATGCAAGACCCCGAAACCGCACCCCAATACATCACCACCGACGGCTTCGGCAACGGCACCGCCTACGGCATACGCAACTTAGCCGTACTCGACAAAAGACTCTTCATCGGCTCCGCATCGCCCCTCAACCTTGAACGCCACGGCGGCTGGCACCTCTTCCGCCTCGACGACAAAAAATACTCCGGCATAGAAACACCCGAAACCCCGGCACTCGGAGTCTTCTGGCGCTCCAACGGAGGCTCTTTCACCTTCGCCTCCGCCACCGGCGAAAACCTCAACACCATATCGCTGACCGACCTGCAGGGACGTACCTTCAAGACCGTCGGCATAGCGCAGCCCAGTGTCACCGTCAACGCCGGCGACATCCCATCCAATATCTTCATCGCCACCGTCACCACCGCTTCAGGCCGATGGACCTTCAAAATTAAACGCTGACCCGCCACCTCTTAAAGCTGCCGGAAAGGACCGGGGCAATTGCCGCCACTCCTTTCCGGCACCCTTATTCATAGCCCGCGCACACCCACGCTCGATCCTCCGGCACAGCCATTTCGCCAACAACTTCAGCGCCCGATTTGGTGATATCGAAAAAAAACATTAACTTTGCGGCATAAAAGCCCGGATGGCGGAATCGGTAGACGCGCTGGTCTCAAACACCAGTGGGGCAACCCATCTCGGTTCGAGCCCGAGTCCGGGTACTGAGTTGAGGCTGTGTCAAAAATGGCGCAGCCTCTTTTTCGTAACCTGTTGTGAAACATAAAACAAAGTCCTGACTTTCCCAAGCCGTGGCTTTGTCATGAGGCTGCATCAGAACAGGCACAGACTCTCTTCTATTTTCTACTCCATAGTAACTCACTGGTATGCTTATAGATAAGCCTCGGATCCTTGTTGTAAGACTCGGTTCTAAGCTTGCGCAAGTCGATTATATTATATATCTTTGTAACATGACAAAACAAGAATTTATTTTAAACCTGCGCAAGGCTGTGAACGATTTTGCTCCATTAGTTTCCACAAAAGATGGACAATGGGTGGTGTAGATGTTTATAAACATCTATAAACAATCTCGACGGATACAAAAGTCGTTTCTAAAATCATTGAGCTATATATATTTCCTTTGTTATTCAAATTTGCAAAAGATAATAATTTACAGTTAGAACTCACGAAAGAATAAAATTTTTATCCCGATATTACTTTTGTAGATAATGACGGTAATTTATTTGCGGTAGATTTAAAAAGCAGTTACCGCAAAACTCCAACGAGAATCAATGGCATGACTCTTGGCGCTTTCACAGGATATTTCCGTAATCGACAAAGCACCAAAAATGTAACATATCCTTATTCTTCATATAAGGCTCATATCGTTTTAGGCATTATCTATAGCGAGAATGATGAAACCGTTGATGAACGAAAGATTTACACAATTGAGGATCTTGAAAACATTGTATCTGTCGTTAAGGATATAACTTTTTTTGTTCAAGAAAAATGGAAGATTGCTATTGACAGGCCAGAAAGCGGCAATACTAAAAATATAGGTTCTGTATCATTGATTGATATTTAATCAATTGTAATGGTGTATTTGCCCAATTGGGCGAAGATGTTTTTGATGATTATTGGGTAAATTATCTCACACCCGATATGGCAAAGAAAGCGGAACTTGCAAAACCGTATTACAACAATCTGAAGAGTTACAAAAAATTTAGAAATATAGATTAAATGCAGACATCGTTATTTCCTGAATTTGAGATTCCGTGTAAAAACGTATTTCCATCAACGCGGTATCAAGGTAGTAAAGCCAAATTTGTAGATTGGATTTGGCATGAACTTTCGCACATTCAATTTCATACGGTATTGGATGCTTTCGGAGGAACAGGCAGCGTCGCATATAAGTTCAAAGATAATGGCAAAGCGGTTACGTATAATGATATTTTGCCATTCAATGCGATTATAGGGAAAGCAATTATAGAGAATAGTTGTGAATTGCTCGACGAATCAGATATTGATTTTATCTTAGATGAACACCCCGATATTAAATATCCGACATTTATAGCTGACAATTTCAAGGATATTTATTATACCGATGAAGAAAATCATTGGCTTGATGTTGTGAGGCATAATATTCCGACAATAGAAGATGAATATAAACGGGATATAGCTTGGTTTGCACTTTTTCAAGCCTGCATTATCAAGAGGCCGTATAATCTCTTTCATAGAAGAAACTTATATGTGCGGCTAATGGACGTTAAACGCTCCTTTGGAAATAAAAAGACATGGGACACACCCTTTGATATACATTTCAGGACTTTTGTAGACGAGGCTAATCATGCTGTGTTCGATAATGGGACAGAGTGCCGTGTGCTGAACCAAGATGCACTGAATATTGCAAACCGATATGACTTAGTCTATATTGACACTCCATACATAAACAACAAAGGTGTAGGTGTTGACTATGCTGATTTCTACCATTTCCTTAATGGTCTTGTAGATTATGATGACTGGGGAAATTTAATTGATTATAATAGTAAACATCTTAGGTTAAAACGTAAATATAACATTTGGGCTGATAAAAACAATATAACACATGGTTTTGAACAGTTGATTGAGCGGTTTAAAAATAGTATACTTGTGTTTTCGTATCGCTCAAATGGAATACCATCTGTCGAGTCCTTAATTGTTTTGCTCGAAAAGCATAAAAGACATAATGAACTTCATTATTCACGCGAAATGAAATATGCCTTGAGTGATACAAATTCAAAAGAAGTGTTAATTATATCTTATCCGAATTAGGGTATATCGGTTTCCCTGTCTCAGGTATACAGAGGCGCATTCCCCACAGCCTTTCCAAGACAGCCAATATCAGTTCAATCCGCGCGCGTTGGGGGGCTGCTGATTTGGGGCTGCGCTTATCTGACATAGCCTCTTTTCAGGACGGATACCTGTTTCCCTCCCCATCGTAACTCATTGGTCAGCTTATAGATAATTGGGGCGCGGCAGAGGCGCATGCCTGTCTTTTTGTTTTGAAGGAATGTGTTGGTCCGGTTCAGATGGCGAGAAGGTCGCGGGTGATGTCGAGGGCGGTGCGAATCTGCGGAGCTGTGGCGCTGCGGGGAGGCAGCGGCGAGCCGATGTCGGAGAGGAGGATGAAGAGGGGCTGACCCGTAACCACGTTTTTTTTGTCATGCCCCATGAGGCCGATTACTTCGTCGGCTTGTGGGCAGCTCCAGCTGTATGGCGGATATACCCCGCGCACTATGGCGGCTATGCGGTCAACCCATTTGCCGGCAAAACCGGCCACCTCGTTGCTCAGACAAGCCATTGCCACCAGTCCTATGGCCACCGCATGACCGTGCGAGAGGGGTGCCTGCCGTTGCCCGCTCAGCGACAACGCCTCAAGGGCATGGCCGAAGGTATGGCCCAGATTGAGGTTGCGGCGTATGGAACGGTCGAACGGGTCCTGCTCCACAATCCGTTGCTTGAACTCCGCGCACCCTTTTATCAGCTCAAAAGAGAAAGGCGCCTCGTGGCCGTCCACAAGCCTCTGCGCCGCAAGCTGCGCCTGCACAAAAGCCTCATGCCCCTGCAGCATCGCCGTCTTGAGGATTTCGCCGTAACCGTTGGCCAGCTCGGAGTATGGCAGCGACTGCCACAGCTCAGGCACCATGACAATGGCGCTCGGCTGATGAAACGTGCCTATTTCATTCTTCAGCCCCCCGAAGTTGATAGCCGTTTTGCCCCCTATAGAGGCGTCCACAGCCGCTAAAATCGTAGTTGGTATGTATGCCGTGTCGAGGCCCCTTTTGAAGCAGGAAGCCGCAAAACCGGCCATATCCGTTATGCTGCCGCCACCCACCGCCACCAGCATAGAGCGCCGCGTGGCACCCTGCCGCTGCAAAAAGCGCCACAGAGCCTCCACCTTCCCAAGCGTCTTGCAGCCCTCGCCGCCGGCAACGCACCACGCGTCAGGCAGCAGAGGCGCGAAACGCGAGTCGGCCACAGCAATGCACTCACCGTTGCCGCTGAGGCCGCGCAGCAGCTCAAAAGCCGCATCGAGCGACGAGGCAGTAAGAATCCGGGTCATTGCAGAGCTTGTAACGAAGCAGTTTTGATGAGTATGGGCAGCGCCGCGGCGAACTCCGGCATAGAGGCGAACACCAGGTCAGCGCCCGCTTCCCTGAGCGCCTCCTGCGGTATGGGACCCGTGGCAACGGCGCACACGAAACAGCCTGCCCTGAAGCCGGCTTCCACGCCAAGCGGCGCATTCTCCACGACTATGGCTTGCGCATTCTCCACGACTATGGCTTGCCAAGCCTCGCAGCCCGCCTTCGTCAGCCCCATGAGGTACGGCTCCGGGTCGGGCTTGCCGTGACGCACGTCGGCGGCCGTCACCATAGCCTCGCGGCCGAACACCCCCGGGTAGTCATGTGTCAGCGAATCTATCAGCGACGCCTGCCCTGACCCAGTAACAAGAATCCTTTTCAGCCCGAACGCCCCCAACGCCTTCAGCATCTCCGTGGCGCCCGGCATCAGCGGACGCCCCGCGTTGGCTGCAAACAGCGCCGTTTTGCGGGCGTAGAGACGCTCGCACTCTTCGGCAGTGGCATCGCGCCCCAGATACTTGCGCATCAGCAGCTGAATGGTGGCGCGCCCTGTCATACCCTCATAGAGAAAGAACTCATTGCGGTTGCAGTGCAGGCCAATCTCATTGGTCATCTGCAGCCACGCGTCGGCATGACGCGGCATAGAGTCATAGAGCACGCCGTCCATGTCAATCAGGGCGGCCTGCGGCGTCAGCGGTTTGCCCCGGCGCGCAAAAGCCTCCAGGGCATCATACAGCTCGTGGTGGAAAGCCATCAGGGCACGTAGATTTTCAGCGGCTTGGTCAGACGCGTTGAGTAGAGAATGTAAATGCCCTTGCTCAGCGGAATGAACGTGTCGGGCGTCGGTGCGCTTACCGTAATCACCGCGCGGCCCGAGATGTCGGCCACACTGAGCGAGTAATGACTGCCGCATACCACACGCACGCCGCCGGGCACACAGGCCACCTCAAAATCGTCGGCACCCACCTCAGGAGCCGCCAACGTCTTGGCCTTCACCGTGATGACATTGCTGGGCTGAGACACCTCGCTGCCAACGGCATATTGCACCGAATAAGTCTCGTCGTTGTCGAAAGTGCGGTCGGGGAAGTCGTAATACTCGTCGCTTGTCATATAGCGGCGCGTTTTCATCTCTCCGTTGACCATATATGTGCGGCTCACAAGGTAATAGTCGGGCGTTACGGCCGGTTTTGTCCAGCGCGCGCGATACGAGCCTTCCTGCAGATTGTCGGGGTCGAGAGCCGTTACAGGCGCCAGACCCGTTTTCTCAATCACCGTGGCGCTGAGCGACACAGACACCGGCTCCTGCATACCGCCGCCGCCAATCATCAGCGTGGCGTGAGCCTCGCCCAAATCTTGCGCGTTCACCTTCACCGCCACGTTTGTGCCGCTCATGGCCTCGGCGGCCGATAGAGTGGATGAGGCAATGCTGAACTGACTGTTGCCGCTCACCGCCAACGTCAGCGGTGCCGTGAGATGACGACCCTGCACAGGCACCGTTATTGTGGCCGTGTTGCCCTGCATCACATTGCCGGCCGTGAACGAGGCGCCCTCCGTGGGCTGAAGCAGCTCAGGCTCGCCCGGAGTGTCATCGAGCACAAACGGCATATTCTTCTTGTCGCCCCAGATGTAAGAGGCCAGATGAGGCAGGTCGATGAACGGATTGCGGTTTTTCTGAATAGAGTATATGGCCTCGTTGCGGTTTATCTCCTTGTCGCTCACCGGGTCGAGCGCGTTCCAGTCGAGCAGCAGATCCACAGCCCAGCTCTGGAACATGGGGTATTTCTGCCCCTGCACATACATCCAGTCGAAGCGCGAGCCCCAGCTCATATCCTCGTAGCAGGTGAACATATACATGAACACACGGGCGAAGTCCCCCTTGTATTCGTCGCAAGGCTCATAGACATTCGCCGAGCCTCCGCCGGTGCCCCCGGTCGGTTTGCCCACCGTGGTTACGCCGTTGGTCCACGTTACCGTGCCTACCTTGCCGAGCGGGAAATTACCCTTGCGACTGTTGGCCGTGGCGTTGCTGGGGTTGAGGTGATGGATATCCTTGTACGCGTCGTTCTTGGTGCCCTCCCACCACGAGTTGGCCACCGAGTGCTCGATGTTGAGGCCGCCGTGGCCGCTGGACACGAGTACCAGCTCGTTGGAGTACATATCCCACCAGTAGTTCTTGCCGTTCACCACCTTCACGTCCGTTTTTTTGAACGCGTTCCAGGTGTCGTCGCCATAGCTGATGACAGTGTGTTTGCGTATCACGTCGTGGGCGGCCGTTTTCAGGCTGCCCTGATTCTTGCCCACCAGAGAGTTGTAGTAACCTTGCGGGTAATCGGCCCTTATCTGCGTGGCGCAGACAAGCAAAGCCGCGAGAATGGAGAATTTAAAGTAGTTCATAGCTTATCGGGCTGCAAAGTTACGAAAAAATCTCTTTGCAGCCCGATATTAGTATCAAAAAAGATTACCTTTTTTCAGAATAAATTTTTCTGTTTATTTTGCGTCGGGGTCCACGTTGCTCCAAGGGGCATTGACATTGAGCTCGCCGATGCTCATGCGCACGGCTATCTCCTTGCGCAGCATGTGCAGAATACGCGGATAGACATCACTGTGCAGCTCCTGGTAAGCACCGTAACGCGCCGGGTCGGTGATTGTTTCCACCTCAGGGTGGGGGAGAGCGTCAGCGGGCAGCGACGGGAAGATTTCCTTCAGGTCGCGGTGCAGATTCTCCGTCATGCTGTCTATGAGATGTTTGTCGGCAGTGGTATATTCAACGCCTTCGCCAAAGCGAACCAAGTATTTGTCAGTCATAGTGATTCAGTGTTTTTCATCTTTATGGAAAAACACCTCACTTGGCGTCAAGGTTCAGCCTTGCGTTGCGGCGCAGCGCGTCCTTTCCCGGGCGCCTGAGCGCCGTTCCGGCCGTGAAAGCCTCCAACTCCGCATCAGTCATGTTCAGAATTTGGCCGGCCGACAGATTCATCAGCTCCTCGCGAGGCCGGAAATCGGCAATCACCGGCACCTCCTCATCAATCGGCAGCGGACAGGCCGCCAGACAGCGGTCGCAGCCGAGGATGGGAAACCGCACCCCCGGCGGCGGCGTTACCTCCCCCTTCTCCTCAATGCTCAGATAGCTGAGACAGCGGCGGGCGTCGAGAGCGCCGTCGGCCTTCACCGCCCCGGCAGGACAGGCCGCCACACACCGTCCGCAGCCACGGCACACCGGCAATTCCTCCTGATTGGCGGCGAACCAAGGCTTTAGGCCTGTCAGGTCGCACGAAGTCAGAATCTCGCACAGGAAGCAATAAGGCCCGCATCCGGGCACCAGCGCCATACCGTTCATGCCGTAGGATGCGATGCCGCATTTCACGGCCCAGAAGCGTTCGGCCACAGGTGCCGAATCCACCGTTATGCGTGCCTTGTGCCCTGATGTCTCCAAAAGGCTCACAATTGGCTTCAGACGGCTTTTCAGAGCGTTGTGGTAGTTGCGTCCCAAAGCGTACGCAGCCACCGGCAGAGAGGCTCTGTGGGGCTTCTGAAAGCGAAAGGCAATGCTGATTACCGTGGCCGCCTCCTCAAGCACATTCTGCGGCCGACAGCGCAGCGCGGCGTGCCGCTCCAGATACGTCATCCCGGCATGATTCCCCCCGGCCAGCCAGCGGCGGAAACGCTCGTCGGCAGCTGCGGGGAGGCTCTCGGCCGCCGCGAACCCGAACGCCGCGCAGCCGCTGTTGCGTAGCGCCTCACTCACCCGCGCTCCAAGCGTTGTTTCCATAGCTGAGGCGCCTATTTACGGCCGAAGTCCGCGGGTATCTCGCCCCACTCCTCCGTGTTCCATTTCATCACCCTGTTGGGCCAGGTGTTGCTCTGCACCCACGCGTCGGCGCGCGCCAACAGTCGCATCACCGTGGCATTCTCGGCTGTGGGCTTCAGCTGCGACCGGTGTCCGCGCCTGTGCAGCCAGCTCAGCGCCGTGCGCGAGTCGGAGTAGACGGGCCGCGTGCTCTCCTGCTGTTTGCACAGTGCCAACACATGCACCAGGGCCAGATACTCGCCTATGTTGTTTGTGGCATGACTCAACGGACCCACATGGAAAATCTCCTCTCCCGTGGCCAAATCCACGCCGCGATACTCCATCGTGCCGGGATTGCCGCTGCAGGCCGCATCCACGGCAATGGCGGTTTTGTCCACCTCCGGAATGTTCTTCCATGCCTGCTCAGGCTGTTCCTTGCGGTGCTGGCGGGCCTGAAGCAGCAAATCGGCCACCGCCTGCAGCTCGTCGGCCGAACCGCGACGGAAGGCTGCCGTGGCCTCTTTCAGCGAACTGAACGACTTATACCTGGCGCCTTTGAAATGCTCTATCTGCGCGCGGCACTCATCCCAGCTCAGATAGATGCCCGGCTGAAGACCCTCCCATACCACATAATATTTCTGCTTTCTGGCCATTCTGCCACCTTGGGGTCACGGATTCTTATGCTTGCCGTCTTTCTCGCCAAAGGTATAGGGCAGGGGTTTTTTGGCGCCCGTAATCTTGTAGATAAGCTCCACAATGTCGGTGTTGTTGAGGTTATGGCCGAAGTTTTCGGCGCCTGCACCCACGGCATACACCGGCACGAAATTACCCGTATGGTTGGAGGTTGTCCAGCCAATACCCATCTTTATGTTGAGCAGGTCGAACACCTGCACTGCATACTGGTTGAAATCGTTGTAGAGCGTTTTCTCGTCGCGGCCGCGGCCCTGATGGAAAATTTTCTCAAAGTCCTGCTTGAGCTGTTCCTCCTGTTCGGCGGTGATGTCGACCTTGCCGAAGAAACCCAGATTCTCCTGCATGAAAGTGCGCATCATGGGCCAGGTAAAGGCGGCGCCCTCCTTGCAACGAGCTTTGCAATAATCGCTGAAACGGTCTTTCGATATGCGCTGGAAGTCGGCCAAGCTGAGGTTCGGCTTGCGGTTCTCCTTGCGGCCCAGCGCCATGCCGCCCGTGTCGTGGTCTGCCGTTACAATAATCAGCGTCTCGTCGGGGTGCTGCAGATAGAACTGATAGGCAATGTCAATGGATTTCTGGAAATTGAGAATCTCCTTTATCACCGCGCCACCGTCGTTGGCGTGTGCTGCCCAGTCAATGTTTCCGGCCTCAATCATCAGGAAGAAGCCCGGATGCACCGAGTCGAGGCGGTTGTAGAGCTGATTGAGTCCGGCGGCGGTTATCTGCTCCAGCGTCAGTGCGCCCGGAATAGAGTCGATGGTGTAACCCACCTGGTCGCCCTGCGGCTTCTCGGCCAGCAGAATAGCTTTGTAGGGCGACGTCTTCAGCGTGGCTAAGGAGTCGGCGTTGTTGGTCAGCGTGAAGCCCGTCTGGCGCATCAGGTCAAACCATTTCGGGTTCGGCTTGCCGGTTTTGTCGCGGCTGCCCTTGAACACCGGGGCGCCGAAGAAGGAGAAATGGCTGCGCGCTATCTGCGAGGAGATGTTGTGATATTCCTTGCGGTTGTAGGCGTTGGCGTAGAAGGCTGCCGGCGTGGCGTCGTCGCCATACACCGAGGTGCCTATGCCCACGCGGTAACGGTTGCGGAACAGGCCGTAAGCCACACTTACCATGCGCGACGAGTCGGGACGAACGGCCACCATATAGTTGTTGGTCTTTTCGCCGCTCGACAGAGCCGACCCGGCGGCTGCCGAGTCCGTAATGGGGTTGTTGGCCGAATAGGTGCGCACCTGACCGGCGTAGGGGAAGGTCATCATCAGCAGCGGCGTTTGCGAGCCCAACACATCGCGGTTGTAAGCCTCGGCCGCATTGACATGGCCCATGCCCATGCCGTCGCCTATGAAATAGAAAATATATTTCACCTTGGGCTGTGCCGTCAGCAGCATAGGCAGCGCGGCAAGCAGCAGCGTAAGAGTTATCTTGAAGCGTTTCATTATATCGTCTTTTTTTACGGGTTTGAGTCAGTAATAAGAGAGCTTGTCAGAGCGTTTCCTCGCGAAGCACGTATGCGGCCCTCATCCGGTCGAATTCTTCGGGGTTTGCGCGCAGCTGAGCCGCCAGCGGCGCCGGGTCGAAGTCGGCCATCAGGCGCTCGGGCGTCAGCACAGCCGGCGGAGTGTAGTCGGGCGCCAGCCCGGTGAGGTCGGCGCTGAAGCCGAAGAAATCGCCCAAAGCCTTGAGCGCCATGCGCGTGGCACGCTGTTTCCCCTGACGCGAATATCCGGCTATGTGATACGTGGCCACATCGGCCAAGGCAAGCATTTCGCGGTCAATGTGCGGCTCACCCTCCCAGCAGTCAATGGCGGCGCGTATGCGTCTGTCGCGCAGCGCCGGCAACAGAGCCGCGTTGCTGCTCACCGGACCGCGCGCCGCATTCACTATCAGAGTGCCCGGACGCATGGCCGCCACAATCTCCTCGTCGATGAGATGATGCGTGGCATGGTTTCCGGTGCGCGTGTGGGGCGTGTGCAGCGTCATCACGTCGCACCACGCAGCCAGCTCCTTCAGCGGCATATAGGATAGCTCGGGGCGCCGTCCCGACTCCTGCAGCGGGGGGTCGCTGACCCTTACCTCGGCACCTAAGCGCCGACCCCAGTCGGCCACTATGGAGCCTACATTGCCGTGGCCCACAACACCTATCTTCAGTCCTTCGGGCCGGTAGCCGAGGTGAAACACCGCTGCCCACACATACTGCGCCACAGCCGGCGCGTTGCACCCCGGCGCGTTGCGGGTCTCTATGCCGTGAGCATGACACCACGGCAGGTCAAACTGATCCATGCCTATGGTGGCGGTGGCTATGAAGCGCACGCGCGAGCCCTGCAGCAACGGCGCTCCGCAGCGTGTGCGGGTGCGTATCATCAGAGCGTCGGCGTCGCGAACGCTGTCGGCGGTGAACTCGTCCTGACTGAGCAGCCGCACACGGGCATACGGACTCAGACGGTCGTCGAGATAGGGTATGTCGCTGTCAACACATATCAGCGGCTTAGGTCTATCCATTGGTATATCGAGGTTAGGTTGACAAATATGGCGAAGAGAGCGAAGCACCAGAAGATTACGGTGTTGTATTTTTTACGTTCAAAGGCATTGAGGTATCCGGCCTCAAAGCCCGTGAAGAGACATATCGACAGGAAGTATACGGTGAAGTTTTCCCAGTCAATCAGACTCAGCAGCAGGCAGCAGAGGGCAGGCAGCGTCAGAGCGGTGTTGAAGGCGCGTATTGCCGTCGGGGCGGTGCGCATCGACACCGCGTTGCGCAGCGCCATCATCAGTCCCGCGAAGGCCGTGAGAGCCGTGGCGGCAATCACCCAAATCATTTCGCTGCCCGGCAGCGACGCCTGCCAGATGACGCCCGCCACCGGCACACGCAGAGCGCTCAGCGGCACTATGCCAAGGCCCAAGACTATCCAGTAAGGGGCAACCATTCCCAGCAGAAGAGCCGGGAAGCCGCGCAGTCCGAAGGTCTTCAGCACCGCCGCCGCACAGCCGTAAATCACTATGAAGAAGAGGAAGGAATAGTGAAACATGCTGCCTATGGAGAAGATGGTGCCGATGAGGAAGATGGGCGTTACGCTCACCTTGCTGCGGTCGTACTGGCCGAAGAGCAACTGCAGGCTCAGCACGTTGGCCAACAGCAGCAGCGAGGAGCTGTTGAGGCGTGTGAGCAGCGCCGGAACGGCACATGCCGACACCAACAGCACGGCGGCGAAAATCACCGACGTGTCGGGTATGAAGTTGAAACGTCTGTTGAGAGTTACGCAGAGCAGGGCGCTCAGAATCACTGCCATGCCGTTGAGCAGGAAGCTGCCCCACGGTGTCAGCGGCCATTGCTGCGGCGGAGGCAGACAGATGCCTGTCTGTGCGGTTGCCGGCGGCAGAGGACCCTGCAGAAAGGCCAACAGAGCCAGCGCCACAAACATACAGCCTGCGAGCAACAGAGTGCCGTTGCCCCCCATGTCCGACGTTCGGTTTCTCATTCCATTATCAGCTCATCATTTGCTCATCATCTGCAGCATATCGCGGCCAATGTCAGCGCGGAACCGGGCGCCGTCGAAGCTGACCAGACGAGCCTGTTCAAGCGCATTGCCCACGGCCTGACGCAGGTCGGCGCCAAAGGCCATCGTGGCCAGCACGCGGCCGCCGGCGGTGTATACCATTCCCGTGTCGGCGTCGCGACGCGTTCCGGCGTGGAACACCACTGCCTCGGCGTCTATCTTGTCGAGACCCGAGATGGGTTTGCCCGTCTCGTACTTGCCCGGATAACCCTCGCTGACCACCATCACGGCGGCGGCGGCACGTTCATCCACGCGCACCTTCTTCACCGCAAGGGTCTGGTCGGCTATGCCCTCAAGCAAATCCACCATGTCGGAGGCTATGCGCGGCACCACAACTTCCGTTTCGGGGTCGCCCAGGCGTACGTTGTATTCCACCACCATGGGGTCGCCATCCACGTTCATCAGGCCGATGAACAGGAAGCCTCGGTAGGGTATCTCCTCCTCTTTGAGTCCGGCCAGCGTGGGGCGCACAATGCGGCGTTCCACCTTGTCCATGAAATCGCTGTCGGCGAACGGCACCGGAGAAACGGCGCCCATGCCGCCCGTGTTAAGGCCCGTGTCGCCCTCGCCCACGCGTTTGTAATCCTTTGCGGCGGGCAGCATTACGTATTCCTCGCCGTCGGTGGCCACGAATACCGAGCATTCCACGCCCGTCATGAACTCTTCAATCACCACTGTTGCCGATGCCGAGCCGAAGAGGCCCCCGAGCATGGAGGCGAGCATGGAACGCGCCTCGTCAATGTCGGCGGTGATGAGCACGCCCTTTCCGGCTGCCAATCCGTCGGCTTTCAGCACGTATGGACCCGGCAGCGATGCCAGGAAGCTGTACCCCTCGTCTATGGTGTCGGCCGTTACGGTCATGAAGCGGGCCGTGGGTATGGCGTGGCGCGTCATGAACTCCTTGGCAAACTCTTTGCTCCCCTCGAGCATGGCGCCCGCGTGGCCCGGACCTATCACCTTCACCGGCGTGTCGGCGAAATAGTCGGCTATGCCCTTTACCAGAGGCAACTCGGGCCCTACCATGATCATGTCCACCTCGCGGCTCTGACAGAAATCGGCAATGGCCTCAAAGTCGAGGATATTGAGGTTTACGGTCTCGCCAAAGGGTGATCCGTTTCCGGGCGCCACGTATAGTTGTTTCAAACGCGGACTTTGCAGCAGTTTCCAGGCTATTGCCGATTCACGGCCGCCGTTTCCTAACAGCAATATCGTAAGATTCTCTTTCATCGGAGTTTTGTCTGCTTCCCCGCCGGAGTTTACCGGCAGGGTAGTTGTATCATGGTGTCTAAAAACAGGTTAGTCACAAGTTAGTCATCGTTGTTCTCCTCGTCGGGGCGTTTCTTCCATACCTTACGCGAGCGCATGGAGCCGGGCGAGGTAAAGGCGGTGTGCGAGGCATCGATGCGCGGGCCGCGGTCGGAGGGCTTGTAACGGCTGTTGCTGCCCTGATAAGGCTTGAAGGGCTTGCGGTCGCGGTTACGGTCGCGGCTGAATCCGCGCTTGTCGTCGCGGTCGTCGCCCTCAAAGCGCGACTTTTTGCCGAAACGGCTCTTTTTGTCGAAACGGTCGCCGCGCGGTTTCTCCGGCTTGCGGTCGCGTTTGCTGCCGCTGATACGGCGCGCGTTGCTCTCCCATTCCTCGTCGCTCTCGCGCCGCGCCGGTTTCTGCCTGCGCACAAACGTGTCGTTATGCACGCTGCCGCCATCCGTCTTGAAGTCGGCGTAATTGCCGTCGAAGAGCACATATTCGCGCAACGTACATTCCAACCCGCCGTTGTTGATGGGGAATTTCACCGACGGCTTCAGACCTATGGAGGCGAAGTCCTCGTCGCGATAGCCGAGTATCCAGGCGTGCCAGCCGCCGAAGAGGCGTTTCAGCTGCGAGCCTACGTTGTGGAAGAGCACCTGCGGGTCGTCAACCTTCAGCCGCTCGCTGTATGGCGGATTCGTTACTATTATGCCCGGGTCAGCCACCGGAGCGTCCTGCCAGGCGGCAAAGTCCTTACATTCCACCTTTATCATATCTTCCAGGCGAGCCGAGCGGATATTCTTGCGCGCCGTGAGCACAGCCTGCGGGTCTATGTCGGCGCCGATGATGGGGAAAGCGGGGCTGCGTTCCTCGCTGTCGTCGTTGTAGAGGCGCTCAAACGTCTCGCTGTCGAAGTCGGGCCATTTCTCAAACGCATAACCGGGGCGGAACACGCCCGGGTTGATGTTTGCGGCAATCAGGGCCGCCTCAATCAGGAACGTTCCCGAGCCGCACATGGGGTCGAAGAAGGGGCAGTCGCCGCGCCATCCGGTCTTCATGATGATGCCGGCTGCCAGCACCTCGTTGAGGGGAGCCTCGGTGGCTTCCACGCGATAGCCGCGTTTGCTCAGCGGCTCGCCCGACGAGTTCAGCGAGATGGTTACCCTTTGGTCGCTGATGTGCACGTCAAGCTGCAGGTCGGCACCCTGAAGACGTATCGACGGCCGTCGTCCCTGGTGGTCGTAGAAATGGTCCACAATGCCGTCCTTGACCCGGTAAACGGCGAATTTGGAGTGAGGGAAATCGGCGCTGTTCACCGTGGCCGATATGGAGAAAGTGGTGTCGGCCGTCATATACTCTTCCCAGTCCAGGTCGCGCACCTTGTCATACAGGTCGTCGGGGTCTGTGGCCGTGAACATCTCTATGGGACGCAGAATCTTCAACGCCGTGCGGCAACAGAGATTGGCTTTGTAGAGCATCTCCAGGTCCCCCTCGAAGCTCACCACGCGGTTGCCTGTCTCTACATTCTGCGCGCCCAAGGTTATCAGCTCGTCGCGCAGCACATCTTCCAGGCCGGCAAACGTCTTGGCCAGCATCGGAAATATTTTATTGTCGGATTCCATTGGTATCAAAAAGTTATCAGGGTAGGACCACCGTCGGCCGAAGATTTCTGAGCCGGCGCCGAGGGAGAGGCCGGATTGCCGGCGGGAAGCGGCGTGCCGCTGTCGGCGCCCGAGTTAAGCTGCTCGTTGAACTTGGGGCTGCGGTTGTAGGCCGGAGTGCTCTCCAGCATGTCTATCACGCGGTCGTCGTCGAACTGCGCCGGCTTCAGCACAGCATATTTGGCTTTGGCCAGTTTGCGCTGCTGATTGCGCAGGCTCTCGGGCGAATAGATGGTTGAGATATTGTCTTTCTGCTCCTGCGGAGTGCGCGGTGTCACCACATCGTTCTCGCCGCCGTCGGCCGTCATGCGTATCACGTCCGTGCCCCCCTGGTCATGGATGGTAACGTCGAAGCCCGTGGCCAGGAGCGTCAGCTTCACCTTGTCGCCCAAAGAGGCGTCGCGGCCGATGCCCCATTTCACATCGAAGTTGCGCGACAGCTTCGAGGTGAAGTTGGTGAACTCGTCAAGCTCGTTGGCTTTCAGAGGCCGCTGCGTGTCGCCGTCCGGGGCGTGTACCAGTTTTATCAGCACCCTCTTGGCCGACATGATGTCGTGAGCCTTGAGCAGCGGCGAATGCAGAGCATTCTCAATGGCGTCGGAGATGCGGTGCTCACCCTCGCCGTAGGCCGTGGCTATGATGGCCGTGCCGCTCTCGCGAAGCGTCGTCTTGACGTCGGCCATATCCACGTTTATGTAGCACTCCTCGCTGATGATTTCTGATATGGAACGCGCCGCATTGGCCAGAGTGTCGTCGGCCATGTTGAACGCTTCCATCAGAGTCTTGTCGGGGTATATCTCCAGCAGATTCTGGTCGTTGATTATCAGCATGGCGTCAACGTATTTCTTCATCTCGTCGGCGCCGGCCAGTGCCTTGTTGATTTTGTTGGAGCCTTCGAAGAGGAAGGGGATGGTGACGATGCCCACCGTGAGTTTGTTTTCCTCCTTGGCAATGCGGGCAATTACGGGAGCCGCGCCTGTTCCGGTGCCGCCGCCCATGCCGGCGGTTACGAACACCATCTCAGTGTCGGCGTCGAAGAGGGCGCGTATGCGGTCTTCGCTCTCCTCGGCAAACTTGCGGCCCACTTCCGGCTTGTCGCCGGCGCCGTAACCCTCGCCAATCAGCACTTTGGTGGGTACGTCGATTTTGCGCAGCAGATGCTGCCGGTCGGTGTTGATGGCGGCGAAGCTCACGTATGGTATGTTCTGGTGATACATATAGTTGAGAGCGTTGCAGCCGCCGCCGCCAACGCCTATCACCTTGATTTTCGAGGCCGGCGAATCGTCGGTGCTGAAAGCCGATGAGTTGGATATGTTGTTCTGAAGATCCTCCATGGTGTCTGTTTTGGGGTGTGGATGGCGGAAACCGTTTGCCGGCCCGTCATGCCACTGGTTGGTTTTTATTGTTCGCCGTCGTCTTCTTCGTCGTTATAGGTTATTGCATCCTGCACACGTTTCAGCAGCTTGCTCCAGCGCGACGGAGCTTTATGCCTGCGGTTTTTCTCGCGCTGCGGAGCCACCCAGTCGTCCTCGTCGGCAGTGTTGGCCTCGCCGGTTTCCGGCAACTCGGTCGGTTCCGGCGTTTCCAGACACTCCGTGTCGGTGCGTGTGGCCACCGTGTAAAGCACCGAGCCAACGCCCAAGAGGTCCTGCTCAGTGGCGCGCGCATCCTCAATCTTCACAGCCTCAGGCAGATGTGCAGTGCGTATGTTGAGGTTGCAGGTGCGGCTCACCAACTCGGCCATCCCCTTGAGACGGAAACCGCCGCCCATGGCTATGATGCCGCCGGGCAGATCGTCCGGCTCCAGGTCGGCGTAGTGAATCTGTTCGCAGATGTTGGCCGCTATCTCTTCGGCGCGTGCCGACACCAGGTTGTTGACATCGGTCATCTTCACACCGTCGATGGTGAGGTTCGTTTTCCCTTCGGGGGCTATGGCGTTGCCGCTCACACGCTTTATCTCGTCGGCGCGCTCTTCCAGAATCTTCAGCGACGTCAGGTCGAGAGTGATGTTGCGGCCGCCGAGGGGCAGCGTGGCGAAATAGCTCATGTGCCCGTTTTTGAAAATCACCACCGTGGTCGTCTCTGCGCCTATGTCCACAAGCATACAGCCCAGGCGTTTCTCTTCAGGCGTCACCAACATGTGTCCGGCGGCCAACGGACCCACTACCATGCTGGCAATCTCCAGACCCGTTTTGCCGCTGATGGTGCGCACCAGGTTCTGCTCCAGGACAGGGCGGCACACAATGAGGTCGAAGGTGGCACCCACGCTCGGACCAATCATGCCCTTGGGGTTCTGCGTGGTAACGTTGCCCACACGCCACGAGCGCGGCTGCACGTCGATAATCTTCAGACTGGCGTCGATGGCGCTTTCGCGGGCCTGCGCCGTGAGCGCGTTCAGGTCGTCGGCCGTTACCTCGCTGGCCTCGTCGGGCAGAGGAAGGTTCGTTTCGCGCGTCAGACTGCGCATTGAGCGGCCGCCGATGCTCACAAACACACGGTTGATTTTGCGCGGCGAAATCTCCGGCCGCGTCTCCAGCCGGTCCATAATCGACAGAATGCGAGTGGCCGCCTCCTCCGCATTCTGTATAATGCCGAAACGCACCGTCTCCGGACCCTCTATCTGTTCGGAGGCTATGATGTCGAGCTGTACGCCGTCTGTGCGTCCCACGGCTGCTATTATCTTCGAGCTGCTGATTTCTATAGCTGCTACGTAGCGTTCGTTTTCCATTGTTTCTGTTTAGTCTTCAGGCTTTTTTACGCGGGTCAGGGCTGCCGGTTGGTGAGGGGTGCCGGATGCAGCGGTGCTTCCAGTTCCGACTGTTGCAGAGCCTGCTCCTCAACGTCGGGTATGCTGTCGGCTGTCACGGCCGGCATCACCGGTTTGTTGCGCAGCGTGGCCACAACCCTGCCTGTATATTTTACGCTTATCTTTTCGTAGGTCTGCCAGCCGCGTGCCGGCATCACCTTGCGGTAGAAGGTCTTCAGCGCCGTGAGTTTGGCCGACAGATGCGACGTGTCGCCCAACTCTATGACGTGCCCCTGGATGCGCGGCACAAGGATGATTTCGTGCGGCGAGCGGGCGTCAATCTGCGTTATCAGCGCGTTGAGCATTTCGTCGGCGCTGATGGTGCGCACCAACGGCAGCAGCGACGTCTCCGTGAAGCTCTTGTTGAAATTGCCTGTAACCACAGGCACGTCGGTGAAGAACTCCGGCAGCGCCGTCATGCGCTTTCCCTCATGGTTTATGTAATAGCTGTTGCCGCCGGGCGCGAACACCCGCATCTCCGGCACCAGCGCGTCTACCTCTATCACCAGCCGGCCGTCGGGCATAAAGACGCAGGTGGCGCGCTCCAGGTTGTTGAGCCCGTCCATCCAACGCTGCACACGGTTCAGGTTGATGTCGCCAACCCGTTTCCCCTTTACGCTTACCAACTTGCCAAGATGCTCCTCCACACCGTGGCGTATGGTGCCTTCCGTGCCCGGACGCGCACTGTTGACGCGCACCTCAACGCCGGGGCAGATTTGCGATTTCTCCTTCCCCGACGCCCACACCGTCATCCCCACGGCATAAACCATGAGGAAGACCAGCAAAAGCCATTTCAGCACTGTTGCGTTGCGGCGTTTCAGTTTCATATAATCCGTGGCGCACGGAGCCGCGAACCCCTCAGGGCCGCTCTCCGTGTCTTAATATCTCTGAGTTAATATCTCAGTGAACTCAGGCAGCAGCCTGTCGAGGTCGGCCGCTCCCAAAGTCATTAAGATGTCAAAGTTACTGTTTTTTACTTTATCTACCAAATCGGCCCTCGGGCAGAGCTCTTTTTCGGCATTTTTTATCTGACGCAGAATCAGACCCGAGTCCACACCCTCAATGGGCAGCTCGCGTGCCGGATAAATCTCCGGCAGAATCACATGGTCGGCTCCGGAGAGGGCGTCGGCGAAATCAGAGGCGAAATCGCGCGTGCGAGTGTAGAGATGCGGCTGGAAAATCACCGTCAGGCGATGACCCGGGAAGAGGCGCCGCACAGAGGCTATCGAGGCTCGTATCTCGTTGGGCGAATGGGCGTAATCGTCGATGAGGATGGCGCGACCCTGACCCGGGCGCACATGGAACTCGAAGCGGCGTTTGGCCCCGCCGAAGGTGGCCAGACCCTGACGCACCGCGCTCTCGGGTACACCGGCCAACAGAGCCGCCGCCGAGGCCGCCACAGCGTTGTCAACGTTTATCTCTATGGGAGTGCCGAGCTCCACATCCGTCAGCTCAACATCGGGCCCGTGAAGGTCGAACAGCAGCCGGTCGCCCTGCAGACGTATGTTGTCGCCGCGCCAGTCGGCCGGCACGCGGCAGTCGGCTTTGCCGTTGTAAGTATAGCACGTTACGCTCTCGCCGCAGCGCGGCTGCAGAGTGAGTCCGGCATGACGCAGCAGATAACCCCCGGGCTGAATCAGCGAGGTGAAAATCTCGAACGCCTCCGTGTAATGCTCAGCGTCGCCGTATATGTCGAGATGGTCGGGGTCAGTGCTTGTTATCACCGCTAACCAGGGGCGCAGATGATGAAACGAACGGTCGTATTCGTCGGCCTCAATCACCGAAAATTCCGAATCCTTGCACAGCACAAGGTTCGAGCCGGTGTTGCGCAGCACGCCGCCGAGGAAAGCGTTGCATCCCTGCGGCGAGAGGCGCATTATGTTGGCCAGCATGGAGCAGGTCGTCGTCTTGCCGTGACTGCCGGCCACACACATACCCTTGCTGCCCCGCGTTATCAGTCCTAAGAGCGCCGCACGTTTTATCACCTCGAAGCCGCCCGTGCGGAAATAGGTGAGTATGCGGTTGTCGGCCGGCACCGCCGGGGTGTAAACCACCAACGTCGACTCGGGGTTGCGCATCTGCTCCGGTATCAGCGCCGGGTCGTCGACATATATAATATGTGCGCCCTCCTTCACAAGGGCTTTGCTGAGGTCTGATTCCACACGGTCGTAGCCGGCCACGCTGTAGCCCTGAGCCAGGAAATAACGCTCCAGATTGGCCATGCCAATGCCGCCGGCGCCCACAAAATAGAGATTCCTCTTCATGCTTCAGAGTTATTTGCCGGCACTGTCGGCGTCAATCAAATCAAGGGCTATCTGAGCAATGCGCGTGTCGCTGTCGCGCTGTGCCATAGCGGCTGCCGCGCTGCCCATGCTCTTCAGCCTGTCGGAGTCCTCGATAAGGCTGATAATATTGTCTACCAAAGTGGCACGAGCGTCGGCGTCAGTTACCAAAACCGCGGCGCCGCGACTCTCCAAAGCGCGGGCATTTTTTGTCTGATGATCTTCGGCCACATTCGGGCTGGGCACCAACACCGAGGGCTTGCCAAGCAGCTCAATCTCGCTTATGGCCCCGGCTCCCGCGCGACTCACTACCAAGTCGGCGGCGGCGTATGCGTTTGCCATGTCGGCGATGAAGGGCGTTACCACCAGACCCTTGCGACCCTTGCCGCATTTCTGCCATTCGTCGGCCATCACCTTGCCTGTCTGCCATATCAGCTGCACACCGGCGCTCTGCAGCCGGTCGAGGCCGGCACGCATCGACTCGTTGAGAGTGCGAGCGCCTAAGCTGCCACCCACTATCAGCACCGTGGCACGACCCGCGTCGAGGCCGAACGCCTCGCGAGCCTTGGCGGCGTCGCGTGCCTGAAGCACCTCGGCGCGCACAGGGTTGCCCGTCATCACAATCTTGTCGGACGGGAAGAACCGCTCCATGCCTTCGTATGCCACACAGATGCGGCGCGCCTTCTTGGCCAACAGCTTGTTGGTTACGCCGGCGTAAGAGTTCTGTTCCTGCAGCAGCGTGGGTATGCCGCTGCGCTGGGCTGCCTTCAGCATCGGCCCGGAGGCATAACCGCCCACGCCAATGGCTATGTCGGGTTTGAAATCACGCACCAGGCGGCGGGCCTTCTTCAGCGATTTGCGCAGCTTGAGCAACACACCCACATTGCGCCACAGACGCTTGCGGTCGAAGCCTGCCACCGGCAGACCCACGATGTCGTAACCGGCTGCCGGCACCTTCTCCATTTCCATACGCCCTTCGGCGCCCACGAACTGCACTTGCGCATCGGGGCGCAGACGTTTTATTGCGTTGGCGATGGCCACGGCCGGAAATATATGACCGCCTGTGCCGCCGCCGCTGATAATTATTCTCGGTGATTCCATGAATTCAAAATATAGCCGATGCAAAAATACAAAATTTGCGCCACATACGCAAACCGCTTTTCATTGCTCTTGCATAATTCACATAGCTCCCTCAAAGCCTATAATTTCTAAACTCTTATCTTATAACTCTTATAAAACTTATAACTCTTATAATTCTTATAAATCTTATAATTCGTAATTCGTATAACTCCCAAAGCTCCCGGGGCGCCCGGTAATTACCTGCGCCTCATAAGCCCTGGGCGGTCTGTTTTTTGTCAAATTGATATTTTTTCGGCTTTTCATGGCTGCTATACTAACATTTTTATGTAACTTTGCCGCGTGAAAAACTTTGCTCGCAGAACGGTTGGCGAATCACATACCGCTCCGCGAGTATACATACAACCTAAATTTGAAAGGAAAGTACAGCCATTATGCTTGAAGGAACCAAGGTAAAACCCATTGACAGCGTGGTAGTACGCTTCAGTGGTGATTCCGGCGACGGTATGCAACTTGCCGGTAACATCTTCTCGAACGTTTCTGCCGGTGAAGGAAATGAAATATCCACCTTCCCCGACTATCCCGCTGAAATTCGCGCTCCGCAGGGATCTCTCAGCGGCGTGAGCGGTTTTCAGGTACATATCGGTGTGGGCGTCCACACACCTGGCGACAAAGCCGACGTGCTGGTGGCCATGAACCCGGCAGCCCTCAAAACCAACCTCCAGTTTCTGAAATCTGACGGTATCATTATCTGCGACACCGACACTTTCCGCGACGCTGACCTTAAGAAAGCCGAATACAGCACCGACGACCCCATTGCCGAACTCGGCATCGACCGTAAAAGGGTGCTTGGCGTGTCCATGACCTCGCTGGTGAAGGAAACGCTCAAAGACTCCGGCATGGCGCCTCAGGCTGTGCTCAAATGCAAGAATATGTTTGCCCTGGGCCTCATCTGCTGGCTCTTCGACAAACCCGTTGAATCGGTGCTGCGCAAGCTGCAGACCAAGTTCGCCAAGAAACCGGCCGTTTACGAGGCTAACGCCAAAGTGGTGCAGGCCGGCTGGGACTGCGGACACAATACCCACTCGTCGATGCCCACCTACCGCGTGGAGAGCGACAAGCAGGTGCCCGGCGTATACACCGACGTGAGCGGCAACACCGCCACTGCATGGGGTCTGATAATGGCATCGCAGCGCAGCGGCCGTCCCCTTTTCCTCGGTTCCTACCCCATCACCCCTGCCACCGACATTCTGCATGAACTGGCCAAACGCAAAGACCTTGGCGTGCGCGCCTGCCAGATGGAAGACGAGATAGCCGGTGTTTGCTCGGCAATCGGCGCCTCCTACGCCGGCAACCTGGCTGTTACCTCCACCTCAGGTCCCGGTCTGGCGCTGAAGAGCGAAGGCATTGGCCTGGCCGTAATCATGGAGTTGCCTCTGGTAGTCATCGACGTGCAGCGCGGCGGCCCCTCCACAGGTCTGCCCACCAAGACCGAACAGACCGACCTGGCACAGGCCCTCTACGGCCGCAACGGCGAAAGCCCCATTCCCGTGCTTGCCGCCGCCTCTCCCACCGACTGCTTCACCATGGCCTTTGAAGCCGCTCGCATTGCCATGGAGCACATGACACCCGTCATCCTCCTCTCCGACGCCTTCATCGCCAACGGCTCGGCAGCATGGCGCATCCCCGAAGACAACGAGTTCCCCGAGATTCATCCGCCGTTGCTGCAGGAAGAGAACATTCCCGAAGGCTGGCACCCGTATATGCGCCGCGCCGAAGACCAGGTGCGTTACTGGGCTGTTCCGGGTCTCAAAGGGGGTCAGCACCGCATCGGCGGTCTGGAGAAGAACCCCGACACCTCGGTGATAACCACCGACCCTGTGCTCCACGAGCAGATGGTGCGCACCCGCGCCGCCAAGGTGAAAGCCATTGCCCACTGCATCCCCGAACTGAATGTGGAAGGCAACGCCGAGGCCGACACCATCCTCATTGGCTGGGGCGGCACCTACGGACACCTCATCGCCGCTCAGGAAGAGCTTAACAAAGCGGGCATTCCCACGGCCCACGCTCAGCTGCGCTACATCAACCCGCTGCCCGCCAACGCCATCGACGTCATCAGCAAATACAAAAACATCATCGTGGCAGAGCTCAATCAGGGCCAGTTGGCCGACTGGCTGCAGGCTCGTCTGCCCA
>FR897881.1:61600-61951 GCA_000437495.1 Prevotella sp. CAG:485
GCTGCAGGCTCGTCTGCCCCGCCACGACGTGCGCCGCATAAACAAAGTGCAAGGACAGCCCTTCACAGTGCATGAACTGGTTGAGGGTGTGAAAAATATCGTCAACGCCCGCTAACCCTTAAATCATCAGCAACAACATGGAAGCACAAAAATATAATCCGGCCGATTTCCGCAACGAACAGAAGGCACGCTGGTGTCCGGGCTGCGGCGACCACGCCATCCTTTCCACCCTTGTCAAAGCCATGGCCGAGGTAGGCACAGCTCCTCACGACACGGTAGTAGTGTCGGGCATCGGCTGCTCCTCGCGTCTGCCTTACTACATGGGCACATACGGCATGCACACCATTCACG
>FR897881.1:61975-76973 GCA_000437495.1 Prevotella sp. CAG:485
CGGACGTGCCGCCGCCATAGCCACCGGCATCAAGACCACGCGCCCCGACCTCACCGTATGGCAGATTTCGGGCGACGGCGACGGTCTGGCCATCGGCGGCAACCACTTCATCCACGCCGTGCGCCGCAACATCGACCTCAACATCATCCTCTTCAACAATAAAATCTACGGCCTCACCAAGGGTCAGTATTCACCCACGTCCGACCGCGGCGCCGTTACCAAATCGTCGCCCTACGGCACCACCGAAGACCCGTTCATCCCCGCCGAGCTCGTGTTCGGCGCCCGCGGCACCTTCTTTGCCCGCAGCGTTGACGTCTTCCTGGCCGACACGCAGGCTGTGATGACCGCCGCCGCTCGCCACAAAGGCGCCTCTGTGGTGGAGATTCTGCAGAACTGTGTCATCTTCAACAACGGCATCCACTCTTACATTACCGACAAAGACAAACGCGACGACCATATCATCCGTCTGCGTCAGGGCGAGAAGATGCTCTTCGGCAAGAACATGGAGAAGGGTCTTGTGCAGGATGGCTTCGGCCTGAAAGCCGTTACGGTTGGCGAAGACGGCTACACCATCGACGACGTCCTGGTGCATGACGCCCATACGCCGCAGAACTTCCTGCATCAGCAGCTTGCCATGATGGACGGCCACACCCTGCCGTTAGCCATCGGCGTTATCCGCGACGTGGAGGCTCCCAGCTACGAGACAGCCGTGGCAGAGCAGGTGGAAGAGGTTCGCGCCCGCCGCGCCTACACCGACCTGCGTTCCATGATTCTGGCCACACACGAGACCTGGACAGTGGAATAACCCCGCACTCATCATAAGATTAAGTTTCGCGCATACAGAGCTGCGCCGGTGTTTTTGCCGGCGCAGTTTTTTGCTGCCGAAGCCGCCCTGCCGCCTGCGGTTATCGAAAAAAATAGGGTAGAGGCGGATGCGGATTTTGTGGGATTGAAAAAATTAGTTAACTTTGCAGCGCGAATGGTACAGCGCGTCAGAATGTTGACAAACTGTTGAAAAGGGAAAGCCGTGAGAATCGGCTGCAGTACCCGCTGCTGTGAGTCCGCCGACATCGCTTCCGCAAAAGCCACTGTGGCAGCTACCGCCATGGGAAGGCCGGAAGATAAGAGGGACAAGCCAGAAGACCTGCCATGACGCCTCCGTGTCAGCCTTCGGGAGAGTAGGGCAATGATGCGGCCGTCTGATGTTCCGTTGTCGGATATGACAAGCTGCGGCAGACGGGTTGTGGCTTCAGTCTGCGGTAGCCCGGGGCAGATTTACATATTATTCTCAGAAGCAACATCCCGTGTCTGTGTGTCGTAGCTTTCCTGCGGCCCTGTTGTTGTTTCTTCTTCGCAAAAAGATGCAGTGCCTGCTCGCTTGCGGCTGATGTGTTTGAAACACCGTAAACTCAACAGCCGCATTAAACAGCCGCAGGAATGACAAGCATCATCCGTCTGAAAAGACCGATTTTAACATTTTTATTGTTGGTGGCAATTGCTTCAGGCATTGCCGCACAGAACTCGTCATCGTCATATTGGATGCCCGCCATGGACGGGTATCAGGGCACCAAGAAGGTAGACGGCCAACTGCTGTTTTATGACTACGGCGGACCCGACAGGCAGACAAAAACCGCAATTACCGGATATACCAAGTTCAAGGCCGCCAACGCCGGCGACAAACTCACCATCACCTTCACCCAACCGGTGAAGTTCTCCAACTCGGCCACCCATCTGTATATCTACGATGGCGACTGCAAATATGCCAACGGCGCCACGGGCGACCCCGCCGGATGGAAGAAGGATGTGCCGGCCGGCTGGAGAGCCGATTTGGTGAGCGGCTCCACCGTGAGCCTTGAGTTCGCCTCCGGTGAGTGCTCAGTGCTATATTACTCGCCCGACTACAACGAGACAGGCGACGGATGGTGCGCCACGCTGACAACGTCGGCAGGCGAGGAGATGCAGATAAGCTCCATCAGCGCATTGCAGGATTTTGACTCCACGGTTTATCTGGCCCGGCAGAATATACCCCTCATCAGCGCTTGCATACGCACCGACGGCGCCCTGAATCCGCTTACCCTCTCGGCGCTGACCTTCAGTCTGCCCGACGGTGTTGACCCGGCCGATTTAACGAATCTGCGCTGCTGCTATACCGGCACCTCGCGCCCCACGGCCTACACCCCCTCACAGACCTCAATGCCGCTGCGCCAACAGGGTCGCAACCTGGTATTCACCGACGATATAACCCTGCAGGGAGGCGCCAATTATTTCGTGCTGTATGCCGACGTCTCAGACCTTGCCACACCCGAGCATACCATAGACGCCCTGTTGAGCTCGGTGATGATACAGGGCACAGAGCGGCTTTCCGAACCCGTGTCGCCGCCGCAGACATACACCATCCGGAATATGCTGCTGATGCAGCCCGGCACCCACACTTACCGCATAGGCGAGCGGGCATGGCCCTTCTATGACGACGGCGGTCCCGACAACCGCAACTCAAAAGGCTTTTCAGGTACCGCAATCTTTGTGCCCGCAAACCCCGGCGAGCGCATCCGCCTCAACTTATACCGACCCCGGTTTTATACCGGCAAAGTGCCCGTCAGCACCGGGCGCAACGATGTGGTGAAGATTTATGCAGGCCTGAGCGCAGACCCCGACTCCCTGCTCGAGGAAATAACCGACAACACACCCCTTATAGTGTCGGCACCGTACAAGGCTCTGACCATGACCTTTGAGAGCGTCTATTATCTGCCCGAAGAGGGGTTTGAAGCCCTGGTGAGCGCCTTTACCCCGGAGCCTATGAGGGCCGATTCCCTCAGCGTGGCCTCCTGCACGACAAAGCCCCTGAACGCCGGGTCGAACAACAACGAGATACTGCAGTTTTGCATCTATACCTCTGAGTCGGAACCGGCCTTGGGCGTCGATGAAGTGCGCGTGAAAGCCTTTGGCGCCGACAGCAGGGTAGATGCCGCCACCCTGTATGCCTATTTCCGCGATGACAAACTGCAGTCGGGACAGAAAATAGGAGAGGCAGAGCGCGGCGCCGACGGCCTCTTCCATATCATCCCCAACGCCTCCTTCCGCCTTATGGAGGGGAGGAATTACTTCACCGTGGCGTTCAACCTGACCCCCTACGCCGGCAAAGGCGAGAGCGTGGGCTGCACCCTTACCGGCGTCAAAGCCGGCAAAGAGCTGCCGCTGCCCGCAGCGGCCTCCTTCAGCCGCGAAGTGGAGAACCTGTGGCAGTCGGATTATGGCTGGGAAACAATCACCGTAGGGACAGACTGGACCTACACCAGCAAACCCGAATCGGCCATGTTCGATTCAGGTTACAGCGGCGATGCCGGCGACCAGACCGTTACCTTCCGGCCGGCTGTCAAAGGCGCAAAGGTGGCTGTGCGGCTCACTGACTTTCTCCTAACATGGCCCAAAGTGTCGTCGATAGTGGGTCCGACATTTGAAATTTTCGACGGCCCCTCGCCCGAGTCGCCGCTGATATGGAAAGTAAGCAAAGAGAGCGCCGCCGACTGGCCCCGCGACATGATTCAGGCCACCAACGCCGGCGGCTACATCACAGTGCGCTTTAACCCCATGGGCACCCGGGGCGAAACAGGCAGCGGCTTCCATGCCTCCGTATGGGCCGTAAGCAACAACCCCGTTACGGTGCAGAAAGTGTCGGCCTTTACCCCCACAGAGCAGGCCGTGGCGCCCGGCAGCAAAAATGAACCCCTGTTGGGCATCAACATACTGACAGAAGGGAATATCGCGCCGCCTGTGTTGACATCCGTGGGAGTAAATCTGAAAAATTCGGCCGCAAACATCGACTCCGTGGCCCTCTTCACCACCGGTGCAGATGCAGATTTCAGCTCCTCGGCACGCGTGCAGCTCGGCAAGATTGCCGTCAAAGTGAATGAGCAGGAGATTAACATACCCGTTGCCCCCGACACCCTGAGCGCCCATTCCGCCTATTTCTGGATAACGTGCGACGTCAAAGCCTCGGCACGCGGCGGCGACACCGTTGATGCGGCGCTGACGAGCCTCTCCACAGGCTGCCCGTTGCCCACGTTCACCACACCCGACCCCGAGGGAGACCGCGAGATTCAGCGCATACTCCTGTTTAAAGATGGCGACAACATGGTGGATATAGCCGATGCGTTGCTCTTCTACGACAACGGCGGCGCCGACGGACAGTATAATGCCGAAGCCAAGGGCACAATGATTTTCCGGGCGCCTCAGGGCAAGAAAATACGCTTCACCTTCCGCACCATAGACCTGAACCCCAACGATAACCTTTACGTCTATCACGGCGAAGGCACCAAGGGACAGCGTGCCGCGTTGCTATGGGGCAAGATGACCGACGTGGCCCCCATCACCTCCACCGCCGCCGACGGCGCTCTCACGGTGAACTTCTCGCCGAGGCGCACAGGCAACGGATGGGTAATACTCGTGGAGGCCGTTGACGCCGAGCCACTCACAATAACCCAAATCGACACCAAAGCCACCGCCGAAAAATTCATTTACCGGGGCTCGCAGGATAATCTGTTGCTGCGAGTGGATATAGCCACCAAAGGGTCGGCCGGAAAGATTACCCTTTCGGACCTGCAGACAGACACGTCGCTGAGCGACGCCGGAGTGGCCGAACAATGGCATCTCTTCACCTCAGGCAGCAATGAGAAGCCCGAAAATCTGCGCCGCCTCGCCAGCTCGCCTACGTTGGAAGGGTTGGCCGGCTGCGGAGCGACGATTACCGAACCCGGCAGCCATATACTGTGGCTTGACCCCGGCAGCCATATACTGTGGCTTGCCGCCGACATAAACCCCGACGCCCCGGTAGGCTCGCACATCCGACTGCTGCTGCAGGGCATCAACGGCATAACGGCACACCGCAGCGACGAAGTCCTGGTGCAGACCGGCAGAGGCATCCGCGGCAACTTCACATTGGGCAACAGCGCCAAAGCCGATTACCACAGCTTCAAAGACCTGGTGGATGACCTGACCAAACATGGCGTTGACGGCCCCGTGGACATAGCCGTGTTGCCCGGTGAATACAGCGAACAGATAATATGGACCCCGATGCCCGGTGCCGGAGAACGCAACCGTATCACTGTGCAGCCGGCCGAGGGAGCCCGCGGAAAGGTGGTTTTCGCCGCAACAGAACTCACCGCCCGCCCCGACACCACTACCGCTGTGATGCTGCTTCATGGCGCCGGATATCTGACCCTGCGGAACCTCGACTTCACCACAGCGCCCGACAACGCGCAGGCTCTGTTGGCCATAGACTCGGCAAACAACATCACCGTTGAGGGATGCAGCTTCCGCGGCAATAGAGCCGCCCTGACGCTCACAGACACCCGCAATTTCATGATTGTGAACAACGAAGTGCAGACCCGAAACGGCAACGGCATCAGTATGACACGCTGCAGCGGCGGCAAGACGGGCGCCAACANNNNCGGCGGCAAGACGGGCGCCAACAGCGTTGTGGCTGACGGCGGCGCTGCCGTGAACGCTCTGCTGACAACAGACTGCAGCGAATGTGAATTTGCCGACAATATACTGCAGAATACCGGCTCGGGAGCCGCCCTGAGCGTCAACACACCGAAGGGCAACACCTTCACCCACAACGCCGTGTGGGGCGCCACAACCCACTATGCCCTCAACGGCAGCATCCTCGCCCCCTCGCAGTGGTCGGCTGCCACAGGCGCTCAGGGCGATGTGAACGAGAAGGCGCTGTACCTTGCCGACAGATTTGAGCTGAAAGAAGTCGGGAATCTGCGCAGCGGCATCCACCTGAGCTATGCCGCAAAAGATATTGCCGGCAGAGAGCGACCTGCCACCGGCGTTACCATAGGCGCCGCCGAGTTTGCCTCGCCCGAAACCGCGCCGGAGTTGATAGCCGGTTATCCGGCTGTGAGCTGCAACGAACCCGCCGGCGTAGACGTAACCTTGAAAGCCAACGTGGCCGCCAACGCCGGACTGATAATCAGAAAAGCAGCAGAGCCGGCACCGACGTCGGCCGATTTCAATAATCCCGACACCATTGTGCCCCTGAGGTCATATATGGAAGTTACGCAGCGGCTGGAGTGTGCCGCCAACGGCGACCAATATCGCGTGTGGTGCCTCCTTGCCAACGTCAGCGGCGTAGAGGGGCGCGTAACCGGCAGCGACGCCTTTACGCCGTTGCAGCCACGTCCCGAAGCCGCCACCTTTGAGCGGATAACCACTGCCGACACCCTGTTTGCCGACGGCTCATTCCTCTTCAGCGGCTTCAGGGTGGAACACCGTCCCGGCGCTCCCGGCGCGGCACCTGCACAGCGCGTTGCCACCAACACGGGCAGCGAAGCACGGATAACCCCGGCAAACGCAGCGGTCATCACTGCCGACGGCTTCTTCGTCTATGCCTCCGCACCCTTTGCCGTAAAGGCCCTGAAGCCCGACGGCACCGTAACAGAAAAACAGATACCGGCATCAGGCTGGGTATACGTCAGCCTCCGCGACCTCGGCAGCTGGAGCGAGCTGAGGTTTGCGTTAGCTCCCGGCATCACCTTCTTTATAGATGACTTTGGCGGACAGCCGAACAGACTCACCCTCAGCGGCCCCTCGAAAGTAGAAGGGGAAGCCGGGCAGGAGGTGAAGCTGACGGCCACCGTGGCAGGCGGCGCCATCCCCTATTCGCTGCGCTGGATTACCCCTGCGGGCACTGTGGGCTCCACCACAGCAACGGCCACCCTGCCGTTGGCCTCGGGCCGGTATGCCTTCATAGCCACCGATGCTCACCTGCAGGCCGACACCCTGTATGTGAACGCCATAGCACGCGGCGATTTCCGCATTGCCCATTTTGAAGATATGAATCTCCCCGCCGGCGATGTATGGAAGGGCGACACCACCCTGACCATCGACACCGAAACGACCTTTGCCAGCGGCTCATGTCTGCTGCCCAACCGCTATTTCAAGAAATGGCATTCATGGGCCAAATTCGCCGCCTCATCGTCGCAAAACAACTATTACATAACCCTCGATGACCAGTTCAACAGCGCCTGCGGAGGCGGCGCACAGGGCACACCGGCCTTCGGCATAGGCTATGTAGACAGCTACTATGGCGAGTCGGCCTTTACCCTTGGAGAGGGCGATGAGAAGCCCGAAGGCATTTACCTGACCAATAGCGCCTGGGTGCGCGACGCCATTCTCTATGGCGACGGCATGAGCTATTACGGCGGCGGCTTCGCGCAGGGCGATTATCTGCGCCTCATCATAACAGCCACCCGCGCAAACGGCTCCGGCGCCTCCGACACCATCTATCTGGCCGACTACCGCCATGAGGATGTGAGGGCTCATTATCACCTCGACACCTGGCAATGGTTCGATTTGAGTCATCTCGGCCCGATGCACAAGCTGGTCTTCAAACTTGAAAGCACCAAGAAGAACGGAATGGGCATGACCACTCCCGCCTATTTCTGCTTCGACGGAGTGGGCGCTTCCTGTCCCGCTTTCAGTTGCGACACGCTGCGGATAAAAGATGCTCCGGCGGATGTGGCACATCTGTTCAGCTTCGACCCGGAGACAGCTCCGATAAGTTACGCGTTGCTGAACGGCGATGCCCACAGCCGCATGGAGGGGAGCCTGTTCCATACCGACCGGGAAGAGGGGAGCTCCTTCAGCGTGATTGTGATGGCCTCGCAGAAAGGGCGCCGCGAGTTTGCCCGCATACCCGTGTTTGTGGACAGCAACCAAGGAGTGGGAGACATCAGCGCCGAAGAGCCTGTGATAGCGCCGTTGCCCTTCACCGATCGCCTCACCATTACCTGTGGCAACGGACGGCTGAGAGGCGCCCTCTACGACCTCAGCGGACGACAGACCCGATACTCGGCCTCCGCCGACGGTCGGATAGAGTTCGACACGGCAACCCTGCCGGCCGGATGCTATATACTGACAATTGACACCGGCCATTCGCACTTTGTGAAAAAAGTTTTCAAAAAATAGAGTTAATTAACCTTTTACTAACCAACATGAAAAGAATTTACATCTTTCTTGTTTTCCTGCTCGCCACCGTCGGCGGGATGCTCCATGCCGAGACACCGGTCTACAACATGGGCACCAAGGACGGCTCCAACGGCGAACAGACCGTAGACGGCAGTCTGCTGTTCTATGACAAGGGAGGGCCGACGGGAACGGTGCAGCATGCCCAGACAGGCTTCGTAACGTTCAAGTCGAAAACCGAAGGCGACCCCCTGACCATTGAGTTCACAGCTCCTGTGAATTTCACGCAAGCAGACTCGCACCTTTATATCTATGAAGGGTCGAGCGGCTATCCCTCGTCGGGAGGCTGGAAGAAGCCCGTGCCCGAGGGCTACAAAGCCGACCTGACCAACGGCGCCACCTTCACCTACACCGCCAACACCGGCGTCATCGAGGTGCTGTATTACGCCCCGAGTTACAGCGAGAAGGGCAACGGCTGGGAGGCAAAGCTCTCCACGGCGCCTCCCACGCAGATGCAGTGGCAAGGCATATTATCTTACGGCACCCCCGAGGGGTATTTCTATCCCGGCGTCAAAGACTGTGCACTGCTGCAGCTTGACATGACCACCAACGGCTCAATGAACCCCCTGAGCGCCACCTCCTTAGGCTTCAGCCTGAGCGGCACCGCCCTCACGGCAGGCAATTTAGAGAATGTGCGCTGTCTCTACGGCACAGCCAACGCCCTGAGCGCCGCCAAGCCGTTCGGACAGGCTATAGCCACCCCCGGCGCCACCCTGACCTTCAAGGACACCGCAGTGCTGAAAGGGGGCCAAAACTATTTCTGGCTCGTGGCCGATGCCAAGTCCGACGCCACCCCGGGTAACACCCTTAAGGTGAGCGCCACTTCGGCCATTGTAAGCGACACAGCTCGCATCTCGAAGCCCCTGACACCGGAAGGAGAATTGTCCGTGGCCAACATGATTTTCATGCCCAAAGGAAAAGCCGAATACACCGTTACGGAGCTGCCCATAAACTTCTACGACGACGGCGGCCCCACGGGCAAATACTCCGAGAACTTCACCGGTACCACAGTGTTCCGTCCCGGCGTGCAGGGCAAGAAGGTGAGCATCAGTTTCACCAATCTCGACCTGTTCAACAACTCCTCGGCCGTGAGCGTCGGCAACAACGACGTCATAAAGGTGTATAAAGGCACCGAGGCCGTTGATTCGTGCCTCCTTGCTACCGTTATAGAGAACGACCCAGTTGAGGTGCTCTCAACGGCTGCAGACGGCGCCCTGACAGTAACCTTTGCGTCGAAGACCGGTTATCCCACACAGGGCTTTGAAGCGCTGGTAAGCCTCTTTACCCCTCAGCCCATGAGCGTAGACACCGTAAGCGCTGAGGCCACGACACTCGAAACCGTGTCGGCCGCAGAGCAGGCTGCCTTCCTCAACATGACGCTCCACACCGTCAACTCCGAGCCAGCCGCCAAAGCCGAGGCTTTCACCTTCTCCATAGAAGGCACAGAGAACCTTGCTGCCAAGGCCACCGTCTATTACGGCACCACAGCCATGGGCGAGACGGAGGTGAAAGGCAACACCGTTACCGTAACCCCGGCAACCCCCGTCAGCCTGCGACAGGGCAACAACGTCTTCCGCCTCGACCTGACCATGAATCCGCTGGCCAATACCGGCGATTCCATCAGCGTGAGCGCCGAGTCGGTTACCGTGAACGGTGCAACCAAAACCTTCGGCCCGAACAGTGCTTTTGCCAAAGTGCAGAATGTGGCTCTCAGCAAAGAGGGCACACACACCTACACAGTACACGGACCCTGGCAGTTCAAGAACTCGCCGTCGGAGTATTCCTACTACGGCTACGACGCCACCGGCGAACAGATTACCGTGTTCAAGCCGGGCAAAGAGGGCTATGTAACAGAACTCGACTTCACCAAAATCTACCTCTATTACCCCTATTCCGGCTCCCCTCATCCCGCGCTGACTGTCTATGACGGCGAAGGCACCGGCGGCCGCGTGCTCTACGACGTAACGAAGAGCAACAACAACACCCTGCCTGCCTCGCCTCTGCGCGGCACCACGGCAAGCGGCGCCCTCACCGTGCGTTTCTATCCCAACGGCGTGCGCGGCACTAACTCTTCCAATGGCTTTGAGGCCAATGTAAACCTGTATAAGTCGCAGCCCATGGTCATCAAGAGCGTGGAAGGCTTCCAGGCACCCGAAACAGACGTCATGGCCGCACAGACCGATGTGCCGGTTGTGGGCTTCAAGGTGGTCACCGAAGGCGACAAGAACCCCCTGGCGCTCAACAGCGTGAAAGTGAATCTGAAAGGCTGCGGCAACATTGTGAAGGTTGTCAAGCTCTACGCCACCGGTGCCGACAACACCTTCAGCGCCTCAGCTGCCACTCTCCTTGCCACCGACACCATAGCCGCCGGCGCTGAGACGTCGACCCTGACGCTCGCCGTTGCCGACACGCTGCCCGAACGCGACAGCTATTTCTGGGTGGCTTACGACATGGTAGGCTCTCTGGCTGCCGACCTGCCCGTTGACGCCTCTCTGACAGAGGTGAAGATTGGCTCGCAGACCCCGGCCATCACCAACGCAGACCCCGAAGGTCAGTCGCTGACCAAAAACATCTACTTCTTCCGGGGCAACGACGATGTGGTGAACGTTACGGGCACCATGCTCTTCTACGACGACGGCGGTCCCGACGGCAAATACACCACCGCCCACAAGGGCAAGGTTACGTTCATGCCCGCCGAAGGCCAGATTCTGAAGTTCCGTTTCCGCAGCTTCTACACCAACGTAAACGACGATTTCGACGTCTACAACGGCGCTTCGACAGCTACCGCCGACCGCCTCGTGCGCCTCTACAGCAGCAAGTCGAACATTCCCGACGTTATGTCGACGGCCGACAACGGCGCCCTGACAGTGCTCTTCAACCCGTCGAAGAACAATATAAACGACGGCTGGGCCATTGAGGTGATTGCCTTCACTCCGAAGCCCCTCAGCGTGGATTCGGTGAAAGTGGAATCGGTGGCTCCGCAGTCGCTGCTGCGCGGCAGCGAGAACAATGCCATGCTCCATGTGAGCATGTATGTGGGCGGCGACAAAGGCAGCATAGATGTGAGCAAACTCAGCTTCTCGGCTCCCGACGCCACTCTGGCAGGCCTGGAGAAAGCTCTTGTCTACTACACCGGCACAAACACCGGTTTCGCCACCAACGACCTCTACGCCACGGCGCAGGGCAACCCGCTCAGCTTCTCCGGCAACAGGGAGATAAAACTGCCCGGCATCTACCACTTCTGGCTGGCTTACGATGTTAAGTCGGACGCCGAAAGTGGCGAGGAGTTCACCGCTCAGCTCAACAGCATCACCGTAAGCGGCAATGACTACACCCCTGCAAACCGCCTCATTGCCTCTGCCTATACGGTAGGCGGCAAGCACGGCAACTTCGTCATCGGCAAGTCGGAGAACGCCGATTTCGCCACCTTCAAAGCCGCTATGGAGGCTCTGAAGACAGGCATCGACGGTCCCGTAGTGCTCGAGGTGGAAGACGGCGAATACACCGAACTGGTGCAGATTGACGCCATTCCCGGCAACTCGTCGAAGAACACGCTGACGCTGCGCAGCCAAAGTCGCGACCGCAGCAAAGTGGTAATCAACTACGAGTCATACGACTCGCCGCGCGACTATCGCGACCAGTATGGCGTGCTCACCCTCAACGGCATCGACTACGCCACGGTGGAAGACCTCACCTTTACCACCGAAAATGTTAAGTTCGACTATGTGGTGTTCGTGAAGGGGCAGAGCTGCAACGACACCATCCGCAACTGCTATATCCACGCAGCCACCACAACGTCTTACAGCGACGACATCAACCTCATCCGCACCTACGCCGAAGATGTGGCCAACTGCAACAACGACAATCTGACCATTGAGGGGTGTCTGCTCGAGGGCGGCTACATAGGCGCTGCCGTGGGCGGCACAACCAACGTGTCGCTGCCTCGCGAAAAGGGCGCCGTAATCAAAGGCAACACGTTCGTCAACCAAGGCTCCAAGGGCCTCTACATCAGCGGGGAGAATGACGCAACAATCACGGGCAACACCGTTCAGCACGACGGCAGCGTGATGGGTTCAAGCTTCAACGGCATGGATATCTATCGCGCCAACGGCAACATGGTGTGCGCCGACAATGTGTTCACCATCACCGCGCCCTCGTCGCGCAGCAACATCTCGGCCATCTATCTCCGCGATATCAATGCGCCGGAAGCCGGCCGTCAGCGTGTCTACAACAACGACATCAGCATCACAGGCTCGGCAAACACTACGATGTACGGCCTCAACGTGGCCAACAACGACACCATCAAGCAGACCAAGGAGATTCAGTATAACACTGTTGTTCTCAGCGGTACGGGTGGCGCTATTTCTTCGGGCATTTACATCAATGCTCCTTTCAGCGGCTCCACACTGCGTAACAACATTCTGCAGTGTGAGATGAAGGGTTATGCTCTGCGCATCCAGAAACCGGATTATGCGGTGAAGGGTGTGTTCGCCAACAACTCCCTCTTCTCGGCCGATACCACTACTGTGGGCGGCGTTCAGGCCAACGACTACAACTTCGCCGACTTCTGCAGCGCCATCAACATGACCGGCGCCATCAATGAGAAAGCGGCCTTTGTAGCTCCCGGCATCAACGAGCTCGACTCGCCGGGCGGCTTCGGCATTGCCATTCCGGTGGATTACATCACTGCCGACCTCAACGGCACAGCACGTAAGACGGCAAACGGTGCCATTGGTGCGTATGAATACTCGTCCAACAGCGCCGCAGCCTCTATGGCTCAGGGCTATCCGCAGGTAGGCGGCATCACAGACACGCAGGCCACCGTGAAGCTCAAGGCCGACCGCAGCTGCGAGGCGTATGTGATTGCATGGCCCGTTTATGAGGAAACTCCGTATGTGGAAGATGTTACCATCCTGGGCAGGAAAGTGGCTCTGCGTGCCGGCCGTGAAGGGCAGGTAACGGTAGACTCGCTCTCTGCCGGCAATGAGTACAAGGCTTATGTGGTATTGCGCAACTTCCGCGGCGTGAACAGCGGCGTTATAGAGTCGGCTCCCTTCACCACCAAACATGCACCCACAGCCGTCTCCACGTTCGAGACGGTTGAGCCGGAAGGCACTATGTTCGACGACGGCACAGCGCACTTCTCGGGCTGGAAGGTGATAGCCCTCTCGGGCGCTCCCGGCACGGCTCCGGCAGCCAAGGTGGCAATGATGAGCGGCAAGTTCGCTTCCGTGAAACCCACCAACGCCTCGGCTCTGACGCTCGACGGCTTCTATATGCGCAACAAACAGGCGGTGAAGCTCACAAGCCTCTCGGCAGCACAACAGCAACTCGGCAGCAAGACGATAGCTCCGGGCGAATGGCGCTATATCAGTCTGCGCGACATGGGCAGCCTCGCTGTTCTCCGCTTCGAGACTGAAAACGCCGACTCGGTGCTCATAGACGACTTCAGCGGTCAGCCGCAGGACTTCGGCGCCGCCATCAGTTTCGCTCCCCAACAGGGCACGGAAGGCTCTCAGGCGCAGCTCGTGGCCTACGCTCAGGGCGGTGTGTGGCCTTACACGGTGGAATGGACCGACCAGAGCGGCAAGGTATTGGGCAATGACCTCACTCTCAGCACCACGCTCTCTCACTCCATGGCCTACAGCGTGAAGGTAACCGACGGCTGGGGAAACACGGACTCCGACAAGGCCGTTATCCGTGTAAGCGGAGGTATGTATCCGGCCACATTCGACGACCTGCAGCTCGCCCCGGAATCGCACTGGAGCGGCGAGGAGAACGGTCGCTCATCCTTCTTCTCCGGCTCGTGGGAGTTCCCCAACTACTACTTGAAGAACTACGACTCATGGGCCTGGTGCGGATATGCCAACAGCACGTCAACGGCCTATACCGGCTTCACCGACCAGTTCAATAACGTTGCAGGCGGTGGCGACCGCTCGGCCAATTACGGTGTTATCTACGGTGACGCCTACTGGGGTCCCTGTGTAGTCAAGCTCACCAGCAACGCTGAGGGCGACACCGTGCCCGGTATCTCGCTGGTAAACACCGCCTGGGTGAAGGATGCAGTGCTCAACGGCGACGGAATGTCGTCGCAGGCAGGCGGATTCGCCAAGGACGACTGGTTCAAGCTGACGCTGACCGGCACACGCGCCGACAACTCCACGGTGGATAAGGAAATCTATCTGGCCGACTACCGCAGCGCCGACGCCCGCGACCGCTACTACATCGACGGCTGGCAGTGGTTCGACCTCAGCGATATGGGCAAGCTCGTGTCGATTAAGTTCGCCTTCAGCGGCACCAAGTCGAACAGCCAGGGCTGCACTACACCGTCGTATGTGTGCATCGACAACCTCGGCGCCGGATGCGTGCGCGATACCATGGCCCGTCAGACCGTACAGCTGCGCGGCTTAGGCAGCAAACCGGCCCGCCTGTCGCTGCCCGATGTGCTGGGCATGAGCGCCGAAAACGGCACCATGACGTTCGCTCTGCAGCAGCCTGCCGCCGAGTTCGCACTCAAAGACAACGGCCTGGTGGAAGTGTCGGGCAACCGCAACTCCGACCACTGGCTGCTGGCCTCTGCGACCCAGAAGGGTCGCACACGCTACGTGGCTGTCCCCGTGCATATTGATCAGGAAGTAGGTGTTGGCGAAATCAGTGCCGAGAAAGTGGCTGTATGGCCCGTGCCGGCGCGCGAAGTGCTCAACGTCAATGTTGACCTCGACGGATACACCATCGACCTCTACGACCTCAACGGCCGCCTGCTGCTCCATCAGCCGCAGTGCAGCGGCCACACCGTGCTGAACCTCGACGGCGTGCCCCGCGGCACCTGTCTTGTGCGCGTAACCCACGCACAGCTCAGCTGCACGCGCAAAATCGTAGTTAGCAAATAACAACTTTTTCTTTAACAACTTTTCCTTTCTTTCAGCGGGGCGGTTTCGCGAGAATCCGCCCCGTTGCTCCCCCCCCC
>FR897882.1 GCA_000437495.1 Prevotella sp. CAG:485
CGCTCTCGTAACTCCTGATCCGAATCCTTTTGGTCCTGATCAGCCGGAACCTGGAGACGAAGATGTGCCGACGGCTGCCAATGATTCCATCTACGCATACGTCTTTGACTTTGCGAATGAACAGGGTTCAATGGTAGTAAGTGTAGACGAGAATCTTCCTGATCTATTGGCGTATTCCAAAGGAAGGAATTTTCTGAAAAATCCATATATAAAATATACTCCAAAGCCTGATGCCAATGCATGGGAAGCATATATAGGCGAAAAATATTTGTACCTGTATGAACGACGAGAAGCTATGATACGTGAATTTTTGGCTTCATTATCTAAGGCTACAACAGGTGAAATTCGCGATTTAAAGGTTAAAATAGAGAAGATGTATCAAGCGCAACTTAGTGCTGATGGTAGTCATCCAGTTCTTGATTCTGTAAAAACAATACGTGACTGGTATGTAGATTTTCCATCTCAGTACCCGCAAGAAGGAATGGTACCTGTACATTGGCTAAATATTCTGCCTTTTACGGGTGAAATAGAAATAGTATATGGTTCAGATGCCTATTGTTGGGATATAGTCCCAACGTTGGCAATGTATTTTGCAACTTTGCAAGCTAATGTGTATTCTGATAACGGTTGGACAATGGATTGGGAGTCACTTCTTAATCCGGAGTCAGAAGCAGATTCAACATATAACATGAATAATATAAGCAGGTTGTATTATGAATTAGGTTTGCCGGCCAATTTAAATGTTAACTATTATAATCAGAAACAGTTAATTGGTGTAAAAGACAGGGTTCCCTCAGTGTTGTCTAAATTCGGTATATCAAATACAGGCACATATGAGAGTCAAAATATTATATGGGCAATTTATGATGAAATAGATCAAGGACGTCCGGCTATAGGCTTTGTAAAGGGTCTATTTAAAAGTCACGATTCGGAAGTATTGAGTTTTTTAGCTGATGACTATGAGATACGGAGTCAAGAGTCAATGTATTATTTCCATGGTCAATTACCTGCAAAAAAACGTTTTGATGAAATCTATGTTAGCGTAAAATTTTCGAATTTCGATTCTCAAAGCCTTATTCCTGATTTCTTCATAAACTGGGCTTTGTTTAATCCAAATTATTCAAGCTATCTGAAAGCATTAGGCCATTCTTTATCAGTGACTGTCCCTGTTGCTAAAAAGCAATATGATGAGATGTACATACTCAAAACGGTACAATAACAAACTCGAAATATGAATAAACTCATTTTACAAGGACTTTGTTTGATGATGGTATGCCTCTGTGCATGTTCATCAGACGATGATCCGAAGC
>FR897883.1:0-17479 GCA_000437495.1 Prevotella sp. CAG:485
AAAATCCGGTGTCGTTGCTGCATTGTGTACCATGCAAGAAAACCGACAACAACTCCGTGAGATTCTGCAATAACGAGGCTGTGGGTTACGGACTGGTGCTTAGATGTCGCGACCAGTTCCTCTTCAGAAACGAGGTGCATAACATGAAAAACAACTCCATCTATATAGAGGGCAACTCACTGTTTGACGGTGCAGCAATGGCATTGTTCGATATGGTCAATTGTCAAGTGAACGTGTCGCAGAATCGTTTCTCTGCTTGCACTGAAAGCTTTATGTTTCAGGGTAACAGATTGAGAAAGACAGATATTAAAATTTGTCAGAATCTGTTTGATTCCAACAAGGCTCTGAGCGACTATCAGGGTAAGCTTTTTGCCAATGGTGATTTTATTAACGGTGAGTTGGCAAACCTGTTTATCCTGTCGAACTGCCTTATAGGATATACGGCCACAAGTCTGAATCTGAACGAAGCTAAGAGAGGCGTGGTTTATCCTGCTATCAGATGGCTTTTTTGCAAAGAAGCGAATATGATAGTGTCCAAAGTTCCAAATGCTACCGACTATATCCCTGATTAATGATGGGTTGTGAGACTATGAAGAAATTTGAATGAGACACCGGATAGATAGAGACTGTGCCAAATTGATTTGACACAGTCTCTGGTTTTTAAGGGAAAGGGGTATTTTACGGCACAAGGACTTTCTTAGCGTGGCGGCCGTAGCGTATCAGATATATACCCGCAGGAAGCTGTATTGCCGTAGGATGAGCGGTGCGTCCGGTGGCTATAGTTTGTCCCGCAAGGTTGAAGACAGCATACTGACCTGCCGGCACCACAATCTGGCCGGGCATTATCTGAAGCTCGTTGTCCGAATCATATAAGTTGTCGACGCCGTTGGTGTGGTCGAAGTTCATTACCATGGGGATGACACGGCTGAATGTGCCATAGTTGGCTGTCAGCGAGTAATCGCCCTGAAGCAATACGTCGCGAACATTGACAAGGCTGTCGGTGAGGGTGAGAACTGACGGGATATCCCATGTCAGACCCGGGATGCTGCGCACGTAGAAGGAACGGCTGACGTTATATCGCGTGCAAGGCACTTTGTAGATGACCGGCACGGTGTATAACTGCACCAGAGAGTCTGTGGCAAAGGCCGGTACGGGATAGAGTCCTGACGGTGCGATGTCTGTGGTGCGTACGCCGGCGGCGCCTTCGCGGTCAGCCTTCATCACAGCCGGAACGTTCGACATACAGGTGTCATACCGGCAATTGGTGTAAGTGGAGCAGGTGTTCCAGTAGCCGGAGATAGAGCCGATGTTGGCTGCTGTGGGAGTTTAGCCGGTGAGCCAGCCTGTATTGGTGCAGTTGGTGATGGTGGCGGTAGAGGCGTTGTCGGGGACACGTCCGAGGATGCCGCCAAGACAGTTGATGCCGCTGATGACGCCTGCATTGAAACAGTTGTTGATGACGGGTATGCCGCCGCCCACTATGCCGCCTGCTCCCGGAGTGCCGGCTGCCAACTTGGCGTTTACGTTGCTGACAGAGCCAATGTTGACGCAGCGCTCAACGCGGAGGCTGTATTTGTCGCCTTGGCCTACTATGCCGCCCACATTTTGCAGCTTGCCCACAACGCTGTCGGCGTTGAGACATTCTTCAATGTTGATGACGTGCTTGGTGTCTGTTTCAGGCCAGTAACGTCCCATGACGCCGCCTATGGCAGTGCTGCCGCCTGATACGATGCCGTAGTTGCGGGCCTGTCGAAGTGTGTCGATGACGCCGGCGGTGCCTATTACGCCGCCATGCATATTGCAGACGGCAGTAGTGGCATTGCCCACATGGCCGTAGTTAGTGAGGTCGGAAACGGTGGCGGCACGCATGTGTCCGGCAACACCGCCCACGTACATTGTGCCGGCTACATCGCCGCGATTGAGGAATTTGGCGTAAGTGCCCTGTCCGGCAACGGCGCCGGCAACGCCGCCTGTGTAGAACTGCGTGGAGGTTACATTGCCTGTGTTGGTGAGGTTAATCAGCTCAGGACTGTTGTATGCGTAGCCGGTTACGCCGCCTGTGTAGGTGGCGCTGCCAGTTACGTCGGCACCATTGGAACAGTTGCGCACTATGCCGCGGCAATAACCTGCGATGGCACCTGTCTGGGTGGAGTTGCTTTTCACCGTTCCGGAGGTGATATGCAGGTTCTCAATCACTCCCTTGGGTCCTAAATAACCCACCAGACCGGTGCAGGCTGCCGTGCCGTTGATGTTTAAGTTGGCAATGGAATGGCCTTCGCCGTGGATGATGCCGTTGAACATCTTGGCGTTGCCGCACGAGATGCCCGTAATGGCGCTGTTGAGAGTGATGTCGGCGGTAACCTTGAAGTGCATACCGGCGTAATCGCCCTGGTTGGCGGCACGCGAGGACTCGGTGACGAGCTTGCGCAGATTGGCCTCGGTGGCAATGATGTAGGGATCAGCTTCTGTGCCTGAGCCGGTGAGGAAATCGCCGTAAGCCGCCACTCGCATCTGCTGCCTGCGGCCTGCGTATGTGCGGATGAGATAATCATAGCAGTATGACGTATAGCCGGTGAACGACAGCTTGCCTGAGCGCACCGAGAAGTCGTCGGCATCGTCGAGCTTGATGGTGAGCCCTGTGGCAGTGTAGCATGTGGCAGGAGCCCCTTCGCGCATGGTGATACGCGTGTCGGCGTCGGGGAAGGTAACAGGGAATGAGGTGAGCATGGCCATGTCTTCCGAAGCGAACTTCTTGAGCTTGGGATAGGTAACATTGTCGGCCTGCCAGCGTTCGCCCATGGCGGGAGCGGCTATGATTTCGCGGGTGAGCTTGCCCGGAACGCCTATGTTGTCGAGCAGAGAAATCTGTGAGTCATATACAACGTTGTTGACTTTGCCGCTGTTGATACCCGTTATCGCACCTGCGAAATCCACTTGCTGGGTGTACATAATCGGCGCCGTGATGAGGCAGTTGGAGATGCTGCCGGTGGAAAGATTGTTGGACGTGATTCCGCCCACATAATACTGCGCATTGACCACGCCAGACACAATGCAGTCGGAGATGCTTCCTCCATTCTCGGCTGCTATGCCGCCAATGTGGTTGGCTGCGGTGCCGTTGAGAGAGCCGGCATACTGGCAGCCGATGATTGTGCCGTTGTTGGAGCTGGTAATGCCTCCCACGCGGTTGGAAGCGCCGGTGAGGGTGATGTCGGAGCCAACGTAGCAGTCTATAACAGAGCCTGAGTTGTCAATACGTCCGGCTATACCGCCCCATGTGCCGCCGGCAGCTTTGCTCAGCAGAGCCGAGGGGAGTACGCGGCAGTTGGAAACGTTGCCGAAGAGACGGCCTGCTATGGTTCCGCCGTTGAGGTAGAGGCCGATGGAGCAAGTGCCGTCAATCACCAGATCGCTCACTACACCCGATTCGCCCACATAGCCGAACAGACCGGCATATTGGGTGCTGTTGGTGTGTGCGGTGAGTTTCCAGTTTTTCAGCTTGTGGCCGTTGCCGCTGAAATTGCCCAGGAAGGGAGCCGACATGGAAGTAGACATACAGCTGAAGGTGGCGTCAGATTCCATATCTATGTCGGCGCCGAGTTTCAGGTATTCACCTTTGAAGGTCAGATTGCCTTCAGAAGTAGCGCGAGCCAGTTGTTTAAGCTCGGCGTAAGTGGAGATGATATAGGGATCAGTTTCTGTGCCTGAGCCGGTGAAGAGCTGCGGGAAGACCGTGAGGAGGCACGCGCGCGAAGCTGAGCCGGCAGTAGCGGTGAGGGTGAAGTTGGTCGGCATGTCAGTGCGCGTTACGGTAACATTGTTGCCGCTCAAAACTGCGCCTTCCCCTTTCAAAGACCATGTTGCAGCCGTGTCGGCTGTGCCTGTGGTAAAAGAGTTCAGCACACGGCTGTGTATGTTGCCTGCCGGCAGGAAGAGGGGAGCGGCGCCTGCCAGAGCGGCATCGGTGGTTGCCTGAGCCTTAAGGCGCGGATAATAACCGGCTGCGAAGGTCCATACATCGGTGGAGAAACCCTCAAGAGGCTGTCCGGAGGTAAGCACCTCGGTGGTCAGCGCTCCGGTACTTGTGGTGTCCCATCCGGCCACCCGACTGTCGTAGAAACAGTTGGTGTATACGGATTCTATGGCGGTTGAGGGACGTCCTAAATAGACGGCATTCTGTGGCCGTGCCACCTCGGCGGCGTTGACGGTGCCCAGCGAGAGGCAGCGTTCAAAAGTTATGTTGAAAGAGCTTGCGCCGCTCTTGTAGCCCACCAGGCCGCCGCATTGCTGGGTAATGGTGTTGCCGCTGAGCCATGAGTGAGGCGCGTCGACCAGGCCGGCATTGTAGCAGTCGGCGAAGACGATGCTTTCGCCGTTACCCACCAGGCCGCCGGCTGCTCGCAGCGAACGGATGGTGCCCACGTTGAAGCAGCGGCTGATTGTGCCCTCTTTCACATAACCGGCTATGCCACCCTGATAATCGCCCATGCCGAAGGAGGCCGGTATGCTGTCATGGCTCATAAAAATGTCGGCAACAGTGCCGGCGTTGCGGCAGTCGGATATGGCCGACTGATTCCACATATAGCCAATGATGCCGCCCACATAGTTGAGCGCCATTATGGTGCCCTCGTTGGAGCATCCGCTGATGTTGACTTTATTGTTGTCGCCGCAAATGCCGCCAACGTATGTGCCGGTTATAGAGGCAGATATGCTGTGAATGTATCCGCAGTTTATGCAGTTCAGGAAATTCACGTTTGCGCCGGTCGACGTGTAAGAGGCGAAGCCCGAGATGCCGCCGACATAGACGTTGGATTTCACAATGGCGATGTCGGCATACGAGATGCACGAATCGCACTGGCCGCCGTTGTTGTAACCGGCTATGGCGCCGAATTTACAACCGGTGAAAACGTTGCCGCGGAAAGTGCAGTTGCGCACCCTTCCCAGGCTCTCGTTGTAAGCTACGAGGCCGCCGTTTTGGTTGCTTGTGCCGCATTTCTGGAAATTGATGGTGCAGTTGGTAACGTGGCAGTTTTCCACCAGGCCGCTGTTGCGGCTCACCAGGAACGCCGAATAGTTGCAGTTGCCGTTGGCTGTGATGGAACAGGAATCCACCGTTAGATTCTTGATTGTGCAGTGTTCGCCTGTCCAGCCGAACACGCCGAAGCCTGAGGCGTTGCTGTTCATTACTGCCTGAATGCCCACAATGCGCTTTCCGTTGCCGTCGAAAGTGGCCTGGAAGCGGTGGTTCGATAAGCCTGTGGCCAGGCCCGAATAGCTGTTGAAGCGCAGGTCATTCTCCATACGGAAGAAATAACCCTCATAGGTGGTTGTGCCGTAATGGAGATAACTTTGTATCTCCACCAGGTCAGCTTGCTTGGTGATGCGGAAGGGGTCATCTTTTGTGCCGCTGCCGCCGCTGAATGTGCCAACGTCGGTGGCCGACATTGACAATGCCACGGACAGAAACAGCATGACCGGCATCAATTTAAGTTTTAGCATGTTTCTTGATGTGATTAAGTGTGAGTTGGGTTAATAGAGTAAGGTGTGAGCTTAAAATATATTGTTCCTTCTTTGCTCTTTTACGGGCATTTTATCGCCATTGTGAGGTTGCCGATAAGCTTTTTCAACCGCGGATTCGCAAGGCTAAAACATTGAATAAAAAACTCACAGCCCAAAAGTACAAAAAAAAAAATTGAAACAATGCTGATTTTACATGAATAAATTCACATTTTACCTAAATAGTATGAAAATATCAGACCACTCAGAGGCCCGTTTGCCGTCTGAGTGGTCTGTTATTAATTGGGTGAGCGGTTTTCCGCTTCCGGTTTAGAATCCCAAATCCTGACCTTTGCGTTTGGGGTCAATGCCCTCTTTCATCCATTTGGGCATCGGCGCATCTTTGAGGTAATGGTCAAAGAATCCCTGCAGGCGTTTGGTGATGTCTTTGCGGTTTTTGCGAGCTCTGATGTTATGAGCCTCGCCGTTGTATTGCAGCATCCATACCGGTTTCTGCAGGCGGCGCAGAGCCATGAACATCTCTATGCCCTGATACCAGGGTACGGCGCCGTCATTGTCGTTGGCCATGATGAGCAGCGGAGTGTGTACGCGGTTGGCGTAGAACACGGGCGAGTTGGCGATGTAGAGCTCGGGAGCCTCCCAGAGGTTGCGGCCTATGCGGCTCTGACCCAGCTCATACTGACCCTGACGTGAATCGCCCGTACCCCAGCGTATGCCGCCGAAGGCTGACGTCATGTTCGATACCGGCGCGCCTGAGCCTGCGCAGGCAAACATATCGGTGCGTGTTACCAGATAGGCTGTCTGATAACCACCCCAGCTCTGGCCGTCGATGCCGATTTTGTCTTTGTTGATAAACGGGTATTTCTTGCAAAGTTCCTCAACGCCCGAGCATACGTAATTATATGCACTCTCGCCGGGGATGCCGGGAGCATATTTGATGTCGGGCACGAACACTACATAACCGCGGCTTACGTAGAACGGATAGTTGACCCAGCTCCACGACGGCTCCATGGTGTAATGGCGATAAAGTTCTTCACTGTTGCGCTCGTAGAACACCACAAGCATCGGGTATTTCTTATTCGGGTCGAGGTCTTCGGGAGTGTACAGGACACCCTCGGTGAGGTCGCCGTTGTAGGCATACCATTTCACCAACTGAGCCGAGCCCCACGAATATTCTTTCATCTGCGGATTGGCGTCAGTTACGCACTGAGCCTTTGCAAAATTGTTGTTGGTGGCTATGTAAACCTCCGGCGAAGTGCTGAAGTCGGCCTTCTGGAAGACATATACAGGAGCATTCTTGGCTTTTGCCACCTGAGTGAAAGATTTCGGCTCAATGGTGAGGAGCTTGGGCGCGGCAGCTGTGCCTGCTTTGGCCATTGCAAAACCATTTTCCTTGTCGCTGTGGCGGAATACGCTCAGCAGCATATCCTGACCCGGAGTCAGGAAACGCTCTTCACGGTCGGTGCGGATGTAGCGGTATGTGATGCCGTTTTTGCGTCCCTGACCGGCAGTCATGTTCACGGGAGCCGTTTTTCCGGTGGGGTCGAGGCTCCAGATGTCATAGCGGTCATAGACCAGCAAGCAGTCGTCATTCTTTGTCCAGCCTGCCATACCGTAAGGCATACGGTCCATGGGTATGTCCTGGTCTTCGTCCCACAGCGGGAATTCTATTCCCTTGCTGATGTTCACTTTCTCGCCCGTAGCCGGGTTGAAAGCGTAGTAATCGCGGTCGCTGAACATCACCACATACTTACCCATGGGCGACAGGCCGTTAAGGTCTGATTTCTCTACACCTACGGGGGTGATGACGCCGTTGCTGAGGTTGAGGACGCTGAGTTCTTCGGGTGCCAGATAATCCCATTGGCGCGTTACCTGCCACTGAGTCGGGTCGCGGAGAAGCACATTGTCGCCGTTCCATTCGTCGGAAGGAGTAACGCTCACCAGCTCGTTGCCGGTAACAAGCGTCTGTTTGTCGGTGGCCAGGTCAATCACCAGCGGCATAGTGTGCTCGCGCAGCTTTTTGCGGTTTACACTTTCCTGAGGCGGTGTGTAAGGAGCGTCCCAGCGCCAGATGTCCAAGGCTGCCTGTTCAAAATCAACAATATTGGTGTCGTTGGGCAGAATCACCGGAGCCACGCCCACAATCAGACGCTGTCCGTTGCGCGAGAAGCGAGGTTCAGAATACTGGTTGATGAAGAGCGAATCGCCCTGAGCGGCTTTTTGCGCGGCAGCCCAGGCTTTAAGCACTGAGTCGTTCTGCTCTGCAGTGCCGTTTGTGGGAGGACGCATTAACCGAATCTGCGGATTGGGCACCAAAGCCACATTGTAACGCTGAGCCTTGGGTATGCCCCCTTTGGCCAGGTCAACATAGTAAACCGAGCCGCGGCGTGTGCCGCTGTCGTTGCTGTCGTTGTCGGCTATGAAGGCCATACGGTTGCTTTCGCGGCTGAACACCGGAGTGTTGTAGTGTTTCTGACCGCGGTCAAGCAGGGTATAACTGGTGTCGCGCAGTTCCAGCAGAGCCACACCGCGTTGCGTTACGGAGTCTTTTTTCTGCGGAGCAATCACGGCGCCAACCTTCATGCCATCGCGGCTCAGAGTCCAGCTCTTGACCCATTTCGTAACCTTGGTGGTACCGGTGGGCAGATGACGCGCTATGAGCGGACGTCCGGCTTTTTTATCTTTCAGAGCTTTGGGCTTGATGTAGGCGGTGTCGCAGGTGCTGTACACCACCCAGTCGCCGCCGTCGCGACCTATGCGATAGCTCATCACGTTGGGAATCTTCTCAACGCTGCCTTTTGTAAGGTTGATGAGCGCCAGTGAATCCTGAGGCAAATCAAAATCCTTTTTCTTTTTGATTTTGGCCTTGCGGGTGTCGGCAAAGAAGGGCTTGATAAGAGCCACGGCCCATTTGCCGTCGGTGGTAAACGACGGCTGATAGCCACGGGCTATGTTTATCTCCTTGCCCGTTTTGGTGTTGCGCAACGTAAGCATGCCGTCGCCTTCCTGCGGATTAACCATGTAGGCAGCCCAGAGTCCGTTGTTCGACAGGGGTGCCACTCTTACCGACTTCCAGCTGTCGAAGGCATCGTGGTCAAGCGGTTTCTTTGCCGCCGCCCCGAAGCTGACAACTGCGGCCAGCGCCAAGAGAAGAAATTTCTTTGTCATATAAAAGGAGTGAAAATTGTTATCGCTGTTGAAAAATATCAGCCTTGGCGGCGTCAGTCCACTTTGTGCAAATCGTGGCCCATGCGGGTCTTTTTCGTGTGCATGTAGAAGCGGTTGTAGTCGTTGGGCTCAATCTCCAGAGGCACCGTTTCCACTACCTTCAGGCCATAGCCGTTAAGAGCGCGGCGCTTCATGGGGTTGTTGGTGAGCAGACGCATCGACCGGATGCCCAACTCGTGCAGAATATTTGCTCCCACGCCGTAGTCGCGTTCGTCGGCGCGGTGGCCGAGATGCAGATTGGCGTCCACGGTGTCGAGACCCTCTTCCTGCAGCTTATAAGCGCGAATCTTGTCCATCAGGCCTATGCCACGGCCCTCCTGGCTGAGATAGACAATGGCTCCGCGACCCTCTTTCTCAATCATCTCCATGGCGCGGTGCAGCTGCTCGCCACATTCGCAGCGCCGTGAGGCAAAGGTGTCGCCGGTGATGCACGACGAGTGCATACGTACCAACACAGGTTCGTCGCCGCTCAAATCACCCTTTATCAGCGCTACGTGTTCCAGGCCTGAAGCCAGCTCGCGGAAGGGTATCAGCCGAAAGTGGCCGTATTGCGTGGGTAAATCCACCTCTTCGCCGCGTTCCACCAGGCTCTCGCGTTTCAGCCTGTAGGCAATGAGGTCGGCAATGGAAATCAGCTTAAAGCCCCATTCATCGGCTCTGCGCCGCAGTTCGGGCAGACGGGCCATGGTGCCGTCATCGCTCATTATCTCCATCAGCGTGGCCACCGGCTCCAGACCGGCCAGGCGGCAGAGGTCAACACTGGCTTCCGTGTGGCCGGCACGCTGCAGCACACCCTTGTCTTGCGCATAGAGCGGATTGATATGACCCGGGCGACCGAAAGTCTCGGGACGCGATTTCGGGTCGGCCAAAGCGCGTATGGTGGCGGCGCGGTCAGCTATGCTCACGCCCGTGGAGCAGCCCTCAAGCTTGTCGACGGTGATGGTGAACGGGGTGCCTAACACCGATGTGTTATCTTCCACCTGACGGTCAAGTGCCAGCTCGCGGCAACGACTTATAGGCATGGGCACACAGAGCACACCGCGGGCATTCTTAAGCATGAAATTCACCTGCTCGGGTGTAATCTTCTCCGCTGCCACAATGAGGTCGCCCTCATTCTCGCGGTCTTCGTCGTCAACAACGATTACGAATTTGCCCTCGCGGAAATCGGCAAGAGCCTCTTCTATGGTATTGAGCTTAATAGCGTCTGATTGAATATTTCCCTTGTCCATTTATGGTATCAGATTCAATTTTTGGCAAAGGTACAAAAATTTATTAAGACATTAGCACTAATCAGGCCACAGAAGAGAGTTGAGGAGAGTGTACAGTTAAAAACATCCTCCTCAACCGGCAGCAATTCACACGTAATAAGGATGTAGCTAATTGTTTTTGCGGAAACTCACCACAGCCCATATACTTGCCAGGATACCATAAATGCAAAGAGGTATGAACTGAGGCAGGAGCTGATGGAAAGAGCTTCCTTTCAGATAAATCTCGCGCATGGCCGTTATGATGTAACGCAGCGGATTCAGGCGCGTGGCCTCCTGAGCCCAGTGAGGCATCGAAGCAATAGGTGAAATCAGTCCGCTGGTGAGGATAAAAATTACAATGAAGAAGAACATGACAATGGCCGCCTGGCGCATATTGTCGCTGTAATTGGATATTGTCAGTCCCAAAGAGGAGATGGTGAAGATGTACACAATATTGAACAGGAAGACCAGCCATACGGAACCGGCAGGCACCACATCGTGAATTTTCCATGCCAGAATCATGGAGAAGCCTACAATGAAAATGCCGATGGTCCAGTAAGGTATCATCTTTGAGAGTATGAACTCTATGCGCGACACCGGGGTAACGTTTATTTGCTCAATGGTGCCGCGTTCCTTTTCGCCAACCACATTCAGTGCCGGCAGGAAGCTCACAAGCAATATGAGAGTCATGGCCATGAGGGCCGGAATCATATAGGGCTTATAGTCGAGCGAGGCATTGAACAGATAACGCGGTTCCACATTAACCGGCGGCTTCGCCATGGTGCCGTTGTCGGCGGTCAGCTGTCGGGCATATTGCATCATAATCTGAGTGAGATAGGCGTTTCCCAAGCCGCCTTTCATGCCGTTGACGGCATTGACGGTAACCATGACGTCGGCGCCTCCGGTGCGGTATAGATTATGCTCAAACTCATTCTCTATAGTTACAATGAAATCTACTTTTCCCTCTTCGAGCAAAGCGTAGGCTTTCTCGTAATTGGGGCAGATGGCATACAGGTTGAAGAATTCCGAGGCCTGCAGCTTCTGAATCAACCGGCTGGAGAGCGTGGAGTGGTCGCAGTCAATCACGGTGATGTTCAGATTCTTCACTTCCTGAGTGGCTATGCGCGGCACCACGTTCATCATGGCTATCGGCAGCAATATAAACACTATGGGAAGCAGCAGGTTGCGAAACATCTGCTTGAACTCCTTGGTCAAAAGATATGGTAATGCTTTCATAACATTCACTGTTTTGTTAAAGCCTCAGGCGAGCCTTGTCTTGAAGAACTTCCATGCAAGCAGCATGAATATCAGCCCCTCTATGGCAAGAGCGCGAATCTCTACCAGCACATACTCTATGCTCACTCCTTCCACCATAATCTTGCGCGAGGCCGATATGAACCACTTGGCAGGCACCACATTCGATATTATCTGTGCCGCCTGAGGCATTGATTCTATTGCGAATACCATGCCCGACAGGTAAATGGTGGGCACAATGAGCAACAGCGAGATGAGCATTGCCGCCAGCTGGGTGTTGACAATAGTGGAAATCAACAGTCCCGACATCAGCGAGGTGAAGATGTAAATCACTGCCGTAACCACATATACCAGCAGAGACCCTGCCATAGGCACGTGCATGATGAAGTATGATATGCACAGAATGGTAGCCATGTCAATGAGCGAGATAATCATATACGGCACCAGTTTTGCCAGCACAATGTCGATGGAGGGGAGGGGAGAGGCAAGCAGAATTTCCATGGTGCCGGTTTCCCGTTCCCTGACTATGGCAATGGAGGTCATCATGCAGCAAATCAGCAATATGACCATTCCCACCCCACCGGGAACGAAATTGACTTCCGAGCGTTGCTGCGGGTTGAACAGCATACGCGAGTTGACACGTATGTTGAACTGCTGTCCGGTTTTGCCGGCCTGCGCCATTTGCTGCATCAGCTCTTTCTGAAAGCCTGCCATCACCTGTTGGGCGTATGCCACGCGCACACTGGCCTGATTAGGCTCGCTGCCGTCAGAGAGAATCTGTATGGAAGCATCTTTGGAGTGGATAAGACAGTCGGCAAACTCGGATCCGAACACCACCACAAGGTCTATCTCGCCTTTGCGGAACATCTCCGTGGCTTCCTGCTCGCTCTTTATCTCTCCTTTGCCTATAAAATAGTCGTTGGCATAGAGGCGCTGAGTGATTTGATCGGTATAGACGTCATGGCTGCGGTCGAGCACTGCCACGCGGATGTCTTTTACCTCGTTCTTAATGACATAGCCCGGCAAAAGCACCATTATCTGGGGCATTACCAGCAGAATCAGCAAAGAGCGCGGGTCGCGGAGTATATGTATGAACTCCTTTCGGACGAAGCTTAAAAACTGTTTCATAAACTTTTTTCCTTTAATTGTCAGTCGCCGCGCTTGGCTGTGCGTGCCAAGGCATAGAACACGTCATACATAGTTTTCCCGTTAAACTGTTTCTTGAGTTGTTCGGGCGAGCCGAGAGCGTCAATGCGCCCGTCGACCATGATGCTTACCCGGTCGCAGCATTCCGCCTCGTCCATGTAGTGAGTGGTTACGAACACCGTTATGCCTCTGTCGGCAGCCCGGTAAATCAGTTCCCAGAACTGACGGCGTGTTACGGGATCAACGCCGCCGGTAGGTTCGTCGAGGAACACTATGCTCGGGTCGTGGAAGATGGCCAGCGAGAAGGCGAGCTTCTGTTTCCAGCCAAGAGGGAGGCTCTTCACCATAGTCTTACGCTGGTTGGCGAATCCAAGCTCATTGAGCAACTCGGTGATTTTTGTCCGCACTTTTTTGCGAGGCATGCCGTAGATGCCGCCGAAGAGCACCAGGTTTTCCTCCACCGTCAGGTCGTCGTAGAGGGCGAATTTCTGCGACATATAGCCAATGTGGCGTTTCACCTGCTCATACTGCGTGGCCACATCATATCCGGCTACCATAGCTTTGCCGTCGCTGGGCTGCGACAGCCCGCACAGCATACGCATGGCTGTGGTCTTGCCGGCTCCGTTGGCGCCGAGAAATCCGAATATTTCCCCCTTTCTGACCTCAAAGGTGATATGGTCGGTGGCCGTGAAGTTGCCGAACCGTTTTGTCAGCCCTTCAGCTTTGATTACAATTTCGTCTGTCATGGGGAATTATTCCTGAAGGTTCATAAAACAATCCTCAATAGTTGGCTCAATGGCCTCAATCACAATCTTTTTGTGGCCGAGCTTTTCGAGTTGCTCGCGCAGAGAATCAATGGTAAGCGCTGAGGTGTCAACCGTAACGTGGTGATATTCACCGAAGGCAAACGCCGTCTTTACGCCCTTTATGCCGCGCAGATCGGTGAGCAGCCGGTGCATCTTGTCCGAGCGTACCTCCCAGAGCGTCTGAGTGTAAGCCCTGACAATACCCTCCGGGGTGTCGATGGTAAGGAACTGCCCCTCCTGAATCAGCGCTATACGGTCGCACTGCACAGCCTCGTCCATATAGGGAGTGGAGACAATAATGCTGAGTTTGAAATTCTTTTTCAGCTTCTGCAGCATATCCCAGAAATCCTTGCGGCTTACCGGGTCAACGCCCGTGGTCGGTTCGTCGAGAAACAGCACATGCGGAGCGTGTATAAGGGCGCACGACAGGGCCAGTTTCTGCTTCATGCCGCCCGACAGCTTGCCCGCCTTGCGTTTCTTGAATGGCTCAATCTGACTGTATATCTCCTCTATCAGGTGATAGTTCTCCTGAATGGTGGTGTTGAACACAGTGGCAAAGAACGACAGGTTTTCCTCAACTGTCAAATCCTGATACAGTGAGAATTTGCCGGGCATATAGCCAATGTTGCGCCGTATCTTCTTGTAATCCTTCACCACGTCGTAACCGTCTACAGTGGCTGTACCTGAATCGGCAAGCAGCAGGGTGGTGAGAATGCGGAACAGCGAGGTTTTTCCGGCTCCGTCGGGACCGATGAGTCCGAATATCTCACCTTCGTTCATATCGAACGATACACCTTTCAGCGCTTTTACTTTCCCCCTGTCGTATGACATTTTGAGGTCTTTGACGCTTACAATAGCCATGTCTGCCGGGATTATAATTTCACGTCGCCATACATGCCGCGCTTTATCAGACCGTCGTTGCGAACCGTTATCTTGATGGCATATACGAGGTTGGAGCGCTCATCGCGGGTCTGTATGGTCTTAGGGATAAATTCGGCTTCACTGCTTATCCACGAAACTACGCCGGTGTATTCTTTGCGCCCTTTTACACCCTGGTCGGCATATACTTTTACTTTCCGGCCTATTTTAAGACCGTTGAGCTGATCGGCGGTAACGTAGGCGCGGAGTTTCATCTCAGACACATCGGCTACCTTGAACAGCGGGCGCCCTGGTGTGGCAAACTCTCCGGCCTCGGCGTATTTCGACAAGATGATGCCGTTGACAGGCGAAGTTATTATGGCCTGATGCATCATGTCGTCCACCTGACCCATCTGTGCGTCGAACCCTGCCGACTGTCCTTCAATGCTCTGATTGGCGGTGTTTACCTGCTCGTCGGAGGCTGAAAGCTGTTTGTGCAGTGTGGCAATCTGATAGCCGATGTCGTCCACCTGCTTCTGCGTTGCGGCGCCATCTTTCAGCAATGCTTTGAAACGGGCCTGCTCAGCCTCAAGATTCGCTATCTGCTGACGCAATGAGGCCACCTGATTACTGCTGTTGAGCTTACGGCTAAGAGCCGCTGACTTGCCCGCGTTAAGCTGCTTCTTCTTCAGCACAAGCTGCGTTACGTCAATCTCTCCGAGAGGCTCATTGGCCGTTACGTGCTCGCCTTCCTCCACGTTGAGCGACATAATCTCGCCGGTGCCACGCGCCGATACTATCACTTCTGTTGTCTCAAACACTCCTGAAGCATCGTAATCCACGTCCTTATTGCCGCAGGCTGTGAGCAGTACGGCGGCTGCCGACATTATACAGGTTATTGCTTTTTTCATTTTCTGTGTCATGAGGTCTTAATTATTGGTAGTGTATTTGAGGTCGTATTTCTCTTTGAGAAGAAGCACCTGATGGGTGGAGAGATTTATGCGCGACTGGTTCTCGCGGGTTATCTCCTGCAGCAGATTGTTGGTGTCTATGATGCCATGTGTCAGTTTTGATTCCGCGGCACGGCGCACTTCCCGGCGTAGAGTTATTATATCCCGGTCCTCCGAAATCAGTTTGCCGTATTTTGCTATGCCATCGTTCTGCTGAGTCTCCAGCAGCCGGTTGTTGAACAGGAACGTCTCGCGGACCGTTTCCGTCAGTCCGCGCGCGGCGTTGAGCTTGGCACGGTCATTCTTGCGCGTGTAGAGAGCGCCTATGTTCCATGACACCCTGACGCCTATCATACCGTTGAGCTTCCATGTGCGGTTGAACATGGCATCAAACTGGTCGAAGCCGGGATAACCGTAATAACCCTGGGCAAAAGCGCTGACGCGTGGTTTGAGACGTGCGTCGAGGAGCTTCTCGCGGGCATAGAACAACTTAATCTGCGAGTTGAACAAGTCAAGCTCAGGGCGGTTGTTGCCGGCTGATGAAACCACAATATCCTGCGGCATGGCAATGCCGGTGATTTGCTTGCCTGTGAACAGCGAAAGCATATTCATAAGGCTTTGGCGCGAGGCCTCAAGCTCAGTGGCCTGCTGCTCGGCTTTCAGCTTCTCGGCCTTCAGTATGTTGACGTCGCTCTGCATGGCTGTGCCGTGGGCAAGCATTGCCTGCAGCTTGTCGAGATTCGACTGAAGCAGCGTCTGCAAATCCTTGTTGAGCATCAGCTTCTCGTCGAGCAGAAGTATTCCGAAATAGAGCTCGTTGATTCGCCCGCGCACAGAATACAGCTCCGTTGTGGTCTGAGCCTGCTGCACCTCTCCTTCAAGCTGAGCCACGTTTTTCTGCTCCCTGATAAGGCCGCCGTCGTAGATTGTCTGGTTAATGTCAACACCAATGCGATACTGGTCCTTGCGCAATCCCTTTACGTCGAGTCCTTGCTGACCGAGCATCTTCTGAAGCGGGTCAGGAAGCGTCATCACATCGCTCTGCAGAGTGGCCTGGGCAAGTGCCGAAATCTGCGGATACCATCCCTTGGAGATGTTGTCAACCGTGTAGTCGGTGGTCTGCTTTATCAGGTCATATTGCTTTATCAGCGGATAATTTTCATGAGCCAGCCGTTGACACTCGTCTAGTGTTACCGTCTGCGCCAAAGAGCACAATGGCAGAAGCAGCAGAATTAAAAATGCGGTTATATGTTTCATCATTCTCTATGATTTGGTTTCACACCGCAAAGTTAGAGCCGCTGCGCCGGGTGTGTATACTCAAATCAGAATATAAGTTGTTGAATTTGTACGAAAGTGAGTTTATTTGTGGAATGATCCCGGATATTATGCCTAACTTTGCCGCATATCAATACAATAATTATAATGGACGCAAAGATTCTTAACGACTTCTCGCTGCAGACAACGGATTTCAGCAGCATAGAAAATCTGCACGATTTGGCTTTTGTAAAGAGCATTTCGGCATGATGCTCAACATAGGGGCTTATCGCGACAATTTTATACATCCCGGACAGCTTTACCGGTTCATTGAGGGGCGTATATTGTGGGTTACCGAAGGAAGCGCCTATATTGGGCTGACTCTGGAAGATTATCACATTCAGAAAGGGGATATAATTTTGCTTACGCCCGAAACCATAATGGAATTGAAATCATGCAGCGATGATTATACCATGATGGGAATTATCTTTAAGGAAAGCATCCATGTGAGCAATAACATCATTATACATGCCCAAGAGTCAGACTGGAACGAGACTATCAGAATGGCAAATCTGCTGTGGGACATAGCATGCCGCAAACCCTTCCGGCAGGAGCTGACGCGCCATTTGCTCACTGCCATTATATCAGATATTCAGGACATAGACCGAGCTCAACAGAATAGCGATGCCGACAAAAGGAAGACGCGGCAGGAAATGGTATTCAGTAAATTCAAAAAGCTCGTCAACGAGCATTGTTGCCGCGAGAGGTCGATACCCTTTTATGCCAACGAGCTGGCCCTCACGCCACATTATCTTTCGAGCCTGATAGCCAAGATAAGCGGCAAGAGCGTGATGTACTGGATAAACCGGGCAACCCTTGTTCAGGCCAAAGTCTTGTTGAAAAGTCGCGATATACTAATCAGCGAGGTTGCCGACCGCCTCAACTTCCCCAGCCAGTCAGCTTTTGGCTACTTCTTCAAGCGCGAAACCGGCATGACCCCCACCGAATATCAAAAAGCCGACTGACCCGGCTGCCCTGCCGACCCCAATTAAGGAGTTTAAGGAATCTAATGAGCTTAAAGAGTTTAATGAGCTTAAGGAATCAATAGTTCCTCTCAATCACATCATCACATCAATCACATAAATCACATAAGTTTCATAAATCACATAAGCCACATCACCCCTCGCTCCAACACAAAAGCCGCAGCTGAATCTGTTTCAGC
>FR897883.1:17494-32171 GCA_000437495.1 Prevotella sp. CAG:485
CAGCTGAATCTGTTTCAGCTGCGGCTTTTGATTGTTGCCTTGGAAGGACTCGAACCCTCACTAAGAGTGCCAGAAACTCGCGTGCTACCGTTACACCACAAGGCAATCTTTCGGTTTTGCGCTGCAAAGTTACAACCTTTTTTTGAACTGACCAAATATTTTACCCACTTTTTTTAGCTAAAATTTTTCAGCCTTCCCTGCTGTGGAGTGCGAACTCGCTTATTTGCAGTGTTTTACGGCTCTGAAAAATTTTTAATAAAATTGGTCCGGGTAGCCGCTTTCTCAGAATCCCGGTGCCCGATTCCTCAGCAACGAGGCTGCCTGATGCTATCGTTACCCGGCTGCCAATGCTACAGAAAAATAAATCGGGCAGGCGATAGAATCTACTCCAAAGAGGTTATCGTCTGCCCGATTATTATTCAACCTTCCCGTGTGAGGGGGTAGTGGTTATGGCTTATTTCTGTCCTGCAGGTTTCAGCTGCACGGTGAAGTGGCGCATGATGGGAGCTTCCCATGTGATTTCCACACCGCGGGTGATGCTTTCTCTGCGGTCGTATACGTTCTTCAGAGCTGCTGCAATCACATCCATGTGGTTGTTGGTGTATACGCGACGGGGTATGCAGAGGCGTACGAAGTCGTTGCCGCCGAAGCGGTTCTCGCGGGTGATGGGGTCGCGGTCGGCGAGGATGTAACCGATTTCGCAGGCGCGGATACCGGCTTCGCGATAAAGCTCTACGGTGAGGGTCTGTGCCGGGAATTCCTCTTTCGGCACATGGGTGAGAACCTTGTCGGCATCTACGAAGATGGCGTGGCCGCCGGCGGGACGCTGATAAGGTATGCCATACTCGTCAAGACGGGCTGCCAGATACTCTACCTGTTTGATGCGGGTGTTGAGGTTGTCGAACTCCGTGTTTTCATCCAGACCAACTGCTAGAGCCTCCATATCGCGGCCGTTCATACCGCCGTAGGTGAGGTAACCTTCGCAGATGATGGCGAATACTTTGGCCTTGTCGAACCAGTCTTCGTGGCGAGTGGCGATGAAGCCGCCCATGTTCACGATACCGTCCTTCTTCGATGACATGGTCATGCCGTCGGCCAGGTCGAACATCTCGCGGGTGATTTCCTTGATAGTCTTGTTCTCGTAGCCTTTTTCGCGAACCTTGATGAAGTAAGCATTTTCAGCAAAACGGGCGGAGTCGAAGATTACGCGCTTGCCATATTTGTCGGCGATGGCGCGCACCTCGCGCAGATTCTGCATCGAAACGGGCTGGCCGCCGGCCGTGTTGTTGGTGATGGTTACAATGATGAAAGGCACCTTGTCGGCATGTTCTGCCAGACATTTCTCCAGTTTCTCCGGGTCAACGTTGCCTTTGAAGGGCACCTCGAGCTGAGTGTCTTTGGCCTCGTCAACGGTGCAGTCAACGGCTGTGGCCTTGCGGCTCTCGATGTGACCCTTGGTGGTGTCGAAGTGGCTGTTGCCGGGTACATAGTCGCCCTCATGCACCAGAGCGGAGAAGAGCACATTCTCGGCTGCGCGTCCCTGATGGGTAGGGATAACATAGTTGAAACCGGTGAGGCGGTTGATGGTCTCTTTGAGCTTGAACCAGCTGCGTGCGCCGGCATAGCTCTCGTCACCAAGCATCAGGGCTGCCCACTGACGGTCGCTCATTGCGCCTGTGCCTGAGTCGGTGAGAAGGTCGATGTAGACCTGCTCGGCCGGAAGTTGGAATACGTTATAGTGAGCGTCTTTGATCCATTGTTCACGCTGCTCGCGGGTGCTTTTGTGGATGGGCTCGACCATTTTTATTTTCCACGATTCTGCAAAAGGAAGTTCCATGGTGTTTGTTTGGTTTTAGGTTGTTTGGATTTTATGGTGTCGCCCAGGGGAGCGGCCTTACCCGGTTTCCTGGTTTACGCTGCAAAGTTACTAAATTTATCCGGCTCGCGCAATAGCTTTCGCTTCCTCGCCATAAAAAACGTAAGACGTGTCAATATGCTTCGGCACGCCTTACATCTGATATTTTGGTTGTCTCGGAATGTGTTGTCAGATAGAATGTTATGGCTTTTCTGACACTCACTCCCGTAGTTCTGTCATTCATCAAGAGTTATGGTAAACAGACCGTAGTCTTTCCATGGCGACTCCATAGGCTTGTCATCTACCCAATATCCGATCTTGTACAGTTCCACATAACCAGAGTCTTCATCGCCGAGATTCTTGAGGAGTTCATCCCTGTCTTTCTCGAAGTTTTGGTTGTATATGGCGTAGACTTTTATTGTGTGGCTTATGTTTCTCGAAGGCCATACAAACTTATATTCGTAGGTCATGGGGCCTTCTTTCAGCTTTTCCCAGGGAATGTCAGCCGGAATAATCAGATACTTGTTTAACTCCAGGTAGCCTTCCATGTGGATAGGTGTCGTGTTGCCGGGAATATCCATTACGTCGCCATATCGATACTGCTTGCCATTGAATTCGAAATACCAGTCGCTATTCTTGAACTTTTTCTCGAACCACGGAGTGTCTCTGAGCCACTCGTGGTTGTTGGAACTCATGAAGTTGAGATACGCGTTTACGCCATAGTGATGACTAAAACCGGTCATACCCGGTTTGTCGACGTAATACTTTACCGAAATAAGGTTTTCGTTGCCTGGATTTGGGTCTTTTCCCGGCTGCGGCTCATCGTTGTCGCTGCATGACGCCAGTGCGGAAAGGACGAACGCCATTATCAGCAACATTCCTAAGTTCTTTAATTTTTTCATATGTCTTTGAATTTGTGTAGATTAGTGCTTATGTGCATGGACAATAAGGACTATAATGCGTTATTTTGTTACTTTTCTACTCCAATTTGAATTCGTTTTCTGTAGCTGAGATCTCCTACACCCCACGGGCAATCCGGCATGTTTTCGGGATTATAGGCACATCCGGTCTGAGGGTTAAAGCCCATGGCGTGGAAATAGCCGTCACCACCTCCACTGTAACCCCAGTTGCATTGGAAGTATGTTTCATATTCTGTCCATTGATCTACGCAATGGGTACCTATGTAAACGAATACGGGCACCATGGCAACTTTCCATCCATGAAGTATCCAAGTGTGGCCGGTTTTTGATTTTGTCCTATTCCGCTTATTATTACCGGATAACCTCTCTTAAACTCGTTGATGATGCGTTTTTCGGAAAATGAGACAAGTTCTCCTCCGTTCTTGAATCCAAAGTTTAGAAGGGTTCGTGACACATCTTCTGCGTAAGCGGTTGAGACATAGCCTCCATATTTGCTATATTGGACATCAAGATTTTCTTTCTTGCCGAGTTCTATCAATAGTTCTGCTATATGGACTTGGGCGGCCTGGTTATGGCGCATTGTTGCTGTGTCAGGGCAACTAAGAAGAAGGTCCCAGTCGATGGTGAATCCATTATATCCGGTGGGGCGGCATTTCTCTGCGGCGAAGAGCTGTGCTACAGCTGTTGCAACACAACAGGCATTGGCGCGTTCTCCCGGTTTACCTACAATTTCAGGGCAGAACTGGCTGAACCAGCCGTTTTGATCCCATTTAACAGGACAGAGATTATTAATCGTTGTGTCGATCCCCCCTGCTATCACTGGTATAAACACCGGTTCGCCGCGTACCACATAAGTGGAGTCGGTTATAGTTCCTATCGTGCCAATGGTGTCTGTGATAGAGATGTTGTGGCCAACGGTTGCCACACTCCAGTCCTCGACGGCCGGAATCAGTTCGTCAAGGGTCTGTGCGTCGGGTGTGCCGTTTCCTATCGCAAGAAGTTGTGGCAATTCGGCGCGTGCGCTCATGAGGGCGTACTGTGTGCCGTTGTCAATGGGGAAGTAGTAGTACAGGGCTTCGTCTTCCTGTGCTCTGGTGAGAAGTTGACGATGACTGTTGAAAGCCATACCGTCGCCGATGTTGAGACTCGATCGTGTATGAAGGGTCATTTCGGGAAGAATCTCCCGGAGGTGTTCTTTAGCATCTTGCATGGAAACGTGACGCAGTGGGATGTTCACTTCTGGAGGCTTGTCCTGAATGTCGGGAATGTCTTGTTGCGAACACCCTGTAAACAATAGGGTGATTAACCCTATTAATAATAATGCTCTCTTCATAAGAAGCAAGCGACCTGCGTTGTTGTTGAACATTAGAGGAATTTAAATCAAGTGCAGGTCAAGTTTTTCTTGAGAAAAAAAATCCCTGCCGCAAAGATAATATCTTTTTTTAATATATGGTCTTTTTTAAATAAATTTTTTTTGATTTTTTATCTGGAGGTTTTGGAGATTTTAAGAGTGTGTTTGAATTTAAATTCACATGAAGAGGAATTTTCGAGGGAATTTCACTGGAAAGACCCTTCATGAGAAAGGAAAGAAAAACCACTTGATTAATAAAACATATAATGCGTGTTAACTCTAAACTGACGCGCAGTCTGAACCAACGGTGAAGAAGGAGAGTTTAAGTAGTCAAAGACTCTGAATTTGTGTGTTAGGCGCTTTTTGGTTACTTTTGTAAAAAATTTTATGGCATTGTTCACGCAACACCGGGGGCATGAGCCTTACTATGGTATCTTCAACGACAGTTTCCCGCCTATCCTCGACGGGGTGACGCTGACGGTGCAGAATTATGTGAACCGCTTTGTGGCCAAGGGGTTGGATGCGTGCGTGGTTACGCCATGGAATCCTGTTTCGGTGCAGGTGGGATGCCCGGTGATAAAATATTTCTCGCTGCCTATAAGCAACCGAAAACCCTATCGCTACGGTTACCCCAAGTTAGACCCTTTTATATGGTCGCGTCTGCGCAAGGCTCCGTTCCGAATCCTTCATGCACATTGCCCTTTTTCTTCCGGACGCTTGGCGGTATATGTCAAGAAGCATCAGAATGTGCCCTTGATAGGTACTTTCCACAGCAAATATAAAACCGACCTTGAACATTCGTTTCACCGTGTGCCCTGGATGGTACCTATCATCATGCGGCGGATTCTGAATTTCTTCAATGCCTGCGACGAGGTGTGGATTCCGCAGGCTCAGGTCGAGGAAACATTGCGTGAATATGGCTACAAAGGTTCTCTTACGGTTGTGGAAAACGGCAGCGATATGGCCGATGTGCAATATGATGACAATATGCGGCAGGAAGCCCGGAAAAAGCTGGGAGTGCCCGACGACGGTGTGTTACAGCTGCTTTTTGTGGGTCAGCACATCTGGGAAAAGGGGCTCGCCGTGATTATGGATGCGCTTGAATATATGAAGGGCAAAATTCCCTTCCGCATGAATTTCGTGGGCAACGGCTATGCCCTCGGCGAGCTGCGCGAAAGGGTGCGCCGAAGCGGTCTCAGCAACGTGGTTACAATCAATGGTCTGGTGAACGACCGCAACAGGCTGCGCGATTTCTACTGCGCTTCCGACCTGTTCCTTTTCCCGTCTTTCTACGATAATGCGCCGTTGGTGGTGCGCGAGGCTGCCGCTTTCTGCACTCCCTCGGTGCTACTTGAAGGCTCAACGGCCGCTGAGGTGATTACCGACGGGCACAACGGGTTCCTGACTCATGCCGACGGACGCTCTTATGCCGATTTGATAATGCGTCTCGACGCCGACAGAGCCACTATTGATAAGGTGGGAAGGGCTGCAAAAAATTCTCTTATCAGCAGTTGGGATGACGTGGCCGATGAGGTCCTCGACCGCTATAATGTGCTCCTCAAATCTTACCACCGGTAATAATATGTCTGAATCATCTCAAAACAATATGCCGGAAAAGTCGTCAGCGACAGTTGCCCCGCAGCCCGATAAAAACACTTTCTCGGTGTGGAAGGTGCTGTTGCCGGTGGCCATAGGCCTTGGCGTCGTGGTTCTGATGTTTTTGCATGATGCCCGGAAAGAGGATCTTTCGGCAGTGATGAGGTCTATAAACTTCACCGCTCACACCATCCTCTTTCTGTTGTTGGGCTGGCTCTTCATGATTGGCCGCGACGTTGGTCTGAGCTGGCGTTTCAGGGCTCTTACCGACCACAAACTCCGTTGGACACAGGCTTTTAAAGTCGATTTCCTCTGCGAGTTCACATCGTGCATTACACCCTCGGCAGTGGGTGGCTCCTCGTTGGGCATGATTTTCCTGAATCGCGAGGGCGTGGAACTGGGACGCGCCACAACGCTGATGATAACGACTCTCTTCCTCGACGAGCTCTTCTTTGTCAGCTCTTGTCCGCTGGTTATCCTCTTCACCCCGGTAAATGAAATTTTCAATTCCGGCTCAGGCGCCTTCTCCAGCGGCATCAAACTCACCTTCTGGCTCGTCTATTCCGGCATCTGCCTCTGGACCCTGCTCCTCTTCTTAGGCATCATAGTGAAACCGGCCGCCATCCGCAACGTTATCATAAAGCTATTCTCCATCCGCTTTCTGCGTCGCTGGCAGCCGGCTGTCATAGCTTTGGGCGACAATATGGTCGCCACAAGCGTTGAACTGCGCAAAAAGCGTTTCAGCTTCTGGCTGGAAGTGTTTGGAGGCACCGCTCTCTCATGGACGTCGCGCTATATGGTTGTTAACGCCATTTTCATGGCCTTTCTCCCCGCCACGGTGAATTTTGCCGACCAGTGGCTCATCCTCGCACGTCAGTTTGTGGTGTGGGTTGTGCTCATGGTCAGTCCAACTCCCGGCGGCTCGGGTCTCTCAGAATGGCTCTTCACCGAATATTACAGCGATTTGATTCCTTCGGCAGGCCTGGCGCTGATAATGGCCATCTGCTGGCGACTGATTTCTTATTATGTATATCTGGCCATCGGCGCAGCCATAGTGCCGGGGTGGCTGAAAGATATTTTCAATTCTCTTCACCGTAATAAAGTAAAGAAAAATCCCCAATCACTCTCCGATAAATAATATAATGACCCGTTTTGCTATCATCATACCGGCACGCTATGCCTCCACACGCTTCCCCGGCAAACCTCTTGCGCTGTTAGCCGAAAAGCCCGTAATAGAACACGTTTACACCAACGCCGCCAAAGCCGGAATGCCGCTTTATGTGGCTACTGACGACGAACGCATTCGCCGCTGTGTGGAAGGTTTCGGTGGCAATGTCATCATGACGGCCTCAACGCACAGAAGCGGCACTGACCGTCTGTGTGAGGCTTTGCAGAAACTGCCTCAGCAGCCCGATGTGGTGATTAATCTGCAGGGCGATGAACCCTTTGTTACGGTGGAGCAGATAAAGGCTCTGGCCGACTGTTTCCGCGACCCTGAAACGCAGATTGCCACTCTTGTGCAGCGCTTTAAACCTGAACTCGGATTCGATGCTCTCTTCTCGCCGAATCTGGTGAAGGTGGTGTTCGACGATAATTTCCGCGCTCTCTATTTCTCGCGTTCCATCATCCCCTATACGCGCTCGGTGGAGTGGAAAGAGTGGCTGGCAACTACCGAATATTTCACGCATATAGGCATGTACGCTTACAGGGCGGAAGTCTTGCGCCGTGTTGCCGCAATGCCTCCTTCGTCGCTTGAAAAGGCCGAGTCGTTGGAACAGCTCCGCTGGCTCCAGGCCGGTCTGAACATAAAGGTGGCAATATCACCAACGGCATCTTCAATAGGCATCGACACGCCCGAAGATTTGGAAGCGGCGGAAAAAGCGCTTAAACTCTGAGAAAATGGTCTATCCCCGCGACTTTGAACAGAAAATAGGCTTTACGCAACTGCGGTCCATGCTTGAGGCGCAATGTCTCTCGGAAATGGGACGCCGCTATTGCAGGAATATGGCAATGATGGTCGATTATTCGCGCCTTCTGCCGGTGTTGCTGCAGGTGGCTGAAATGAAACAGGTGCTTGCCTCAACGGCTTTGCCGCTGCAGGCGCTGCCCGACCCGTCAGAATCTCTGAATCTGCTCAAAGCCGAAGGCAGCCATGTAAGTGCCGAAAAATTCGGGGAGTTAAAAGCCTTTCTGCACACAGCCTCTCAGCTGCGCAAGTTTTTCTCGGCAGAGTCTGACAATGCATCTTCGCGGCCGCAGCTAACCCGCCGTTTCTGCAATATCCCCGACCTCACCGAGCCTTTCGAGGCTATCAAGAGGGTGGTGAACGATTATGGCCAGGTGCGCGACAACGCCTCGCCTTTGTTGGCTGACATACGCAGACGTATCTCGGCCGCTTCGTCAGCCATGCAGGGTATGCTCAGGCGCGTTATGGATACGGCCATAAAACAGGGCCTCATTGCCGCCGACACCACTCCCTCAATGCGCGACGGGCATCTCGTAATCCCCGTAACGGCACAGAATAAAAAAGCTATTCCCGGAATCGTCTTCGACCAGTCGGCCACAGGACGGACGTTCTACATAGAGCCGGCGCAGGTTACGGAGGCCAATAACACGCTGAGGAGTCTGCATCTCGACGAGCAGAAGGAGATAATAGAAATCCTCACGGCTCTGAGTACGGAAATACGGCCTTTCCTGCCCGATATGGAAGAGGCTGCCGCCCAGGTGGGTCTCATTGACTTCATAAGAGCCAAAGCAAGGCTCGCAAAAGAACTGGGAGGCGAGATGCCCTCCCTTTCGCGACGCCCTGAAATAGACTGGTATCATGCCGTACACCCCGGTCTGCTGTTGAGTCTGCGCAAGCAGGGTCGCGAGGTCGTTCCGTTGCAGCTGCGCCTTGACGCCAAAACTCGTATTCTCGTAATCTCAGGCCCAAACGCCGGCGGAAAATCGGTAACGCTGAAAACTATCGCCATTGTGCAGTATATGATGCAGTGCGGTCTCCTACCAACGCTATACTCAAACTCGCACATGGGCATCTTCACGAAGATTCTCATTGACATCGGCGATGAACAGTCGATTGAAAACGACCTTTCCACTTATTCCTCTCATTTGCGCAATATGCGCGTATTCCTGACCAAATCAGGTCCAGATACGCTATTCCTTGCCGATGAAATGGGCTCCGGAACGGAACCTCAGATTGGTGGCGCAATAGCGCAGGCTATCCTCAAAAAGCTTAATGAGGAAGGGGCCTTTGGGGTGGTAACAACGCATTATCAGAATCTTAAGTCGTTTGCCAATGAAACTCCGGGGCTTGTCAATGCAGCCATGCTCTACGACCGGCAGCATCTTCAGCCTCTCTTTCAGCTGTCGGTGGGTACGCCGGGTTCTTCTTTCGCTCTCCACATAGCCCGCAAAAGTGGCATTCCCGCTGATGTCATCTCAAACGCTAAGGAGATTGCCGGCTCCGATTACGTAAACATCGACAAATATGTGCTCGACCTGACGCGCGATAAAAAATACTGGGCCGAGAAGCGGCTTTCCATCAAGGAAAAGGAGCATAAAATCGACAGTATGACGGATGACCTGAGGGCTCGCGCCGACGAGATAAAGCAGCGGAAAGCTGAAATCATTCATCAGGCAAGGCAACAGGCGCGCGAAATCCTTGACTCGGCAAATGCCCGAATCGAAAATACTATTCGGGAAATCAGATCCTCACAGGCCGAAAAGGAAAAAACTCAGGAAATACGCCGTCAGCTTGAAGATTATCGTCGCAAAGTGCAACAACAGGACGATAAAGGCAACGACGACAGCGTACTAAATATTCCTCAGCGCAAAAAGCACGACAAAAAGGTGCGCAAGGAAAGCGCTAAGTCCGAAACGCCGCAGGAGAAACGTCCTCTCCAAATCGGCGACTATGTAAAGATTCCCTCTTCTTCGCTGCCCGGGAAAATTATTGCCATAAATGGCAAAATGGCTCAGGTAGCCCTTGGCGCTCTGCGCACAAATATTGAACTTGACCGCCTTGCTCCGGCTAAAGCACCTAAAAATCAGCCCGTTACGCCCACGGTGTCAGTATCTACAACCGATGATTCGCGTCGCCGACAGCTCGATTTCAAGAATGAAATTGACGTAAGGGGCATGAGGACCGACGAGGCGCTGCAGGCGGTTACATATTTCCTCGATGACGCCCTTCAGTTCCAGATTCCCCGGGTGAGGATACTCCACGGTACTGGTACGGGAGCTTTGCGCATGGCTATCCGTCAGTACCTCCAGGCAAGCCCGACGGTAAAGTCATTTCACGACGAAGATGTGCGTCTCGGAGGCGCGGGAATTACCGTTGTCAACCTTAGCTGACTCTCGCCATGGCTCGCTTCATCAATAAAGAATTCGATAGCCCCGAGCTGCAGGAATTTCTCCACAATTTGCCCGAAGCATTTGCTCACGGCGGCAAGTGTATATATAAGGGGCGCAACACCCTCAAATCCTTCCGCATAGGCAACAACGAGTTTGTCGTCAAGGAATTCAAACCCCTGAGCCGCTTGCGTGCATTGCTTTATCTGGGGCGAACTTCCAAGGCTGAGCGTGCCTATCGCTACGGGCTCGAAATACTTAACCGAGGCATTATTACCCCGAGTCCCGTTGCCGCTCTCGACATACGCCGTGGCCCTCTGTTGCATCGTTCTTATTTCATCTCAAAGCCGCTCTACGCGCCCGATATGACCTTCATACGCAAAGCGCATTTCCCGGAGGCAGAAGCCCGCACACTGGCCCGGTTCCTCTTTCAGATGCAGCAGCGAGGCATCCTGCACGGCGACATGAACCTCACCAACATCCTCCTTTATAATGCCGCCGCTGACAATCCCCTGCAACGTTACGCCATCATAGACACCAACCGCTCAACCATCCTTCGCCCCGGCAAACAGCCAACCCTGCGCCAACGCGCAGCTAACCTCATGCGCGTAACCCATCGCCGCGACCTGCTCCGTTACATCCTCCTCAACATACCCTCCCCCTCTCCCCGCATCCTCACCACCCTCACCTTCCGCAACCTCCTCCGCATGGAAGCCCGCAAACGCCTCCTCCACCGCCTCTTCCGCCACTAACCCGAGTCTCATGATACTTTACAGTCAGAAGTTATCGTTTGCCTCTTTGTCTGTTCCGCAATAGTGAAAGCATTTGAGGCGAGATGCCAATATACTGAGCCAGAATTCTCAAAGGTTTACTTTTTATAAGAGTCTGAGGCTGAAATACTTCCAAAAGAGCATCTCTTTTTTCATAGAATTGTTCCAACCTTTGTGATGAATCAGTCAACGCTCTGCTATAATAATAATGTTCAAGAGCAAATAATTGACCGCGCAGCAAATTAATTTCAAATTTCAGTAATTCGGGAAATTTTTCTTGAAGAAGACAATATTTATAATGACTTAAAGACCATCCACTGCAGTCTGAAAGAGCTTGAAGGCCCAGAACAGATTTTTTTCTGCAGGAAAATAGAGTGGAAAGAAGTGAAGATGTCGCCGGCTCCGCCAAAAAAATAGTATCTTCCTTGTTCTTTTTAGTTGTATAGACACGACAAAGGCCAGTGGATATGAAAATCCATTTATCATTTATTTTTCCTTTGACCGAAATATTATCTCCAGCCTGTCTCTCCCAGGGGGAAACAAGTTTTTCTATTGCATTCAGACAATCGATTGATAAAGGATATTCTGCAGTTAAAATTTCTGTTAAAGAAAATTTGCGTGACGGATTATGTTTATCGTTCATGTTCATACAAATTAAATTACAAAGTTAAAGTATTTCCCGAAGTGATTTTTTAAAATATTTGAAAAAAATTCATTATAGAACTTTTTTTGTGCTTAACTTTGCATCAAAAAACAAAGGACATGAAAAAGCTATTATTTATCACCATCGCTGTCATGGTGTCGATAGCTGCAATGGCTGATGTGTGGATATCTCCCGGACAAGGTCGCACATATACGCTACTGCAACTATCACAAATCGCTGCCTCAGGCGTAAAACGGCCTCTGCCCAAGTTGGCTCCTCAGGCGTTCACACTTAACGATACTATCGTTATCTCAGTGAACGATACTCTTGAAATTGAGAATAAAGACAACTTCCAGCTGAAGGATGTCAGTGGTTCTATATTTGTAGACGGAGCAGTAAAGATGTCTCCGAAGGATTCGGCCACAATAAGATGTATAACCACTTTTAGTGGAGAATCTTCCAAACCCGGACAAATGGTCTTTAGAAAAGGCGCTTCAAACGCTATAATCCGTAACATGCGGTTTGAAAGGATTTCTGTTCGGTGGGATTCAGATAGTAGTCTCGATATACGAAATACCGTATTCACCAAGATATGGAATAGAAATGCTCTGCAGTTCGTCTCTCGTCCTCCAGCTCAGCATATAGTTTACAACAACACATTTATCGATTGTCACAAAGTCGCAATTTCGGTAAATTCAACTCTGACTAAGAAAACAGAATGTGGAATAGACGTACAAGGGAATACTGTTTTAAACTGTGGCGACAGTGTTAGTAATACTATGCCTGTCATAGACCTTATGGTTGGTGGAGCATTACCTGTGTCTGTGGAAAACAATACAGTCATTGGAAACAAATTTGACGCAGGAGGCATACGTGTCTACAATGGATTAAACACAAAGGGGGAGAACAACGTCCTTATAAAAGGTAACACTGTAAAAGGAATGGCTTTTGGTATCAATGTTACAGGTGGTCAGGCTGCTCGCATAATTGACAATGTATGCGAAGATAATCATTACGCCAGAAATACTTTCCTTGGTTATGCTATTGGTATAATGAATACAATCTCTGCAAATGGCATAGGCAAAACAACATGGGTGGAAGGTAATACTATGAAAGGCAGTCAGATAGGACTGTACGTCTCCGGAAAGAACACTAAAGCTAATGTAGGTAATGTTGAGCTATCCGGCTCTTCAAGTTATAATCCCGGCAACAATAAATTAGATCAAAATGGCTTTGAACAAGTCGATGGCGGATATATCTATTCCTTGAACAGTCCATGCGATTTATACAACAACACCCCCAATGATATGTATGCTGAAGGTAATACATGGGGTGCGAATGCCACAACCGATGAAGAAATCAGGGCAAGAATAAGAGATTTTTATTTTAAAGATATGCTGGGGAAAGTATGGTTCCGAATCGGACAGGATGGCGTGGAAAGCACTGAAGCTGACGTTATGATTATTGCGATTTACGATCTGCAGGGTAATCGACATAAAACGGTTACTTCGGGAATCAACATCGTGCGCTATTCTGATGGATCCATACGCAAAATCATGGTGAGATAATTTCAATAAAATAACCAAAGAGTATGCAGAAGAGAGTGTCTTTGACTCTCTTCTGTTTTGTTCTATCTTGTCTTTTACTCGATATTCTTGCTTTATTAGTTGTTAATACGTTATAGTCCCCAAAGCAATTTCAAAGAATGAATGGAGGGCTGTTGTTCTCTTGTATAGGAGTTGAGAATCACGAGACAAGGTATGAGAACATTCGGCTTCGTTTTTGCAGCTTGGTTAGGAGCCATGCCAATGCAAAGGAGATTACAAAAGCACAAGAGATTATAATGCCTTTAGATGCTCCGTTGGTAAATATCACCAAAGAAAGCAACATCAGCACATACATGTGCATGTAATATATCCAAGCACTTTCGTGTCGCATGGTAAGAAAAGTAGGCCGGGGTTTACATTTGATTGCAAGGGCTATAATAATAAGAGCCAAACCGCCTGTAAGCTCCCATAATGGCATTGTAAGAACTCGCAATACATAACTTAAGCAAAGTAGCAAAGCCGCGAAAATATACCTGTTGATTTTTATATTCGCCTCATATTTCTTAAGATAATACCCACAAAGTATAAATCCGCAACCGCCAAAGGCACATTGAGGAGTATATGTGAAAAGTTTCGGGAATAAATCGCTGTGAAGTAGATACAAAGACGATGCAGCCAAAGCACAAATATAGATAATGTGTACAAAAGCACGAAGCCTTTGTCTATTAGGCAGAAAACTCTCTATGAGGAAAAATATTGCTTGGGCATATAAAAACCAAAGTGGCCATGCATAAGCTTCTTCTCCATAGAGTAAAACGTTGATGATATATACAACAACGCTCTTTGCGTCAGGAAATCCACTGTATAATTGTAATGGGAAATAAATAAGCATCCAAATTGCCCATATCCGAAGCATTTTCATTCCTCGGACTCGTAATTTGTCCGGAGAATTGATGATTTTGTAAGCAAAATAACCGGATACAATAAAAAAGAAAGGTACGGCCAACCTAATCAGCCACCGTATAACCTCCGGATATATTTCATGACCAATATCGAAAACAGGAGGGAAATGGATAAGAATTACGGCAAAGGCCATGATAAACTTAAATATATCAATGCCGGGTATATCTTTGACTGCAGTTTCACAAGCTTTGTTTTTCCATGAGCGAATAGATGAAAGCATACCACAAAGGTATGAAATTTTTTTGATTTATCAATTTTGTCCGCGAAATATTTTTAGTCTATCACAATCCTTAATCTCCTTAACCTCCCAAACTTTCCCTTCCTCTGCTTCCTATAATTTTGGTGCCGGCGAAGGCTTTAGCCTCGAACCCCTCTCGGCGAAAGCTTTAACCTCAAGCCCCTAAGCCCTCTTAAGCACCTTCCCCTCCCTAATCTCCTTAATCTCCCTAAGCCCCTTAAGCGCTTTGCCGCTTTGGTGCGCTCAAAAATTTGTTTTGGCTCAGCGCTTCAGCGCCCCTCCCCAAAATTCCCATAGCTCCCATCACTCCCAAAACTCCCATTCCTCCCGCCCGGGCGGCAAGAGTATGTTTAACAAAATTTAACACAAAGAGCTAAACCCTTACCAATCAAAGAGTTAGACAGCAAAAATCGGCGCCGCGGGGCGGCAAAAAGGCCGCAC
>FR897884.1:0-24226 GCA_000437495.1 Prevotella sp. CAG:485
AGCTATTTTCTGAGTAGCCCTACTTAATTTTTCTATAATAAAAACACGCAGTGTATAAATAAAGTTTATCTGGGGGAGTCGGTGCCTCCTCTCACATGATTAAAAGCAACATCTCCGGGAATCGCCATCCCGGAGATAACAATTTTGTGGCAGATGCAAATATTAAAGCCCTGTTATTTCGGCAATTTAGGACGCAGCGGTTTCCCTGACGGCGACAGCGGAATCCGGTCAATGACACGTATCTCTTTAGGCGCTCTTACGCTGCCTAACCGAGCGCGCAAGCCGTGCAGAAGACTCTCCGGGACAGCTCTCAGCACTGCCAAAACCACCTTCTCGCCCCATTTCTCATCCGGTACGGAGGTGATGAAGCAAGGCTGATAAGGAGCTAATATGTCGGCAGCTTCGGCCTCAGCCTGCAACGGATGGATTTTTATGCCACCGGAGATAATGGCGTGGTCAAGTCGTCCGAGCAAGCGAAAAGTAGTAGGTGTGAGTACCTCTGCACAATCGGTTGTGGTGAGACACCTGCCATTCCCCTCTATACATAGAGTGCCGTTGTCGGCAAGAGAGCAGGTAATGCCGGGCATCATGCGGAATGGCAGCATGGCATCCTCCGTAACCCGGCGCATCGCCACATGAGAGGCAGTCTCGGTCATGCCGTAGCTTTCCCAGACCGGAATCGGCAGCTTAGCCAGCCTGCCGCNNNCGGCAGCTTAGCCAGCCTGCCGCGCATTCCCGGAGGAATGGCGCTCCCTCCAACCAGGATATTGTCTACAAGCCTCAGACGCTGCGGGTTATCGAGCAGCTCAGCTAATTGCGAAGGCACAACAGCCAACAGCGTTATGCGCCGCTGACTGCCGTCTTGGCTGAGCGGATTGTTGCCGGCTTCTTCACAGGTCAATTCGCATCCTGCCTCCAAAGCCCTTACAATCATCATCTTGCCGGCTATGTAGTCAGGCGAGAGGCACAGATGAAGACGCGCTTTAGCATCAATGCCGAAGAAGAGGTTTGTGCGTCGAGCCGACCGTCGCATCAGCGTTTTCGGCAGCTGAATCTCTTTGGGTGTACCCGTTGAGCCGGAGGTGTGCGCCTTCACCGTGTCCACTTCCGAGCGCCATTCCCTGATAAAATCAGAAACCGTCAGCTGCGCCATTCCAGTTTATCGAGCAAAGGACAAGAGCTGTTGTCTATCACTGGCGAGCACGTCAGCTTCTCACCTTCGAGTATGAGCGGCGACGGAGTATTTTCCACAAACAACGCCCCGGTGCCGAGTCCCTGTGCCCGCGATTTCGTTTTCTCACCCAACGAGGCTGTCCATTGCGCCAAAGCATTAAGACCAACATTGCTCTCTAAGGCCGACGTTACCCACCAGCGGATGCCCTCCAGCTCAGCCGCCTCAATCCAGTCTTCTGCCCCGTTGAAACCGCCGCAGAGGGCCGGTTTAAGCACTATGAGCTGCGGGTGGACATGCTTCAGCATGGCGCGACGTTCCTCCGGGTCGTAGATACCGATGAGGTCCTCATCAAGAGCTATCGGCACCGGCGATGTGCGGCACAGACGTCCCGTTTCGCGGTAATATCGCGCCGGGAAGGGTTGCTCAATGCTTTCCACGCCCAAATCGGCCAACTGCCCAAGCATTTTCTCCGCCCTGTCGTATGGTAATCCGCCGTTGGCATCTACCCTTATCTCCAGGTCATTGTTGGCCTTGCGAATCTCCGTGATAAGTCCTAATTCGGCATCCCAGTTGAGGGCACCTATCTTGAACTTCACACAATGGAATCCGGCATCAATCTTCTCCTGGGCGCGTCGACGCATTGTGTCAATATCGCCCATCCACACCAGGCCGTTTATGGTCAGACTCTCTTTGCCTTCGGTAAATTCAGACGGCCAATAGAGGCGTTTGCCACCCCCTGCAAAATCGCGCAGAGCCATCTCCAAGCCATATTGAATTGACGAGTGCCGGCTCAGGTCTGTGGGGCGTCCGAGGGCTATGTTGGCGAGCAGTTCAATCAGCTTCAGCTCATACTCCTCGTTAGCCTCCGGGCTTAACCCCGGGAAAAGGGCTGCCTCGCCTAATCCATAGACTTCGGGATTATGTTCGTCATACACCTTCAGAAAACACGTCAGCTTGGTGTTCATCGTTTCCCGCGACGTGGTGGCAGGCTGCCGGAACTGCAGATTGCATGGAGCGTAACTCAGGCGCATGGCATCAGGGGAATTTGGGGAATCGGTCGAAATCGGGGTCGCGTTTTTCGAGGAAAGCATCGCGGCCTTCCTGGGCTTCATCCATCAGATAATAGAGCAGCGTGGCGTCGCCGGCAAACTGCATCAGACCCTGCTGGCCGTCGAGCTCGGCGTTCAGTCCGCGTTTTATCATGCGGATGGCCAGCGGCGAGCGCTTCATGATTGTGCGACACCATTCCACCGTTTCATCCTCAAGCTTATCCGGCTCAACCACAACATTCACCATACCCATATCCAGCGCTTCGGCAGCGGTATACTGGCGGCAGAGGAACCAGATCTCGCGAGCCTTTTTCTGACCTACACAACGTGCCAGATACGACGAGCCGAAACCGGCGTCGAAACTGCCAACCTTGGGTCCTGTCTGGCCAAACCTCGCTGTGCTGGAGGCTATGGAGAGGTCGCACACCACCTGAAGCACATTGCCGCCACCTATGGCATAACCGTTCACCATGGCAATCACAGGCTTGGGAATCGAACGTATGGCGGCGTGCAGGTCGAGCACGTTGAGGCGCGGCACACCGTCGTCGCCAACATATCCGCCGCGGCCTTTGGCATGCTGGTCGCCGCCGCTGCAGAAGGCCTTGTCGCCGATTCCTGTCAGCACTACAACGCGGATGTCGCTGCGTTCGCGGCAGATGCTCATGGCGTCGAGCATCTCCATGTTGGTCAGGGGCCGGAAAGCATTATATACCTTCGGACGGTTGATGGTGATACGGGCTATCCCTTCAAAAAAATCAAACAGAATGTCTGTATAGCTCTTGATTGGTGTCCAGTTGTATTTGCTCATATTCTTGGTGATAGAAAATTTCTTAATGCAGAAGCATTTACATCGGGCGATGTAAAGACTTCAAGTATGGTTTTCTGATGCGCCGAGCCAAGCGTTTTCAGGACTTTGCGCAGCGACTCCGGCGAGTTGGCGCTGAGATACTGATAGCCTAACGCTTCGGCCTGTTCGCGCAGAGGTTGCTGCATCATATTCTTCAGGGTGAAATGTTCTTCGAGGCCTTCAATTGTGGCTGTTGAGGGGATGAAACGGAAGATGTCGCCACCTCCGTTATTCATCACTATGATTTTGAAATTGCCGGGCACGCAGGGCAATGCCAGTCCGCCATAGTCGTGGCGTAGCGACATATCGCCGCTTATCAGCAGAGTAGGCTGCGGCGTGGCAAGAGCCATTCCCACAGCCGTTGACGTGCAGCCCTCTATGCCGCTTGTGCCGCGGTTACAGCTCAGCTGTTGCTGACCTGCTTTGCAGAAAAGCTCCGCATAACGTATTGAGGTGCCGTTTGAGCAGCACACATTCCATTGCTCGGGAATGGTGTTGAAAATCATGCTGTGAGCCACTATGTCGCACCACGACTGGCCCCCCATAAAGGCTATGTTGGCCTTCTCTGCCAAAGCGCTTACCTTGCGCCATGAGGCTCCGTAATCCGACCGCACATGATATGCCGAAAGGAATCGCCCCAAGCGTGCAAAGAAGCTCACCGGCGAACAGGTGATGCGCAGATTCAGATGTTGGAAACAGTCGGCGAGTACCGAGGCATTGCTCAGACTCCAGTGCTGCATACTTGCCGGCGCTCCCCTGAGCCATTCTTTCACCTTACGACTTATCAGAGCGCCGCCGATGGTTATTACCACATCAGGCAAAAGTGAATTGAGCGTGTCATGGTCAAGCATGCCTATGCGGCGGTCAATGCCGCCCGGCTCCGACAGATGCAGATTGGCAACAGCCTCGGCCAATATGGCCACGTTGGGAAGCATGGCAAAATGCCGCAATTTGTTCGATAACTTATGGTCGGGAGGCATGAAACCGGCCACAATCAATACACGTTTGTCGGCCAGTTCGGCAGCCAACTCCTTGGCTAATGTAATGTTCAGGTCATCTTCGCCGTTCAGCTGCCTAACCACACGCGGCTGCGGCTCCTTTACCTTCTGCCCGCTCAGCGGGTTGTTGTATTGCATATTGATATGCACCGGTCCGGGCTTGCCGCTGCTGCACATCAACATGGCTTCATTGAGAGAGCGGGTGGCGTACCACACCATCTCTTTGTCCGTCTCGTGGAAGTCGGGTATGTCGAAACTCCCCTTGACAATATTATTGAAAGCTCCTGCCTGACGAATTGTCTGGCTGTCTTCCTGGTCAATCCATTGCATGGGTCTGTCGGCGCTCAGCACAACTAACGGCACCCCCTGATAATAAGCCTCTGCAACGGCGGGTGCATAGTTGAGCAAAGCCGTGCCTGAGGTGCAGGTCAATGCCACCGGTTTACGGCTCTGGCGTGCCAGCCCAAGCGCTACGAAGGCTGCCGCACGTTCATCTATCACGTCCGTTACCTGCAACCCCTCACACCTGTTTATGGCTTCAGTGAGAGGTGCGTTGCGCGAACCCGGCGAGCTGACAACCCGCTTTACACCGTGTTGCACAAGCAACTCTGCTGCTATCAGTGCCGACGTCTTCATGATTCCATTTTTATGGACAGAGGCTTATAGCCGCGCAAAAACGCATCTATGCTCATCGCCCGTTTGCCGGCCGGCTGAAGCTCCAAGATTTCTACGGGCAGGGTTGCCGTGCCTGCGGTCAGACTCTCTTTCTCCACCTCTATCTCGCCCGGTTTCAGGGGTTTGTGATTCGTGGTGATGCGGGTCTTGAGAACTTTTACGTCCATCACGCCCTTGTTCTCTACCTCTATATGTGTGAAGGCGGCCGGATAGGGCGACAGGCCGCGCACCTGGTTGTGAACGGTCTCGGCAGCGGCATCCCATTTTATCAGGCAATCCTCCTTGAAAATTTTTGGCGCGGCCACAAACTCACCTTCCGGCTGCGGAAACGAACGCACCGTGCCATCCTCTATCTTGGCAAGGGTATCGAGGGTCATATTGGCGCCTAAAATCATCAGCTTATCGTGCAGACTGCCTGCATTGTCTTCGGGCAGGATTTCCTCTTCGCGCTCTTCAATGATATTGCCGGTATCAATCTCATGCGAGAGGAAAAACGTTGTTACGCCGGTCTGCGTTTCGCCATTCATAATTGCCCTGTTGATGGGGGCGGCGCCACGGTAGCGCGGTAGAAGCGACGCGTGAAGATTGAAGGTGCCCAACCGTGGCATCCCCCACACAATTTCGGGAAGCATGCGGAAGGCTATCACCACAAACAAATCGGCATTTATGGCTTTCAGCTGTTCAATGAATTCGGCATCGCGCAGTTTCACCGGCTGCAACACGGGCAATCCTTTTTCCAGAGCCACTTTCTTCACATCGCTCTGCAACAGTTTATGCCCTCGGCCGGCTATCTTGTCGGGCATTGTTACCACCGCTGCCACGTCATAGCCTGCTTCAATAATAGCTCTCAGATTATATGCTGCAAATTCGGGTGTGCCAAAAAATATGATTTTCATAGAGGAAAGTTTTGTTATCAGTCGTCGCAGTAATGTTTTAGCACTCTGCGATAAGAATTAAAGATTTTTGATTTCGATACAAAGCCTATGTAACGGCCGTTTTCCACCACCGGCAGATTCCATGCATTGGTGCGGTCAAAGGCTTTCATCACCTCATCCATTTTCTGCTCCTTCTCAATAACAGCCGGCGGCCGCGACATGAATGTGCGCACATGCATCTTCGGATAAAGGTCTGACCGGAACATGATATTTCGTATGTCGTCGAGGAGCACCACACCCAACAGCATCCCCTTGTCGTCAACCACCGGAAAGAGATTTCTGTGCGAACGTGCCACCGTATCCACCATCATCTGCAGATTCATTTCAGGGCGCACCGGCAAGAAGTCTGTCTCAATGAGATTGTCGATTTTGAGCAGAGTCAGCACCGTTTTGTCTTTCTGGTGAGTCATCAGATTTCCCTGCCGTGCCAGACGCTCTGTGTATAGCGAATACGACTGGAAGATGCGCACTGTTCCGTAGCTCAGCGTCGACACTATCAGCAGCGGCAGGCGACACTATCAGCAGCGGCAGGAAGAGGTCGTAACCGCCGGTCATCTCGGCCGTAAGGAAGATACCCATCAGGGGTGCATGCATCACCCCGGCCATTACGCCGGCCATGCCCAACAGGGCAAAGTTAGAGCCGCTCAGCTCTATGCCGAAGGGGAGCAGATTGCAAATATACGCAAACAGATAGCCGCTGAGCGCCCCCACAAACAGCGACGGCGCAAAGGTGCCACCCACACCTCCGGCACCGTTGGTGGCTGCCGTGGCAAAGGCTTTACACAGTATGATGGCGCCGATAAAGGCGGCTATGAACCATGTGGAGTTACGGTCCACATAAAACAGCGTGCCGCCGGTGATTGAGCCGGGTTTGCCTGCCAACAGCTGATTGATGGAATCGTAGCCCTCGCCATAGAGTGGCGGAAAGAGGAAGATGAGCAGTGCCAGCATGCTCGCGCCCATTATGTAACGTAGCAAACGCGAGTCTATGCCGCGAAACACTCTCTCCATCAGCATTACCGATTTGGAGAAATAGAGGCTGACAAAACCGGTGAAGACGCCCAACAACAGGGCGTAAGGGATTTTTGATGTCAGGAAAGGCTCGCTCTGTGTGAAGAAAAACTCTGCCGTGTAGCCTTCCATGCAATAAGCCACCGTGGCGGCCGTGATTGATGAGATGAGCAGCGGCATCACCGTGGCTCCGGTGAGGTCAATCATCAGCACTTCCAAGGTGAACAACATTCCGGCAATGGGGGCGCGGAAGATTCCGGCGATACCGGCCGCAGCGCCGCATCCCACAAGTATCATCAGCAGCTTTGGCGACAGTCGGAAAGCCTGTCCTACTTGCGACCCTATACTTGCGCCGGCAAGCACTATAGGGCCCTCGGCTCCCACTGATCCGCCGAAGCCTATCGTTACGGCGGCGCCGCCTATGGCTCCGTAAATGTTGCGGCGCTTAAGTCGCGACTTGCGTTGTGAAATGGCATAAAGCACGCGCGTTACGCCATGGCTGATGTCATACCGCACCACATAATGCACAAACAGATATGCTATGATAAGTCCTACGCATGGCCACACCAGATAGAGCCAGTTGACTTGCGTCAGCGAGAAGTGCGACGTGAGCAGCTGCTGTATGGCGTGTATAAGCCATTTTAGTGCCTGTGCCGCAATGCCGCAGAGTACGCCCACAACAAGGCTCAACGCCAAAAGAAGCGTCTTCTCGCTGATGTGATTCTCGCGTTTGCTGACTATGTTGAACCACCAGCGCGTAAACCTGTTGTCTCTCTCCTTATATGCCATCAGCTTACATGCCTTTGCCCGTCAAAACGGTGCGTATTGTGTAAATAAGTATCTTGACGTCCACAGTAAGCGACATATTGCCGATGTATATGAGGTCATACTTGCTGCGTTCCACCATTTCCTCCACCGTGGTGGCATATCCGAACTTCACCATGCCCCATGAGGTCAGTCCCGGCCTTACCTGCTGAAGCAGGGTGTAATAAGGCGCCACGCGGATAATCTTTTCAATGTAATAGGCTCGTTCCGGACGCGGTCCCACAAACGCCATCTCGCCCTTTAACACGTTCCAGAACTGCGGAATCTCGTCGATGCGGTATTTGCGGAGAAAACGCCCGATATGCGTTATGCGCATATCATTCTCGCTGCTCAGCTGAGGCCCGTTGGGTTCCGCCTCGGCCACCATGGTGCGGAATTTGTGTATCTTGAACGGACGACGCCGATAGCCAATCCTTTCCTGGTGATAGAACACCGGCCCTTTGCTGTCGAGCTTTATGGCCAAAGCCACAACCGACATCACAGGAAGCAGCAATATCAGCGACAGCCCTGCCACCACAATATCGCCAAGGCGTTTCAGGTTGCGCGAACATTCGCTCAGCTGCGAGCGGCTGACTTCCAGCAACGGCTCTCCGTATATATCCTGAAGCCGGATACCCGATGTGAGGTAGGAGAAGCTGCCTGCCGCCACTTTTATGCTTATGTCGAGGTCGAACAGCCGGTTCATCACCGCAAGCACTGTCTGCTCGTTATCCTCCTGCTCCAAGGCTATGATGACGTCGGAGATTGCACCTTCGGCCACCAGGCGTTTCAGGTCATCTATGCTCAGCAAAGGCACATCACCGTAACCGGTACTTTCGCCAACCACGGGCACAAATCCTATAATGTTATATCCGTAAAGGCTCTGAGTGCGTATCAGCTGCTGAGCCACTTTGCGCGACCGCTGCGAGTTGCCGATGATTACCGTGTTGAACCGCACATTGCCGCGGCGTATCGACCGGAAAAGGCGTGTGGTGATGATATAGCGCCCAAGATAGGTGATGATGAAAAACAGGCCGAAGAGTATGGCCAGGAATTTGTAATGAGCCACCTTTACCAGGCCTATGTCGTTAATCATCAGGCTGAAATAAATCAGCAACGATACCACCGCAGCCGACAGGAACGTGGTTATCAGTTCTGTAATGCGCGACCTGCGTTCAGGGTCGTTGTAAAAGCCTGATATGGCATATACGCCCAAAACGACTAACGGGAAGAGCCCCTGTTCAAGCAGAATTTTGCTGTTGGTCAGGAAGTTGTAGAAATGTGAATTGAACTGTGCGAACTCAATCAAAAAATAACGGCAGATGTCGAAAAGCAGGAATGCTATGTTGGCCGTTATAAAGTCGGTCAACACATACGCAGTCCGTATTTTCTGTTGTCTCGTCATTTCCTTCTTCCTTTCGTCAGTTCGTTCAGCGAATTATCTTTACCTGCCCGTCGGCGGTGAGGCGCAGAATATGGCTGGGCAGATGCTCTGTTTTATCCTCGCGGCCACTTTCGGCAACATAATCCACCCGCTCTTTCACCTCGTCGCTTATCTGGCTGAAATTGGCGGGAGTTATCTCGCCTGCCAGATTGGCGGATGTGGAAACAAGCGGTTTGCCTAACCTTCGGGCTAACTCACCGGGAAAACCTTCGGTTACCAGCCTGATGCCTATGGTGCCGTCATCGCCGCACACACCGGGTGCGAGTCCTACGCCGCGGTCATAGACTATGGTGAGAGGCTCAACGGCGCTGTCGAGCAGTTCGTAGACCACATCAGGCACCCCTTCCACATACTGCTCAAGTATGCTTTCCGACCCTACTATGCAGAGCAAAGCCTTTCCCGCGCTGCGTCCTTTTATCTCTCTTAATTTCTCAACGGCTTTGGCGTTGGTGGCATCGCAGCCCAGACCCCATACCGTATCGGTGGGGTAGAGCAGCAGGCCTCCTTGCTTCAGCACCTCGAGAGCGCGTGTCAAATCCTCTTTATTTATCATCGTCAAGATCATTTAACCAGGTGGCGTATGTAGCGTCGGAAGGCATTCGCCAGTCGCCGCGGGGCGACAGGCAGACGCTGCCAACCTTAGGTCCGTCGGGCAGACAGTTGCGTTTGAACTGCTGAGTGAAAAAGCGCTTTATAAACACCCTGAGCCATTTCTCTATCACCTCGGCCGGATATTTCTCAGCGAAGACCTGGTTGGCCAGACGGCGGATTTTGCGCGGACCAAAGCCACAGCGCACCATGTTATACAAGAAGAAATCGTGCAGCTCGTAGGGTCCCACAATATCCTCCGTGAGCTGACCTATGGCCTTGTCGTCGGCACCCGGTACAAGCTCCGGACTTACCGGCGTGTCAAGGATGTCTTCCAGCACATCAGCTAATTCGGCGTTATGCTCGGCATAATATCTTATGAGATGCCTTACCAACGTCTTCGGCACTCCGGCGTTGACGCCATACATGCTCATGTGGTCGCCGTTGTATGTGCACCAACCCAACGCCAACTCGCTCAAATCGCCGGTGCCTATCACTATGCCTCCTAACTTGTTGGCATAATCCATCAATACCTGCGTGCGTTCTCGAGCCTGAGCATTCTCATACGTCACATCGGTTGTAACGCCGTCATGGCCAATGTCTTTCAGATGTTCCGAGGCAGCCTTTCCTATTGGTATTTCGCGCAGGGTCACGCCCAACAACTCGCACAGCTCAACGGCATTATTGCGTGTTCGGCCGGTAGTGGCGAATCCGGGCATCGTTATGGCGTGAATGTTTTTGCGGTCAAGGCCGAGCTTGTCGAAGGCTTTCACCGTTACCAGGAGGGCGAGGGTGGAATCGAGTCCGCCGCTGACGCCTATCACACACGCGCAGCCGTTGAGTTGTTTCAGCCGGCGTGCCAGGCCCACAATCTGTATCGACGAAATTTCTTCGCATCGGGCATCACCCTTCGGCGGCACAAAAGGCTCGCGTTCTATCTGTCGCAGCAGAGGCGAGTGATAGATGTCGGCGTTCTCGCTGCCGTAAAAGTTTTCTACCCAGCCCAATTCACCGTGGCCGTAATAACCCGTTGTGGCGCGGTCATGATCCAACAGCTGCAGGTCAACATCTGCCGTAACACTTTTGCTGTTCAGGCTGAATCGTTCTGTTGAGGCCAACAGGCGTCCGTTCTCGGCTATCAGTCCATTGCCCGAATAGACCACATCAGAGCTCGACTCTCCGAATCCGGCTCCTGAGTATATGTAAGCGCACCGCAGACGCCCCGATTGCTGGCGCACCAAATCAACAAGATACGCGTGTTTGCCGGCTACCTCATTGCTGGCCGACAGATTCAGGATGACATTGGCTCCGGCAATTGCTGCGTACGTCGACGGCGGAAGCGGTGCCCAAAGGTCTTCGCAAATCTCCACGCCAACTTTTATTTCACCGCATACAAACAACTGGTCCATATCCATCAGTACGTCAGTGTCGCAGTAATGTATGAATTTTGTAACATCCTGACCTGAGGCAAACCATCTTTTCTCGTAATATTCGCCATACTCAGGCAAATATCTTTTCGGCACTAAACCCAGCAAACGGCCCTCGTAAATTATGGCGGCGCAGTTATACAGACTTCCATGGTTTCGTACCGGCACACCCACAGCCACAAGAGCTTTCCATGCTTTTGAGGCTTCAATTATTTTGCCCACGGCCTTTTCTGCTTCCGTGAGCAGGCGTTGTTGCATAAACAAATCGCCGCACGAATAGCCCGTGATGCCTAATTCAGGGGTTACCACTATTTCGCTTCCGACCTCAACAGCCGCCGTTATGTCTTTTATCAGCGCCGCGCTGTTGTAATCAACATCGGCAACGCGCACCGAGGGCACAAGGGCCGTCGCTCTTACAAATCCATCTCTATCCATAATATTCTACAAATTTATAAAATATTTTTAACCCTTACAAATTCCGCCGGTGAATCTTTTGCGTGTTTCCGCTGCTCTCAGGGCTTGTTATATGCACGCTTTGAGGATGCTGAGGGTTTGCTAAGTGCCTTAATATCATGGCTTTTCGCGGTTTTTGCCCTTGAATCGGTTGATCCTTTTGTCCCGACACCTTCAGACACAAACAAAGCCGCAGGTACTCTTGGAGCAGGATTCATGCTTTTGCATATAATCTGCTCCGGGAGCTTTCTGCGGTGCGCCGATGCACATATTTGCTGTTTATCTGTGCATCGTAATCTGGGAGGGCTATTAAACGGCCGAGCGGATAATGCCGCGTTGCGAATTGTTTACGAAGTCTATGATTTCGTTGCGCAACGGATGGTCAGGCACTTTTGCCAAAACCAGTTTGATAGCATTTGTTACGTTCAGGTCGCTCAAATAGAGAATCCGGTAAGTCTGGGCTATGATGTCTATTTCCTCCTGCGTGTAGCCGTGACGGTGCAGACCGACGCTGTTGAGGCCTACATAGCTTATCGGCTCGCGGGCTGCTTTTACATACGGCGGTATGTCTTTGTTTACCAGGGCGCCCCCCTGAAGCATAATACCTTTGCCCAGGTGGCAGAACTGATGAATCATGCTGCCGCCGCCTATCACGGCGTTGTCGTCGATGATTACCTCACCGCCTATCTGGCTGGCGTTGCTGATGATGATGCCGTTGCCTAACTTGCAGTCGTGAGCCACGTGCGTGTATGCCATAAGCAGGCAGTTCTCGCCGACTACCGTCTTGCCCTTTGAGGCAGTGCCTTTATTCACCGTTACACATTCTCTGAGCGTTGTGCCCGAGCCTACATAAGCCACGGTTTTCTCGCCCCGATATTTCAGGTCCTGCGGTATGGCAGCCACCACGGCACCGGGGAATATCCTTACGTTGTCGCCGATGCGGGCACCGGGGAAGATGGTAACATTGCCGTAAATTTCCACATTGTCGCCTATCTCAACGTCCTCGTGGATTATGGTAAAGTTGCCTATGTGAGCGTTTTTGCCTATTTTGGCATCCGGGTGAACACTATACAACGCCTGATTGCAAAGAAGATCCATATTGGAAGTTACTTTTTGTTCTTAACTATCTGAGCCATGAACTCTGCCTCGCATACTATCTTTTCGCCCACGAAAGCATATCCTTTCACCACGGCGCAGCCGCGACGGATATCGGTAACGAGTCCTACGCTCAGCAACAGGGTGTTGCCCGGAATTACTTTCTGGCGGAATTTCACATTGTCTATTTTCAGGAAATAGGTGGAATATGTCTCCGGCTCCTCTACCATGTTGAGTACGAGCACACCGGCCGTCTGCGCCATAGCCTCAACCTGAAGCACGCCGGGCATCACCGGTTCCTGCGGGAAATGACCCTGGAAGAAAGGCTCGTTGACGGTTACGTTCTTCACTGCCACAGCATGACGTTTGTCGAGCTCTATGATTTTGTCGATGAGCAGGAACGGATAGCGGTGAGGCAGCAGCTTCTTTATGCCGTTGACGTCGATGAGGGGCTGTGCGCCGGGATTGTAGAGCGGACTCTGCACCTCGGTGTGGCGCACTTCCTTACGCAGCATACGTGCAAAACGGGTGTTGATGGAATGGCCCGGACGGATGGCCACTACACGCCCTTTCAGCGGACGCCCTATCAGGCTCAGGTCGCCAAGCACATCCATCAGCTTGTGGCGTGCCGGCTCATTGTCCCATTTCAGCGGACGAGGATTGATGTAGCCCAAATGCTCCAGATGCATGGGAGGCATATCCATCAGCTCGCATATCTTGTTTACGTTTTCCTGAGTAGTCTCGCGGTCATATATCACTATGGCGTTGTCCAGGTCGCCGCCTTTGATAAGACCATGCTTCATCAGCTCCTCTATTTCGCGAACGAACACAAACGTGCGGGCGCCCGCAACTTCCTCCTTGAACTCGGCCAGGTCATCGAGCACTGCAAACTGGTTGGGAAGTACCGGCGAGTTATATTCCACCATGGTCTCCACGGAGAAGTTCTCCTCCGGATAGATGGTTATTGTGCTTCCCGTTTCCGGGTCATGGAGCTGAGTCTTTTGCTTTATGATGTAGAAGTCCTTGTCGTGGTCCTGCTCCTCAAGGCCAACCTTTTCTATCTCTTCAATGAAGCGAATGCCCGAACCGTCGAGAATAGGCACTTCCGGACCGTCTACTTCAATCAGGCAGTTATCCACTCCTGAGGCGAACAAAGCTGCCAGAGCATGTTCTACGGTGCTGACGCGAACGTCGCCGCGGCCCAACACTGTGCCACGGGCTGTATCAACCACATTCTCGGCCAAGGCATCTATTACCGGTTCTCCTTCCAGATCCACACGTTTGAATTTGTAGCCGTGGTTGGCGGGTGCCGGTTTGAAGGTGGCTTTGATATTGATGCCGCTGTGAAGCCCTTTCCCTTCAAGGGTAAACGGGGCTTTGAGTGTCTGCTGATTCATGTTTTATCTTGTGTTCTTTATTTACTGATTAAAGTTTTCCTTCATCAAAAAGCCTTCCCAATTTCTTGAGATAGACCTGATTTTTAGCAAATTGACGTGCATCGATTGCCGGATAGCCGAGCAGACCCTTGTCAGAGCCTACATTATTCGGAATGCCGCTCTGGGCGCCTATGCGGTTGCGGTCGCCCACAGTGATGTGTCCGGCGAAACCTACCTGTCCGCCAATCATATTGTCGTTGCCTATCCGGGTGCTTCCGGCTATGCCTGTCTGAGCCGCAAAGACATTGTTGGTGCCTATTTGCACATTATGGGCCACCTGCACCAGATTGTCAATCTTTGTGCCGTGGCCTATGTGAGTCTCGCCGAAGGTGGCGCGGTCAATGGTAACGTTGGCGCCTATCTCTACATCGTCATCAATGCGAACCTTGCCAAGCTGAGGAATCTTCTCATATTCGCCCGAGGCAGTGGGAGCGAAGCCGAAACCGTCGGCGCCTATCACCGTGCCCGAGTGAATGATGCAGCGGTTGCCTATGCGGCAGCCCGGATAGATTCGCACTCCTGCGTTGATAACGGTTTCTTCGCCAATCTCCACATCGTGCCCTATGTAACTTTGCGGATAAATCTTTGTTCCTTTGCCAATCTTCACCCCGTCGGCCACATACGCAAAAGCGCCGATATAGGCTTTCTCGGGCAATTCAAATCCTTCGGGCACACGGCACGGCTGCTCAATGCCTTCGGGCTGATGCATCGTCATACGCTGCACCTGAGTCATCAGTTCCGCCAAAGTGGCGTAGGGGTCTGCCACATGCAGTAACGCTGCGCTCAACGGCTGCTCAGGCTTGAAGTCGTTTGACACAAGCACAGCCGAAGCCTTGGTGCTGTATATGAGATGGGTATATTTGGGATTCGCCAAGAATGTTATGCTTCCCTTTCCGGCTTGGTCAAGGGGTCCGAACGATTCTATCTCTACGTTCTCATCCCCTTCTACACGACCTCCCACAAGGGCTGCTAAATCCTTTAAGGCTATTTTCATCTTTTCTTCTTACAAATTTTTTGCAAATATCGGAAAAAATTTTTACACCGCCAAACTTGATGTAACTGCCTGTTTCCAAAAGAGAAAGGGGGGGCCAATTTTCAGCCAATTGACACACCCTTGCAATGATGAAAAAATTAAACGAGGAGAAATAGTTTAACGTGGCGTAAGTGTGAGACGAGTGCGGTTGGCTTTAGCAGCCTTTTCGGTGAAGCTTCTCACATCCTCGGGAGTTATGCTGTTGAGGGCAGCGACATAGTCGTTGGCGAAATCCAGACCATAGTCATTGTATTTCTGCAGAGCTGACAGCCAGAAGCCATTCTCTGTCAGACCCTCGCGGAAGTTCTTTATGAGATATTCGCGAACTTTGTCAACCTCCTCGGCACTCGGAGCCTCCTTTGCCATGAGGGAATATACACTTTCAACGGCAGCTTTTACTTCCTGAGCATGCTCGGGAGCAGTCTTGATGTAAAGGGGCCACAGGAAGGAGGGGGCGTCAGTGCCGTTGAGGTCCGGATTCACCGAGCAATGACCCATGATGGAATATGTCCAGCCTTTATCCTCGCGCAAATCCTTCAGCAGGCGGCTTTCAATAATGTCGCCGGCAATGAGTGCCGTGAGATAGTTCTTGATGTCATAATCGGCATGGCCGCTGAGGAAGCTGTAAGAGATGGCCGTGGGCGTCTCCATGGGCATATTGAAGTCGATATCCTTGCGTCCAGGTGTATATCGGTAGCCTATGTCCTTGGGCGTCTCCATGCGTCCATAAGCGGGCAATGAAGACACATAACGCTCCATCAGCTCTTCCAATTCTTTCCATTCAAAGTCTCCTGTGGCGTAGAAGGTAAAGTCGCTGAAATCCGAGAAACGGTCGCGATAGACATTGGCAATGGTGTCGAGGTTCAGAGAACGAACCATTGCGGCCGACTCTTTGCGGCCAAGGGGATGACGGTTATAGACATTCAGGTGAATACTGTCGCCCATTACCTGAACCGGATTCGAGCCCTGACCTGCAAGTCTCTCAGCTGTTGAACCTTGCCAGATGGCAAAATTGGCGGCATCAGGCTGAGCAGCGGTTAGTTTCAGATACAGCACACGGAAGGCATCTTCGCGGTCGTTAGGGCCGGCGCTGAGCTGCACGCTTTCCGACGTATTGTCAATGTCCGTTTTCACAGCAAGATCTTTGCCGGCCAGTCTGCGGCGTAAGCGCGACTGAGTGTAGTCTCCATAGCAGAATAGGGGCGAAACATCGTTAATCATCTTCAGCTCTCCCGCTATTTCCGGTGTATAATTTTGCGACAGTCCGCCGGGACCTTTGCCTATGAGATAGAATTGTCCGGGTTTGTAATCTGTTTTCTTGGCATAGACTTTTACGCCGTTGCTCAGGGTGTAGAGTCGGCAGCCGAGATTCGCCACAGTGTCATATTTCACAATGTTGCCTCGCAGGGGTTCCTGCTCAAGAATCGGACCGCTCACGGCTTTGACGCTGTAAGGCTTCAGGTCCATGTCGTTGACGGTGTTCAGAGCCTTATTGAAAATATCGGCTGTAAGGGGCTGACTGTTTTCGGGCCTCATGCCCACAACCACCATATTGCGACCTGAGCCGTTGCGGTCGGCTATTGAGGCAAGAAGCTCTGTGCAATACTCAGGCGTCATACCGTCAATAACGGCCTGAAGCGAGTCCAGTTCTGCGTCAATTGACAGCAACGGGCCTCTGTCGAGGAAATGGCGCACCCAGCGGCGTGAATAGGCTGTGTTGCTGTCTTTCTTATTCCTGCGTTGCTTGGTGAGCTCGCCCATATATTCGGTTTTTGCCATTTCCAGCTCTTCGGGTGTAAAGCCATGGTCAAGAGCCCTGAGCACCTCTGCATACCAGGCGCTGAAGGCATCCTTCTCGCGTCCTTTCTTCACAATGCCGCGCATAACAAAAGAATGTTCGCCACGGCTGAGAAGAAAGTTTGTGAAGCCGACTCCCAACGACTGCCACGGACAATCAGCTGTCTGCTCAAGTGAATCCATGCGCTCGGCGAGCATGCTGCCCAAAAGACTCTCGCCAACCTTGCGGCGCCAGTAATCTTCACCGGTGAGCTCGGGGGCTTTGTGCTTGAAATGAAGCTGCAGCATGTTATGACCCTGCTCCGGGTCTGAGCCTATGGCCACAATCATCTTCTTATTGTCGGGCACCTTGGGCAACATCGCTTTGCCACCCTTTGCGTTTCCGGCTTTCAGGGGCGAAAACATCTGCTTTACTTTAGCTTCCATGATGTCGGGATTGAAGTCTCCCACAACTATCACGGCCTGATTCTCCGGTCGGTGCCAGCGGCGATAATATCCGCGCAGCGTTTCCGGCTTGAAGTTCTTCACCACGCTCATCAGACCTATGGGCATACGTTTGCCATAGATGCTGCCGGGGTAAATCTGAGGCAGTATTTTTTCCAGGATGCGGTTTGATGCTGCCGACCTGTGTCGCCATTCTCCCTCTATGACACCGCGTTCAGCGTCGATGTCGGAGTCATTGAGACAGAGAGCAGAGCTCCAGTCGCGAAGAATGAGCAGGCACGAATCGAGCGAGCTTTGTCTTACGGTAGGCACGCGACTGATGTTGTAAACCGTTTCATCCGTTGAGGTATAAGCGTTGAGGTCGGCACCGAATTTGACGCCGATGCTCTCAAGATAGGTTATCAGTGAGTTGCCGGGAAAATGCTCAGAGCCATTGAAGGCCATGTGCTCCAGAAAATGAGCCAGACCGCGTTCATTTTCCTTCTCCTGCACGGAACCAGTGCGTTGGGCAAGGAAGAAATCCGCCTGTCCCTTCGGCTCCTGATTCCGCATTATGTAGTATGTAAGCCCGTTGGGCAGAGTGCCTGTGCGTACCTGCTGCGTCATGCTGAAAGCAGTGCTTGACGCCGCCAGGCTTATTAGTGTTGAAATTAGAAATCGTTTCATTGTCAGTTAGAAATAGAAATTTACATTTGCAGAAATTTGGTTGAAATTTTCTTTTGCGGCCGAGTGCGCATATTCCCACTGCACATCAAAGCCCAAAGCATAGCGCGAGCCGATAGCCATGGCCGCTCTCCATTGCAATCCTACTACCTGTAAAGCCTCGCTCCAGGCTTCGTAGCTGAGCCTTTGCATTTTCAGCAAAGCCTCGCTTATGGCTGCCGCAGAGCCGGTGGAAGAGCTTTCTGCAGGCAGACGAAACTCTTTGGCAGAAGGCAAATAAGCTTCGGCTTTAAGACTCAAGGTCGTGAAAATTTTGCCAAACACAGTGTCGCCGGTTATGGAGGCTCCCAGACGCCATCTGTCGGCTTTCAGCCACCGCAGTTTGTCGTCGTATGACTCTGAGTAATGCATCCATGCCGCCGCCGGTTGCACGGTGATGCGGCGTGAAGATTCGCCATAACGCCAGAAGAGGGATGCCTCAGCCTCGCAACGCTCGTTGACATACATCAGCTGGCTCCCTATCTTAGGGTAAACACTCGATACAGGGTCGCCGAAAATGCCCTCTGAGCCGTTGCGCTTCTCGCCTTCTACCTGCAGAGAGGCGCCGAATTCCGACAAGTGTTTTTTGCCCATCCAGCCTACCTGCAGGCGATAGTCGTTGCGGTCGGTACTTGCCATTGGCAGCCGGTTCAGAGCCGTCAGTAGACAGCGCAAATGCTGATGGGCAAATTGCGCCGAAGCGAACAAACCTTTGCCATCTTGGCGCATATACTGAAGTCCCGCGCCCGTTTCGTAAGCCTCGTAGTTCATCTTCGAGCCGAGGCCTGCAAAACGCTGATATTGTGTGCCTAAGCCGGTGAGATGGTAGATAATATCCTGACCCATTTCGCTGACGAACATGGTGGAGTTGCTCTGGGTGTAACGGCCAAAGGTGAGATTCAAGCCAACGAGATGATTGCCGGCAACATTGTAAGAAGCTCCGGCATTTACACGCAAATCGCCGGTGATGTTGCGAGGTCTCGGGTCCTTTTGCCGACTTGCATGACCTGCGTCATAGCTGAACGTAACACCCATGCGCCAGCGCGATGCTATGGCGTCGCCCCAGCCGCTGCCAAAGCGGTAATGTTCCTGATTCATGTCGTCGTTTACCACCGTGGCATTGACGTAGGGATAGATTATATCGTAATCGCTGCCGAGACAGTAACGGCGGTTGATGTGCTTGCCGTTGTCGTATGACGCGTGCCCCCATACACAGCCGAGTTTTGACGTGTGAACCACGGCTTTGGCCTGTAAAGTCCATAGTGTCTCACCTTCGTCAGGGTCATACTCCAAAGCCATGGCTGAGCCGTGGCGATGAAGGTAACCGGCTGAGGCATAGCCTATTGAAACGGGCATTGACAACGGCTTCAGGGCAGGATTTTGGAAGACTCTCTCTGCAAAGATGCTTCGGGCAGGCTGCGCCATGAGATAGCGCTGCTGAATGGTGAGTGTGTCTTGCGACATGACGGTGGCGACTGTTGCCGTCGCCACTGTCATGGTCATGAGAAAACGTTTCGTTATGTGTCTTGAAAATTTCACCAAATCCTGTGCTTAGTTGGATTTTGACATCACACCATCCCAGGTGAGAGTGGTGCATTTGGTGCCGTTGACATCAACAGCAGCCTGTTGCTGTTCTACGAGCGAGGGGGTTACCTCGGCGTTGAAATCGGCAGTAGAGTTGTTGGTATCCTGCAATACGGGAATGCCGTTTTCGCGCATATAAAGCACCTTTCTGCGCACAGCTTTGAAATAGCGTGTCTTGTCCTGGTCAACATGGCCGCAATATGTCCAGCCCATATCGAGTGCAGGCGAGGTTACATTCCACTGATATTCGCTCTCAATGCTGCAGTTGACCACGTCAACAACCCAAGTATTGGGGATGCGGTATCCTTTGCCCGACATGGGATAAGTGCCGGTGGGAAGTACCATGTTGTAGTCGTATTCATAGTAATAGTCCTTGAGATACTGGTCCTTGCCAACCGGAATACGGGCTATGCCGTATGCGCAGAAGCCGCGGTTGTGAAGCGAGAATGTGGTGTTGGTGTAGCAATACCATTTATCCATATTGGGCACGGAGGTGTCGGTGTCGGGGAAGCGGGGATTGTTGCTTTCGTCAAACCATTCCATGTTGGCGCCGCTGAGGTCTATGGAATTGCTGTTGAGGGTCTTGTGGTCCATGCCTATGTCGCACAGAATGTAATATTCGCCGGGCTGCACGGGATGGTCGTTGCCGTTGCCCGGAACGGTGTAAAGAGCTTCTACGGTAACATCTGTCGACATCAGGTCAGGCGTGTAATCATATTTTTTCACTGTCATGAACTGGCTCTCGAACAGCGAGATGCCGTCGGCATAAAGCACATGGTCGGTGTTGTTGTAGAGAACAATGTACTTGTCTCCCGCGTACTGTGTGCCGGTCGGCTGGAGAGAGCCGGTGAAGTAAATCTCGGCTATCACAAAGTCGTCGGTTTCTATGTTGGCATACACCGGCAGACTGATGCTTGAAGTGGCGGAAGTTACCTCTACGCTTGTCTTGGCGCCCCGAAGCATGGACACGGCACCGTTTTCCATAGTGTAGTGAGCCGAGAAGGTGATGTCGTAGAGACCCTGACGCAGCTCAATGGCTGAGGCATCGGTGTAGGTCTCGATGGTGCCCGTCGATACGTTTTTGATTTCGTAACGGGCATCGGTGATGGCACCTGTGTTGATGCCCTCGGGCAGTTGAAGATTGATTGTCAGAGAGCCCATCTTCGGGTCGTCGTCGCTGCAGCCGGTTACCAGAAATACCGCCAGGGCTGCAACAAGAAGGTTGAGAAATTTTTTCATTTGTAGTATTGTTTGATTTATAGTGTCAGGTTGAGTTCCATGCCGAAATAAGAGTCGGAATTCCGGCGTATGGTCAGGCCGTTGCTCTTGTAATCCGGCAGCCAGTCGATAATGCGGTTAACGAACAACGCAACCCTTACGTGCTTGCCTATCGGCTTGGTGACTTTTATGTTGAGGTACATGGCCAAAGGTATGCGTTGCGTGCGGAAAAGAGCATCGTTATATCTCTTTGTTAAGAATCGGAGTAAAGGGTCATTCTGCGCCGCTTCATCGTATTGATGCAGCAAGCCGTCGGTGGCGAGATATTTGATTGGTTTGCCATTTTCAGGCATTGTGCGAGTCTTGACATACCACATAAACTGAAATGTGGATGTGATGATGAGAGAGGGCCGCTTTATCTGCGTGTCGAACATGAAGTTGGTGTTGAACTGCTCGTTGATTCGTCCGTCGCGTGTGTGATACAGACCTACGTAAAGGTCGCTGACCCGGGTGTTGCTCACCACATCGTTCACCGTCTCATAGATATCCTGCGAGTTGGAATATTCCGTATGTAGCCAAGCGCCGGTAATTGTGAGGGATGTTCTGAGAGGTTGCCAGCGTGTGGTGTTGAGGGTGATTTCAATTCCCTTCTTAGAGATGCGAGTGCCGTTGGATGCATAACGATAGCCGCTCAACACCCTTTTCTCCTTGTACGGCAGCGTGTTGATGTCCGGGATACCCTCGGCCGGAATAGACTGCATGTCATATTCTTTATATGAGTAAGGGGCATAGTTGGCAGAGTAGCGGAAACCGTCGGTCATCAGCTCATGGAACACGCTGAGATGCAGCGAGAAAGGCCCCCAGTTTAATCCGCCGCGAAGCTCCAACTTGCGGTTACGAGCCGGACGAAGATTGTAGTTAGTGGCATCATCAATGTATGTCATCAGACTCACTAGATTGCGCTGCTGATTGGTGGCATCGAAATAGTTGAGCTGCATGAAATCGGAGTAAGAGCATTGCGGATATAGATAATCAGTGGTTGGCATGCGCGTAGTCAGACCGTAGCCGGCGCCGAAATAGATATTGAAGTCCTTGCCGCCCGCTTGCCAATGAGGCAGATTCCACAGAAGGTTGACTCTCGGGTCGAGAAATACCCTGCCGTGCAGATAATAACGACTGTCGATGTGAGGCAGTTGGATGGTTCTCATACCTGCCTGCAGCTCTATGAGATTTCCGGCAAAAGGAATGTGTATGTCGTCCTCGATGAAGAAATTCAAGACATGGAGCGCCGGTATCTCCTTATACTCTCTGGGACGAGTTGTCCATGAGCCGCTGATGGGTCGCGTGAGGTCATATACCTGCCCTTTGCCGAAGTTCTTTGCCGCTGTCCATTCAAATCCTGCCTTGTAGGTGTGAGCCGTGATACCCCAATTGTGCGAACCGCGCGCCATGCCTTTCAGGAAGAAAGAGAAGGGGCGGCCGTCGCTGAGATAATCTGCCATATACTCACCCGGCAGATAAGTGCCGAGGCTCTCGCCCGGCTGCATGGAGGTGGGTGCCACTGTGGGACGCCCCAAAGCTACCTGCTTATGCCGATGAAGCCGGTTGACTTCAAGAGATGCCGCCGTGGCTACGTGGAAGATATTGACAAGATTGCCCGGATTGAGAGTAACAGTTAGATTACTGGTAAAGGCAGTGCGCGAATAGGTGTTGCGGAACTCGTCGATTTTATTGTAGTTAAGGTCCGGGTCGATACGGGTTTTGTCGAGGCCTCCGGTGTAATCCAGACCGTAATTCCACACAGTGCTGACATCCTCAGAGCTGAATTTCATATTCACCCTTGCAGAAGCCGTAAGACGTCGGTAACCGTCGGTGAGCACGCGCGGGTCGGATTTGGAATCCAGAAAACCTAAATCGAAATTGATAATGTGTTTGTCGCCCCGGAATCCAACACCTTTAGCGGCAGAGAATAGCTTGCTGTGCTCGTCTGCCTTAAAACGGAATGAGAAGGGTGTTGAGCGCCTGATGCGTTTTATGTTGACGACCCCCGAAGTGAGGTTGCCATATTCAGCCGACGGAATGCCGCGCACAATCTCCACACTCTCAATGTTGTCAGTGGAAATGGTGCGCATATCCACACCCTTGTTGGTGGAAATTGCTGCCGCGGCGGGGGAGGAGGCATCGCTCACTGTCAGTCCTTCGCTCTGCAACCCTGCATCCGTATTTATAGGAGCGCCATCGACCATAAACAGCGTTCCGAGCGACGTTATGGCATAGTCAGACGAAGAGTATCGGTTGCCCTGAGCATCGAGCGTGCCGGTTTCGCGCAGCGTTATGGAGTTGACGCTGCTCATGTCAGGGTCGCGGCTGATGTTGCCCGGAAGTAGCTCTAAGAGGTCGGTGAAGCTGGTTGGCTGGAGATGCGCTATTGCACTCCGTACGATGCGGCTGGTGGTGGAAGGCGAGACTTTTTCTTTTGCCGTTACCACAACCTCGTCAAGCTGACTTATCCTGACGCTGTCAACTCCAACGCTGTCTTTCTTTAAGGTTACAGAGGCTTTCGCAACCGTTGCTTTGCCGTATGCAAAGGGGTGCGAAAAAGTAATCGCGATGGTGAGAATTAAAACCGATATTACAGAGTATAGTTGCTTCATTTTTACGAATGCAAAATTACATTCGCAAAGCTGAGTCCGCTATACCCTATAAAAGTGGTTTTTTGACCGGAAAGGAGAGACCGGTTTTATAGAAAATCTTACTCAGTACCCGACTAAGAGTAATTGATTAAGGGTATTTTACATTTCCGGAGTGATAAGAGTTACCTTGCCACGGTGGATATAGAGTCCTGATTTGGCAGGCTTGGACGGCAGTTTTCTTCCCTGCAAATCATACCAGCTGTCGTTGATGAAGGAATCGTCGAAGATGCCGTCAACCGCACCGGTGCCTAAGGAAAAGCCGGCGATTATTTTCAGGGCCTTGGTGGCTTTGCCTGTGGTGGAGTCGAACAACGGAGCATTGTACCAGCCGGAGAGGTTGGTGTTGAACGCATTATATTCCATCCACCACCAGAAGAGCCCGTTCACCGACGGATACTTAAGAAGCGTAGTTACCAAATCACTTGCAAACTTGGCCTGCCCTTCATCTGAATAAGGCCACGTTCCGGTTAAGTCATGGTTAGAGCCCGGTACTGCCCATTTGTAGCTGTAACCGGTTTCCACAATCATAATCTTCTTCGACGGATAGTTGGTCTGGATGGTCTTGAGCGATGTGTCGAGAACACTCATTGGTCCGTGGAAATAGGGGTAATAACTCAGACCAACAATGTCGTAGTCAACATTCAGCTCGTTGAGCTTGCGGTAGAAATCGCTCAGAATTGTGGGCTGGCTGACACGCTCACTGTGTATTACTATCTTTGCCTCCGGACAAACCTCGCGACAAGCCTTTATGGCCGAGCGCAGAAGTAAGCCGAAGCGATTCCAGTTGGCATTGCTGCTTGTGTAAACCTTCTTGGGGTC
>FR897884.1:24285-26867 GCA_000437495.1 Prevotella sp. CAG:485
AGCTGATTTCATTTCCCGGCTGAATGAACGCAGGCACCACACCGTCGGCCTTGAGCTGCAGCAAAACACGCTTCGTGTAGGAATAGAGCGTGTCGGCGAGAGCTTGGTCGCTCAAACCGACCCAGTCGGCCGGAGTCCATTGCTTGGCCGGGTCAGCCCATGTGTCGGAATAATGGAAATCGAGCATCAGCGCAAAACCGTTGTCGACAATGCGCTTGCAGAGCGCACGGATATACTCCAAATCCTGACAGGCATTGGGGTCATAACGCGTGTCGCCCGTGTCGTTGGCGTGTTCAGCCTTGTATCGGTCGGGATTCACAAAGAGCCTTACACGCATGGCGTTCATGCCCTGATTGTGCAGCCAAGGCAACAGCTCGCTTATGGGACGACCCGCCGTATCTTTATATTGTGCGCCCGCTTTCTCGTATTCGGGCAACAACGATATGTCGCCGCCTGACCAGCGCTGTTCCTCATCGGCACGAGCAGCAAAAGAAATGCAGAGAAATATTGTTATCAGGGAAATAATCTGTTTCATACTTCGTTGATTTAATATGCAAAGGTAACACTATTTGCGCTGATATGCAAGAATTATCCTTGATGCTTTGCCTTATACGTCAGCGCAGAGGGCTCAGGTTAAATTTGGAGACAAAAGGTGTTGCCAAAAAGCTAAATGAAAGCCGACCGCGGAGAGGTGAATTGCATATATAAAAAAAGATTATTAACTTTGCGGTAAGTTTGGAGAGGTATATGCGTTGAGAGCGCATGTAGCAAAAAATCCGACCCGGCTGACAAATACAAACTAATAAAATTATAAACGAGGAAATGAAGATTTCGCACATCGAGCACATCGGCATCGCAGTGCCGAACCTCGAAGAAGCCATCAAGTACTATGAGGAAGTTCTTGGTCTGAAATGCTACAAGAAAGAAGTGGTAGCCGACCAGAAAGTAACCACAGCGTTCATCAAAGTGGGCGATGTAAAGATTGAGCTTTTGGAAGCCACAAGCCCCGACAGCACAATAGCCAAATTCATAGAGAAGAATGGTGGTCGCGGCGGTATGCACCACATGGCTTTCGCCATAGAAGACGGCGTTGCCAACGCTCTGTCAGAAGCTGAAGAAAAAGGTGTTCGTCTCATCGACAAGGCTCCGCGTCAGGGCGCCGACGGTCTGCACATCGCCTTCCTTCACCCGAAAAGCACACAGGCTGTTCTCACCGAACTTTGCGAGGATCCCAACAAATAAAAATTCACATAACAGGTTGGCCTGACGCCCCGGTTTCAGAAAACTTGCGTCTTAAGTGCTGAAAAAGCGTATATAGGCGCAGATAACCAGGGCAAAATCAGGCTGACAAAACACCATAACATGAGCACCAATCAGGAAAAGCTTCAGGAACTGCTTGAGAAAAGAGCTGAGGCACGCCTCGGCGGCGGCGAAAAGGCTATTGAAAAACAGCATGCACGCGGCAAATACACCGCCCGCGAACGCATTGCCCAACTCCTTGACGAGGGTTCGTTTGAGGAGCTGGATATGTTTGTAACACACCGTTGCACCAACTTCGGCCAGGACAAGAAACATCCCCTTGGCGATGGTGTAGTAACCGGCTACGGCACAATTGAAGGCCGTCTGGTATATGTTTTCGCACAGGACTTCACCGTATTCGGCGGCTCTCTGTCGGAAACCATGGCACAGAAAATCTGCAAGGTAATGGATCTGGCCATGACCATGGGCGCTCCGGTAATCGGTCTGAACGACTCGGGCGGCGCTCGTATTCAGGAAGGCATCAACGCTCTGGCAGGCTACTCCGAGATTTTCAAGCGCAACATTCTGGCATCGGGCGTAGTTCCGCAGATTAGCGCTATCCTCGGTCCGTGTGCAGGCGGCGCTGTTTACAGCCCGGCTCTCACCGACTTTACCATCATGGCCAAGTGTATCAGCTATATGTTCCTCACCGGCCCCACGGTTGTTAAGACCGTTACGGGCGAGGACGTAAGCCAGGAAGAACTGGGCGGCGCCAGCGTTCACAGCTGCAAGAGCGGTGTTACGCACTTCGCCACCGAGACAGGTGAAGAGGCTCTCCAGCTCATCCGCAAACTCATCTCGTTCATGCCCCAGAACAATATGGAAGAGGCCCCGCTGCAGAAATGCACCGACCCTATCGACCGTCTGGAGGACAAACTCAACGAGATAGTTCCCGATAACCCCAAACGTTCGTACAATATGTATGACGTTATCGGTGCCATCATCGACAACGGCGAGTTCCTGGAAGTACAGCGCGACTATGCCAAGAACATCATCGTGGGCTTCGCCCGCATGAACGGTCAGAGCGTAGGTGTGGTTGCCAACCAGCCTAAAGTGCTTGCCGGTGTACTGGACTGCAACGCTTCGCGCAAGGCAGCCCGCTTCGTTCGCTTCTGCGACTGCTTCAACATTCCGTTGGTAACGCTGGTAGACGTTCCCGGCTTCCTGCCCGGCACAGGCCAGGAATACAATGCCGTTATTCTGCACGGCGCCAAACTGCTTTACGCTTACGGCGAAGCCACCGTGCCCAAGGTAACGGTAACGCTGCGTAAGAGCTACGGCGG
>FR897884.1:26877-43144 GCA_000437495.1 Prevotella sp. CAG:485
GAGCTACGGCGGCAGCCACATCGTGATGAGCTGCAAGCAGCTTCGCGGCGACATCAACTATGCATGGCCCAGCGCAGAAATCGCTGTTATGGGTGCAGAAGGCGCTGTTGGCGTCCTCTATGCCCGCGATGCCAAGAATGCCGACGATCCGAAGGCTTATCTGGCCGAGAAGCAGGAAGAGTACTCCAAGCTCTTTGCCAACCCGTATCAGGCAGCCAAATATGGCTACATTGACGACGTTATTGAGCCGCGCAACACCCGTTTCCGCGTAATCAAGGCCCTCCAGATGCTTGCTACCAAGAAGCAGACGAACCCGGCCAAGAAACACGGCAACATACCTCTGTAAACCTATATAACGGCCCACAATACCACACAACAGGGTGTTGTGGGCCATACCTATATATTAATATGTGTAACAGAATCATCGCTTCGGTGCTTGCCATTGTTATCGGAGTGTTTTCATTTGCGGTAACGGCCCAGGAAAGTCCGAAGGCTGCGCCGGTCTCTGAGGTTCAGAAGGAGAGCGTAAGCGCCACCGAGGCAGCCACAAGCCATGCCGACTCCCCCGAGGCAACTGCCGGTGGCGAAGTGAAGGAAGTAAAAAAAGCCGACAAAGGCCTGTCTCAGCAGGAGAAAGCAAAGCAGCTGAGCAAGAATGACCCTTATGGCGGCGCACTTACCATACTGAGTATGTGTATTGTGGTGGCAGCGCTGGCAGTGCTGAGCATTCTTTTCCTTTGCTTTGGCCGCATCAGCTCTGCGTTGCAGAAACAACGCAAACAGAAGGCTCACGGTGCAATGGCCGTCAAGGAACATGAGGAAGAGGATTCCGGCGAAGTCATTGTCGCTATTGCAGCTGCTCTGGCAGAGCATTATTCCGGACGTCATGACATGGAAGACTACATACTGACTATTCGCAGTATGAAGCGGTCATACTCACCCTGGAATTCAAAAATCTACAATCTTCGCGTATTGCCGCAAGTGAAACATTGATACGGCGTTAGCAAATTAAAGAGAGGAAAATGAAAGAGTACAGATATAAAATCAACGGAACAAAATATAAGATTGCCGTAGGAGACATCCGCGACAATATCGTTCAGGTGGAGGTCAACGGCACCCCCTATAAAGTAGAGCTTGACACCGAAGTGGCCACCCGCGCCATGAGTCGCGCTCCTCAGATAAAGGCTGCCGCACCGGCGCCGCGCACGGAAACCGGCGAGAAGGTGGTATCAACACCGGTGGAAGAAAATTCGCGTCCGGGAGCAGTAAAGAGTCCGCTGCCCGGCACAGTGATGGGTTTCACAGTGAGTGTTGGCGAAACTGTAAAAGTTGGCGACACCGTATGCGTGCTTGAGGCTATGAAGATGGAAAACGATATCCATACTCAGCGTGCCGGCGTGGTGAAACAGATTTTGGTCAATACCGGCGATGCAGTGCTCGAAGGTGCCGACCTTATGATTATTGAATAAGTCAGCTCATTCAAAATACTGCAATGATTCTTTTAGAAAGTAATTCACTTGGTAACTTCCTCAGCGAGAGCCTGTCGACGTTCTGGCAATTCACAGGTTTCTACAACTGCGAATGGACTAACCTGGTGATGTTGCTGGTAGGTATATTTTTTATCTACCTTGCCATAAAACGAAATTTCGAGCCGTTGCTGTTAGTGCCCATAGGCTTTGGCATGCTGATAGGCAACATACCTTTCCAGGAAGGTATGGACATTGGCATCTATGAGCCGGGATCGGTGCTCAACATACTCTATAACGGTGTGCAAAACGGCTGGTATCCGCCGTTGATATTCCTTGGCATCGGCGCCATGACCGATTTCTCGGCCCTGCTGTCGAACCCCAAGCTGATGATTATAGGCGCCTGTGCCCAGTTTGGTATTTTCGGCGCTTACATGCTTTCGCTGCTGTTGGGCTTTGACCCGCTGAGTGCAGGCTGCGTTGCCATCATCGGCGGCGCCGACGGTCCCACGGCAATCTTCCTGACATCTAAGCTGAACCCCAACCTGCTTGGCGCTGTGGCAGTGTCGGCCTATTCGTATATGGCCCTGATACCGCTTATTCAGCCGCCGCTGATGCGTCTTTTCACCACCAAGAAAGAGCGCCTGATAAAGATGAAGACCGGCCGCGCCGTAACGCAGAACGAGAAGATAATCTTCCCCATTGTGGGCCTGATTCTCACGTGCTTCGTGGTGCCCTCGGGTCTGCCTCTGCTCGGTATGCTCTTCTTCGGCAACCTGCTGCGCGAGAGCGGCGTAACCACACGTCTGGCAAAGACGGCTTCCAACGCCATGACCGATATAGTAACCATTCTGCTCGGTCTTACTGTTGGTGCCTCCACCCAGGCTGACAAGTTCCTCACGCCCGACACCATCAAGATTTTTGCGCTTGGCTTCATAGCATTCATCATAGCCTCTTCGGCCGGTGTGCTGTCAGTCAAGCTGATGAACCTGTTCTTGCCCAAGAACAAGAAGGTGAATCCTCTTATTGGCAATGCCGGCGTCAGCGCCGTGCCAATGGCAGCGCGTATCTCTAATAACGTAGGTCTGGAATATGACCCGGCCAACTATTTGCTGATGCACGCCATGGGCCCGAACGTTGCGGGAGTTATTGGTTCTGCCGTAGCCGCCGGTGTGCTGTTGAGCTTCCTCGGTTAATCCTCGGTAAAGGCTTTCACCGCAAAGCGTTGCCTTAAGTAAAATAATGATACGTCGGAAACGGAGAGTGTCGTTTCCTTCGTTTCCGGCGTTTCACTTTCTCGTTTAAAGAGGTCAACTCCAACGAGGTCAACTCCAGCGATGTCAACCGTTTCTGTTTTTATCATTATAAACAGATAATTTTAAAAAACAATCCATTCCTTTTTAATGTTCTAATAATAGAAAGGTCATAAAGGCTTACACATCATCCCACTATGGAAGGATTGGCTGAAAGTCTTTTATAGATTAACACTCGTAATGATTAACGACGAAGTTATAAAAGAGATATATAAGCGGTATAAAAAGCCGGTAAAACGCGACGAACTTAACCTGCCTTATTTCCAGGAAATATTGTCGGAGAATAATCCGATTGATGTTGACGACGAGAAGGTAGAGATAAGAAACATGGATCAGTTCTCGCCGTTCAAAAGGTTTTTGATACGCAGCATATATACGGTTCTGGAATTTGAACACATGGTAGCTTTTGTGTTCAACAACCACATTAGGTTTCTGGATAAAGAATCAAGTGAGTCACATATCCATCTGAAGCCCGAAGAGAAAAAGAGCGGATTGTTCGGCGCACTTTTTCATCATTAAAAATGTGCTGTCGCTATTTCTGTTGCTCTAACTGATTTCTCCTTCAAGACAATTAACTTTAATATTTTAATACTACCTATATCATGACATTTGCACAAGCCATCAAGACTTGTTTCAACAGGTATGCCACCTTCACGGGTCGTGCCACACGCTCTGAATACTGGTGGTGGATTTTGTTCTGCTTCCTGAGCATTATAGCAATATGCATCATAGCAGCACTCATCGGAGTAGCCACTGCAGGTAGCAGAGGAGTCGGACTCTTCGGTTTTTTCTTCCTGCTCCCTTTTATAATTTTCTGTATCGTGATTCTCGTGCCGAGCTGGGCGGTACTTTTCCGGCGTTTGCACGATGCAGGACATCCGGGCTATTGGATATTGTTGTACCTTGTACCTTATGTAATATCCTTATTTGCCGCGTTGGTAGGTTCGCAAATAATGAGCATGTTGTTCGGATTCCTCTCCTTTGCAGGGTCGATAGTATTGCTGGTCTTCGTGCTTCAGCCATCACAGCCCTACGACAATCAGTTCGGCCCTTGCCCGGATTAAACAGTATACGCGGAATAAGACACAAATAGCCATATTCCTGAAAAAATAACATTCCGGGGTTTGTATGAATGGAACATCTGTAACCATTCTGACAAACCCCGGAACGTTGTTAGACCGATTATATGGGTTCTTATAGTAATTCCTTAAGCGCCTGACCCGTAAGCGATTCCTTGCAGAGAGCAACCTCTTCAGGTGTACCCGTACAGACAATATTGCCGCCACCTTCGCCACCTTCCGGACCAAGGTCTATGATGTGGTCGGCACTCTTGACAACGTGCATGTTGTGCTCGATGATAACTACCGTGTTGCCCTTGTCAATGAGTTGACGGAGCGATTTGAGCAGCGTGGCTATGTCGGTGGTATGCAGACCTGTCGTCGGCTCGTCGAGGATGAAGAGCGTGTGTCCCTGACTGTTGGCATTGGCAAGGAAATAAGCCAGCTTCAGACGCTGATTCTCGCCGCCCGATAGGGTAGAAGAGGGCTGCCCGAGCGGCAGATAACCCAATCCCACATCGAGCAGAGGCTGCATACTCTTGGCTATGCGCTGAGCCAGCTTGTTGTTGGCGTCAGCATTGAAAAAGTCGACAGCGTCGGCAACCGTCATGTTCAGCACATCGCTGATATTCTTTCCGTTATAAAGCACCTCAAGCACATCGCGCCCGAAGCGTTTGCCGCCACATTCCGGACACGGCACCTGAATATCGGCCATGAACTGCATAGGGATGATCAGCACACCTTCGCCTTTACACTCCTCGCAACGTCCCCCTTCGGTGTTGAAAGAGAAGAAACTGGGAGTAAAGCTCAGCTGACGCGACAACGGCTGTTCACTGTAAAGACGACGGATGTCGTCATAGACCTTTAAATAAGTAACCGCATTCGACCGCGTGGAAGTACCGATGGGGTTTTGGTCAACGAACTCCAGATTCTTCACATCGGCCAAATCGCCGCTCATACGTTTGAAGAAGCCAGGTTTCTCAACTCCCATGCCAAGCTTGGTGGCCAGACCCCGGTAGAGAATATCGCGAACAAGAGTCGATTTTCCGCTGCCGCTTACACCTGTAACTACAGTGAGGACACCCAAGGGGAAATCCACATTAATTTTCCGCAGGTTGTTGGCGGCCGCTCCCTCAATGGAGATTCTTTTCTTCCACGGATGACGAAGCGCCGGAATGGCAATGGGGTCTTCACCCGTGAGACACTTGAGCGTCTTAGACAACGGGTATTCCGAGGCTGTTTCAGGCTTCAGAGCCGTTTCCATATCCCCTCCGAAAATTATTTCACCTCCTTGAGACCCGGCACCCGGTCCGACATCAACTAACCAGTCGGCTGCCTGCATAATCTCCTCGTCGTGCTCAACAACCACCAACGTGTTGCCAATGTCGCGCAGACGTTTCAGCACGCCGATGAGCCGTTGCGTGTCGCGTGGATGCAGACCGATGCTGGGCTCGTCGAGGACGTAAAGCGAGCCGACAAGACTCGAGCCCAAAGCAGTCGCCAGTTTTATGCGCTGGCTCTCCCCACCGCTCAACGTGCTCCACGGGCGCGAAAGAGTAAGATAGCCCAAACCTACCTCGTCGAGATAGCGCAAACGGCTGTTGATTTCTCGCAGAAGCCTCTTGGCAATCTCCGCATCAGTGGCTGACAGAGCGAGATCCTGAAACCACTTACGGAGCTTGCTTACCGGCATATCAAGCAATTCAGAAATGCTCTTGCCGGCAACCTTTACATATTCAGTGTCGGGTTTGAGACGCGTGCCATGACATACCGGGCAAAGAGTGCGTCCGCGGAAACGTGCTTTCAGCACCCTATATTGAATCTTATACTGGTTCTGGTCAACCCATCTGAAGAATCCGTCAATGCCCTCCCAGCGGCCTTTGCCGTGCCATAAAATGTCGAGCTGCGCGCGGGTGAGGTCGGAATAGGGAGTATGTATGGGGAAGCCAATCTCGGAGGCAAGACTTATCAGCTCGCGCCGGCAGTCGTCCATTTTCTCACCCTTCCAGCAAACCACGGCGCCCTGATACACCGACAGCGACTTGTCAGGTACCACCAAATCTTCGCTTATGCCCAACACCTGGCCGAAGCCCTCGCATCGTGTGCAAGCGCCGTAAGGATTGTTGAAGTTGAACATCAGGTCGCTTGGCTCGCGGAAATCCATGCCGTCGAGGGCAAAACGCCGACTGAACTCCAACGCCTGCGGTTCGGCGTCTGAGTTAAAGACCTTCACCACAATCTCATCGTGGCCTTCAAAGAAAGCAGTCTCAACGGAATCCGTGAGCCGCGAACGCGTGTCGGCATCATCATTTATGCTCAGGCGGTCAATCAACAGCCGGTAATATTCGGCGCTCATGGGCTTGTCGGCCTCCAGCGCTTCCTGAATGTCGATGAACTCGCCATCCTTTTCCAGACGCGAGTAGCCCTCCTTGAGGTATATGTCGAGCTGCTGATTGAAAGACCTGTTTTCCGGCAGCCTTATGGGAGCTGTAACGGCAATGCGCGTGCCTTCGGGCATGCTGAGAAGCTCGTTTACCACACTTTCAGGCGAATGTTTCATCACCTCCTTGCCGCTCACCGGCGAAAAGGTATGTCCGATGCGGCCAAAGAGCATACGCAGATAATCGTTAAGCTCTGTGGCTGTACCCACCGTGGAACGCGGGTTATGGCTGCCCACCTTCTGCTCAATGGCAATGGCGGGCGGAAGGCCTTTTATGAAATCACATTCAGGCTTTGGAATACGACCGAGAAACTGACGTGCGTAGGCCGAAAGACTTTCAACATAACGGCGACGCCCCTCGGCATAAAGGGTATCAAAAGCCAATGATGATTTGCCACTGCCACTGACGCCTGTAACAACAACGAATTTGCCTCTGGGCAGACTCAGGTCTACACCCTTGAGGTTATTGGCGCGTGCTCCTTTTACGTCTATAGATTCAGCTTTTGCTATCGGAGTGGTTTTCTTTGTCATAACTTTTATAAACGCAAAAAGCGTGCCAATTATTGCACTGTACAGACTTTAGAAGACCCTCATGCGCATAAAACACCTGAAGGTCTGTACATTGATGAAAAATTTGTCTTTGCAGGCGCCTCTGTTACTGCTGCGCTGCTTCCGGGTCGGAGCCTTCGGGAAGTGCGGAGGCGATAGCGGTGCGGCATTCGGCCATCAGCTTCTTGGTATTGAAGCCGCGTTCGCCGGGCCAGATGGGTTTGTGGATGGTGAGCGTGATGCGTCCGGGAGTTACGTTGTATGTGGTACGCGGCATGGCCCGGAAAGAGCCGTCGATGGTGATTGGCACAACCGGCAGCTTGAATTCGCCGGCAAGCATGAACGCGCCGCGTTTGAAAGGAATGAGGCGTCCGTCCCAGGTGCGCGAGCCTTCGGGGAAGATGACCACACTCATGCCGTTCTTCAGCCGTTTCTCCGACTCTTCTATCGTGGCCTTGATGCCGTGTATGGAGCTGTCGTCGACGAAAACATACCCCGCCTTACGGCAGGCAAATCCCACAAGAGGAATCTTTTCGAGGCTCTTCTTCATAAGCCATTTGAAGTTATGGTTGAGATATCCCAGGATAGCCCAGATGTCGAAGGCTCCCTGGTGATTGGCCACAAACACATAACTTTGCTTGGCATCGAGATACTGGCGACCCTTGACTTTGACCCGTATGAAGAAAAAGAAACAGACACAGCGTCCCCAGAAATGCGCCGGGTAATAGGCCATAATCCTGTGGCTGCCGAGTGCCGTGCCGATAATGGTGGCAAGCGCCGTGATTATGGTTATTACAAGCAATATGGGTGCTGCTATGAACCATTGATAGAGAAGAAACAATGCTTTGAGCATAATGACACGTTTTTATTTGGTTTGGTGCGTCTGAATCAATCTTTGATGTGATACGAATGGTTATAAAAAATCAAATACCAACTTAAGTAACGAAAATGTATAACCGATAACAGCCGGTCTTGACTTTACTTAAATTGATATTTGATATTTTAGGGCTTACTCTTAGTTAGCTTCAACAGATTTTGCCGGTTCCGGAGCAATGAGCTTGTATCCTTTGCCGTGGATGTTGATTATTTCAATGTTGGGGTCTGCCTTGAGGTGTTTGCGCAGCTTTGTGATGTACACGTCCATGGAGCGAGCGTTGAAATAGTTGTCGTCAATCCAGATGGCTTTCAGCGCGTAGTTGCGTTCCAGAATCTGGTTGCGATGAGCGCAAAGCAGCGATAACAGTTCGCTCTCCTTGGTGGTGAGTTTGGTAGTTTTGTCGTCGGCAATGAGCACCTGTTTCTGAGTGTCGAAGGTGAATTTGCCGAGCTTATACATGGTTATCTCGCGGTTCTGTTTGCCTCTTACCCTGCGCAGGATGGCGCCGATGCGGAAGAGCAGCTCTTCCATTGAGAAAGGCTTGGTGATATAGTCGTCAGCACCGATTTTGAAGCCCTCGAGCACATCGTCCTTGAGCTGTTTGGCGGTGAGGAAGATAATAGGTATTTCGGCATTGACGCTGCGAATTTCCTTAGCCAGAGTGAAACCGTCTTTGCGCGGCATCATGACGTCGAGCATACACAAGTCGTACTTTCCTTTCAAGAAAGCTTTATAGCCTGCATCTCCATCGGGATACAAGTCGGCATAATACCCCTTGGTCTGGAGAAACTCGCGCAAGAGCATACCGAGATTTTCGTCGTCCTCGCAAAGGAGTATTCTAAGTTTTTCGTCCATATTTTGTGGTTTTTATTTTTTCTTTAGAATGTTTTCTAATATAATGTAAAAAACGTTTATTTGTTCATTTTGACGCATCAGTTTGAGAGCAAACTTAATTTTCAGGCACACTCTCAGACAACGGCAGCTTGATTATGAAGGCTGTGCCGACACCCGGTTCACTTTCAACCCGAATACGTCCGCCCACCTGCTGCACAACCTGCCGCACATAGGCCAAGCCAATGCCATAACCCTTGACGTCGTGGCGATTGCCTGTGCTGACGCGGTAGAAACGGTCGAAGATGCGCTTTTGATCTTGCTGGCGAATGCCTATGCCATTGTCGGCAATACGAATCTCCAGCTCGTTGCCGGCTGCTGTGTCAGACGTGCTTACCTTTAGCTCGGGAGCCACATCAGGTTTGCGATATTTCACCGCGTTGTCAAGCAGCGAGTAGATGACGTTGGTGAAGTGCAGCACATCCACAGCCACCATGGCGTGCGTTGCCTTTAGGTCGGCAGTGATGTCGCCGCCGAATTTCTCAACCTTGATTTTGAAATTGTCAACTACGCTGCTGATGATGCTGTTGGCGTCGACCTCCTTGATGTTGACACGTATTTGGGCATTGTCGAACATGGAAAGCACCAGTATCTGTTCAACCAACACACGCAGACGCTTGGTCTCCTCGTTGATGATACGCGAACAATGGCTGAGCATGGTGGCAGATTTGGTTATCGACTGGTCGTCGAGCATCTGAGCCGCCAGCGAAATAGTGGAAATGGGAGTCTTGAATTCATGAGTCATATTGTTGATGAAGTCGTTCTTCATCTCCGAAAGCTTCTTCTGACGGAAGGCGAGCAACACCGTATAGATGAAAATTACCAGCAATATGGCCGTGAAGGCAAGCGTGGGTATGATATATCGGACGGACCGATAGACATATTTCTTCTCCGTGGGGAAATCCACCAACAGCGTGTAGCTGACGTCGCTGTTCGGGAAGAGAGGTATGGAGTAAAGACCGTCAACGTGGTTGTTATTGCGGAAATCCTCCAACAAAGGCGTGTCGAAATCGGAAGTGGCGTAGAGAGGCTGTGCATCCGTCGTTACCAGACAGAACGAGAATGGAACATTGATGCCCCGGCGCGACAGCTCGGAAGCAATGAACTTGCGCACCATGGCAGAGTCAACCCGCTCGTCGGCAGGACGCGAAGCACTTTCCTGGATAATGGAAATTACCACCTCATTGAGCAAAGACTGCTGGTAGCGAAAACGGTATTTCAGCGCATTTTGTAAACGGCGATAACGCTCGCGGGCAGATTCTTCGGATGTGAAATCCTCCACCGGCAGCAGCTTGCCACCCACATTGACTGTACTTTCTGAAGAAAGGGGAGTGTCGTCGGTTAGCAAAGCCGGGTCCTGTTCAAGATAATAGAGCGTTTCCTGCTCCTCAACATACCGGCCAACACCATAAAGAGCGCGCATTACGTTTTCGGAGAATTGCTCCTTGCGCATACGCACCATACTTTCCAGATACGTTACCTGGAAATATAACAGAATGCCGAAGGTCAGCGCCATTATTATGGTCAGCAGCCAGATAGTAGACTTTTTCATATTCTCTTTCAGAGACTGTAGGAATTGTAATTATTTAACATTTGAACCTTAAGAGGGGTTCAAACAATCCCCGGTCTCTATTGCGTGTTCTGCAACGATGCCGCAAAGTTAACACTTAAATGTTAATTTAACAAAACATTGACGGTCAATTTATAAAAAATTAACATAAGACCCGAGCGAAAGCGCCTAAGGGGCATGAATTGAGCAGGAGATTTCGAGGTCACTTAGCGCATAGACTGCTATTGCGCGAGGCCCTGATTTGGAGTGTGAAAAATACTTATTTTTACAATAAAAAACTGAAAGGATGTTGACGTTACCGAAATATTTCGTACCTTTGCAGCCGAAAAAACACATACAAGATACTAATACAAAAACACAATAAGGAAAAATGAAAAAGAATTGGCTTAGTATGGCCGTTATGTTCCTCGCCTTCGCGGGGCTTGTTTCGTGTGGCAAGAAGGAACAGCAACAGCAGCAACAGACTCCGGAGCTGGCGGTCATGACCATCGGCGAAGAAGATGCAACGTTGCAGACGGCGTATCCCGCCACATTGCGCGGCACCAACGACGTGGAAGTTCGGCCTCAGGTTCAAGGCTTTATTACACAGGTATGCGTACAAGAGGGTCAGAGAGTGGCTAAAGGACAGGTCCTTTTCCGCATTGACCAGGTTCAGGCCAAAGCAGCTGTTGATGCAGCCAAAGGTCAGGTAAGTCAGGCTCGCGCCGCCGTGGAGGTGGCTCAGGCTAATGTCAACACCCAGACAACAAACAATAATAACTCAAAACTCCTCCTCAATCAGAACATCATAGCGCCCACAGCTTATCAGCTCAGCGTTGATGCCCTGAATGCCGCCAAAGCACAGCTGAATCAGGCAAGAGCAGCATTGGCTTCGGCCAACGCTCAGTTGGTATCGGCTCAGAAGACCCTTTCTTATTCCACTGTTACGGCTCCCACTTCGGGCATCGTAGGCACTATAGATTATAAGGAAGGCGCTCTGGTGTCGCCCAGCACTCTGCTTACCGTGCTCAGCAACAACGGCGAGATTGAGGCTTACTTCTCAATGAACGAGAAAGAAGTACTGGCTCTCACCGACAACGGTCAGCGCTCTGTGGAACAGGCTATAGCCGCCATGCCTCAGGTTAGCCTTAAGCTGGCAAACGGCGAGGTTTATCCCTTTAAAGGAAGAATCAAGAGCGTGAGCGGCGTTGTTGACCAGCAGACAGGCGCTGCCAAGTTCATTGCCGTGTTCCCCAACAGCAACGGTATGTTGCACTCCGGCAACTCGGCTGAGGTGCTCATCCCCAACAGGCGCAGCAATGCCATCCGTATTCCGCAGAAAGCCACCACGGAGATTCAGGATATGAAGTTCGTCTTCACCATCGACAAGAACAACATGGCTCACCGCACACCTATCACGGTTGAGGAGCAGAACGACGGTCAGACTTACATAGTAACTTCGGGCCTGAACAACGGCGACGTTATCGTAACGGAAGGCGTAGGCATCACCGTGAAAGACAGCCTGATAATCAAACCTAAACGCTGAACCTGACGTTAGTCGCCGGTTGTGTGAAGCAACCGAGCGACTTGCGTCTTAACATACAGATATGAACGTATCAAACTTCATAAAAAGGCCTGTACTCAGTACCGTCATCTCTATCTTTATAGTGATTTTCGGTATCCTGGGACTGGTATCGCTGCCTATTGAGCAGTATCCCGACATTGCGCCGCCTACCATTCGCGTTTCCACATCTTACACAGGTGCTAACGCCGAAACGGTGCTGAAGTCTGTAATCACCCCTCTGGAGGAACAGATTAACGGTGCCGAGGGTATGGACTATATGTATTCATCGGCAGCCAACAACGGTTCTGCCGAAATCACCATCTACTTCAAAGCGGGCCGTGACCCGGATATGGCTGCCGTCGACGTTCAGAACCGTGTGGCTAAGGCCGCTCCGTTCCTGCCATCCGAGGTAAACCAGGTGGGTGTGATTACTCAGAAGCGTCAGTCATCGATGCTTATGGTAATCAACCTTTATTCGCCCGATAACAAATATACCGAGGAGTTCATCGACAACTATATGTCGATTAACATCGTGCCGCAGATTAAGCGTATCAACGGTGTTGGCGATGCCATGAGCTTCGGTGCCGACTACTCCATGCGTATTTGGCTGAAGCCTGAAATTATGGCTCAGTACGGACTCGTTCCTACCGATATTTCAGCTGTTCTGGCAGAACAGAACATAGAAGCCGCTCCCGGTGCGTTTGGCGAGAACAGCAACCAGAGCTTCCAATACACAATGCGTTTCACCGGTCGTCTGGAAGACCCGGCACAGTTTAAGAACATTGTAGTAAAGGCTCTGCCCAACGGCCAGATTCTGCATCTTGACGATGTTGCCGATGTTGAACTCGGTCGCCTGACCTATGGCTTTGCCAACACACAGAACGGCAAGGTATCATCTACCGCCATCATCTTCCAGTCGGCTGGCTCCAACGCTACTGCCGTTATTGAAGACCTGGAGAAGAATATGAAACAATGGAGCAAAGACCTGCCCGACGGTTTGGTGCTCTCTGCTTCGCTCAACGTCAACGACTTCCTTTTTGCCTCTATCCATGAGGTAATAAAGACCCTGTTGGAGGCCTTCGTGCTGGTGTTCCTGGTGGTATTCATCTTCCTGCAGGACTTCCGGTCAACGCTGATTCCTCTGATTTCTATTCCTGTCGCACTGATAGGTACATTCTTCCTGCTTTACATCTTCGGCTTCTCGCTCAACCTTCTTACCCTTTCGGCTCTCGTTCTTGCGATTGCCATTGTGGTGGATGACGCCATAGTGGTGGTGGAAGCCGTGCATGCCAAACTTGACCAGGGGTATAAGTCAGCACGTCAGGCAGCCATCGACGCCATGGGCGAGATTACGTCGGCGCTGATTTCCATTACCCTTGTGATGATGCTGGTGTTCATCCCGGTATCATTCATGCCCGGCACCTCAGGCGTCTTCTACCGTCAGTTCGGTCTTACCATGGCCATGGCCATCGGTCTGTCGGCTATCAACGCACTAACCCTTTCGCCGGCCTTGTGCGCCTTGTTCCTCAAACCCCACAAGACGGAGGATGGGGAGGAAGAACCCCTTAAGCAGCGTCTTAAGGATGCCTATTCGGCAGCAGGCTCGGCAGCTGTGCAGATTGCCAAGAAGCGTTTCTCTTTCCCGCCGGCCGTTACCGGCATTGCATTGCTTGCAGCCGTGTTGTTCCTGGTATTGGGCTGGTTCACCACCACTCCTATGTGGAAGCTCATAATCAGCTCTATATGCGCTCTGATAGCCGTTATAGGCATCTTCCAGCGCAGCTTCATCAACGCCTTCAACCGCGTGTTTGATAAGGTGCTTGCCGGCTATAAGAAAGGCACAAACTGGTTTGTGCATCACAAATGGATTTCTATGGGCATCACAGCCGTAAGTATCGCAGTGCTTGTGGTGCTGATGAACATAACGCCTTCGGGAATGGTGCCCGACGAAGATACCGGCACAATCATGGCCGCTATCAACATGCCTCCGGGCACATCGCTCGAACGCACACAGCGCGTCATGAACACCATCGACTCGCTGGCAGCTCAGATTCCGGCCATTCAGGAACGTACCGGCATCACAGGTTACAGCTTCATGGGCGGTCAGGGCAGCTCTTACGGCTCGTTCATCATCAAGCTCAAACCCTGGGATGACCGCGACCCGAAGACGGAAAGTGCTGATGCCGTTCTCGGACAGCTGTATATGATGGTAGGCAACACGGTGAAAGATGGTCAGGCCTTCTTCTTCAAGCCCCCTATGATTACCGGTTATTCGGCCACCAACGGCTTCGAGGTGAAACTGCAGGATAAGACAGGCGGCAGCCTCGACAACTTCTTCGCTGTTTATCAGAGCTTTATCCAGGCCCTTAATGCCCGTCCGGAAGTGGCCTCGGCTTACTCGACTTTCAACCCGACCTTCCCGCAGTATCTGGTTGAGATTGACGTGCCGCGCGTTAAACAGGCAGGTCTGACGCAGACAGCCGTTCTGCAGGCTTTGCAGGGCTATTACGGAGGTATGTACATCTCCAACTTCAACAAATTCGGCAAGCTGTATCGCGTAATGATGCAGGCCAATCCCGAAGCCCGTGTCAACCCCGAGACCCTAAAGCAGATAAAGGTGCGCAATGGCAACGAAATGGCGCCGATAGACAACTTTGTTAAACTGACACGTGTATACGGTCCTGACGTAATCAACCGCTTCAACATGTACACAGCCATTGCTGTAACCGGTAACCCGCAGGTAGGTTATTCGTCGGGCGACGCCATGAAGGCAGTGGAAGAAGTTGCTGCCCAGACCCTCCCCACAGGCTTCGGCTTTGAATATTCAGGTCTGGCGCGTGAGGAACAGTCGAGCTCGGGCGGTAGCCAGACAGCTATGGTGTTCGGTCTTGTTCTCCTCTTCGTTTACCTCATTCTCTGCGCTCAGTATGAGAGTTATTCGCTGCCCTGGGCCGTTATCCTCTCCGTACCGTTTGGTCTTATGGGTACATTCATCTTTGCCGACGTGCGCAGCATAGCCAATAACATCTATCTGCAGATTGCACTCATCATGCTTATAGGTCTGTTGGCCAAGAATGCCATCCTCATTGTAGAGTTCGCTCTGGAACGCCGCCAGGCAGGAATGTCCATTGTCAAAGCTGCCATACAGGGTGCCGTGGCCCGTCTGCGACCCATCCTCATGACCTCGTTGGCAATGATTATCGGTCTGCTGCCTATGATGTACGCTCATGGTGCAGGCGCAAACGGCAACCAGGCTCTTGGCACAGGTGCCGTAGGCGGTATGCTCATTGGTATGCTGTTCCAGATTTTCATCGTTCCCGCACTCTTCGTGCTCTTCCAGACATTGCAGGAGAAGATTTCACCGCTGAAATTTGATGTTGACCAGCACACCGGCGACGACATTTCGGCTGAACTTGAGCAATATTCCATAAAGAATTAAATTACCATGACCAAAACCATGATAAAATATGGTGTTGCAGCTCTGTTGGCATTTATGCTGACAGGCTGCGGCATCTACAAAAAGTATGAATTGCCGGCCGAGACGCCGGTAGTGAGCGATTACGCCAAAGCTCTGCAAGAGCAGCAAGACAGCACATCGCTCGGCAACCTGAGTTGGCGCGAGGTCTTCACCGACCCGACTTTGCAGCGCTACATACAGACAGCGCTCGACAACAACAAAGACCTTGACAATGCCCGTCTCAACGTCAACATAGCCAACTCGCAGCTTAAAGGCGCCAAGCTCAGCTATCTGCCTTCGTTAGCCTTTGCCCCCAACGGCGCAGGCTCAAAATATGGCAAACAGGATATGGGCTGGTCTTACCAGCTGCCGCTTCAGGCATCGTGGGAGATAGACGTCTTCGGCAAGATTCTGAATCAGAAACGCGCCGCTCAGGTTGGCGTGGAGATGGCAGAAGATTACCGCCAGGCAACCCAGAGCCAGATAATCTGTGCCGTTGCACGCACTTACTATCAGATTGTTCTTCTGAACCAGCAGCTCGACCTCACCAAGCGCACGGCTGTGATTTGGGAAGACCAGGTAAGAAGCATGAAGCTGATGAAGCAGGCAGGCATGACCAACGAAGCTGCTGTGGTGCAGGCTCAGGCCAATCTTCATTCACTGCTGGCTTCCATTCCTGATTTAGAACTGAACATTCATCAGGCACAGAACGCTCTGAGCCTTCTGCTCAACACGTATCCTCAGAAATGGGCCGTTACCAACAATCTTGATTTCAAGACTCAGGCACCGACGGAGGGCAACATACCCATCAGCTATCTTGCTGTCCGCCCCGACGTGAGAGCTGCAGAGCGTAATTTTGCTGCCGCTTACTATGCCACCAATCAGGCTCGTGCCAACTTCTATCCCTCGCTGACCATTTCTGCCAACGGCGGTTTCACCAACGCCTTAGGTGCCATGATTTCCAATCCGGGCAAATGGTTTGTGAATCTGGCAGGCTCGCTGGTAGCTCCCATTTTCTCTCGCGGCCGCAACATCGCTCAGCTTGAAGTTGCCAAAGCTCAGCAACAACAGGCTCTCAATGATTTCCAGTACACAATTCTGAA
>FR897884.1:43157-77471 GCA_000437495.1 Prevotella sp. CAG:485
CAATTCTGAACTCCTCCTCGCAAGTCAGCGACGCTCTGAAACAAATCAGCACGGCAGGCGAGAAACGCGAACAGATACTTCTGCAGATAGATGACCTGGAGAAAAGCGTAAACTACACCGAGACACTTTTCACCACCGGCGATGCTACATATCTTGAGCTGCTGAGCTCGCGAGCATCACTTCTCAACGCCCAGATGTCATCGCTCAACTGCTGGTATCAGCGCGTTGGAGGCGTAATATATCTCTACCAGACACTTGGCGGAGGACGATAACCCCAAAATCTCAAAATATGGCCAATATCATTCATCCGTTGGCTTTTGTCGACCCCACGGCAAAACTCGGCGACAACGTAAAGGTTGATGCATTCGCCTTCATCGACCGCGATACCGTAATCGGCGATAACTGCAAGATCAGGCCTCATGCCTCGGTGCTTCACAACACCATTCTCGGCAACGACAACGAGATTTTTGAGGGTGCTGTGATAGGTGCCAATCCGCAGGATTTCCGCTGGCATGGTGAACAGTCGTTCCTTCGCATAGGCAACAACAACAAAATTCACGAGCACGTAATCATCAATCGCTCAATACATGAGGGTGGCTACACGGAAATCGGCAACAACACCTTTATCATGGCTCAGACCCATATAGGTCATGACTGTAAAATCGGCAACTGGTGTGTGCTCGGTAACGGCGTTAAGCTTGCCGGCGATGTAACGGTTGGCAATTATGTCATACTTTCGTCGAGCGTCATCGGTCATGAGTGCTCAACGGTGGGTGAGTGGACCATGATAAAGGGCGGCGCACGTTTCAACGGCAACGTGCCCCCGTTTGTAATCATGGCTCATAACCCCATTGACTATTATGGAGTAAACGCTTATATTCTGCGCAAAGGCAATATGAGCGAGGATATAATCGATGACATTGCAAAATGTTACCGTCTGATTTATCAGAGCGGCACATCAGTGCGTAACGCGTTGCTTCGCATACGCGAAGACGTGAAGCAAAGCGAGCAGCGCGATGAGATACTCCGTTTTATAGAAGACAACAATCAGAAAATTGTGGGCATATTCAATGCAGTCTATGACTGATAACTGACTATGCCGCCATATCTGAAGGGTTTTTGAACTTTAGTTTCTACATAGCCCGTCGCAGCGCATTAAGGTCACGACGCACCGATGGCAGGAAAGCATCACGCTCTCCGGCCGTCGGTGTTGCCGTAACTGCTGTTGCCTTAAGCCTCTGCGTAATGCTCTGCGCCGTTGCCGTGGTGCAGGGTTTCAAACAGCAGATAACAAATAAAATAGCCGGATTCAATGCTCATCTGCAGATTTACAGGCTTGTGGAGGATAACTCCGACCCCGAGGCCGACAATCTGCTGACCCTGACACCGACCCTGCGTTCCATTCTTGACTCGGAGCCATACGTGGCAGGCTATGAGATGGAACTCAACATGCCGGTGATTCTAAAGACACCCCAGGACTTCAAAGGAATTTATATCAAAGGCACCGACGGCAGCGATATTCGCAGCTTTTTAGGCTCTCAGCTTACCGCCGGAAAGATGCCCGATTTCAGTTTGCCGTCAACGGCTTACGATTTGGCCCTGTCGCAGAAAATGGCCGATGACCTCGGACTGAAAGTGGGGGATTCCATACCGGCCTTTTTTATGAACGATGAGCTGAGGGCACAAAAATATCGCGTGGCGGCCACTTACTCAACACATTTCGAGCAGTTTGACGACCTCATAGCATTGGGCAACATAGCCCCCCTGCGCGAAATGGCCAACATAGGACAGGGACAGGGCGTAAATATCCGCGTTGTAACAACCGATTTCGACCTGGCCGACGAATATGCCGACAGGCTCCGTAAGCGCCTCAACAGCGCATACACTTCGGGCGAAGTGGCTATACCTTATAGGGTTGAAAGTGTTACCGACCGCAGCGCCGCCTATTTCAGCTGGCTTTCACTGCTCGACACAAACGTTACGGTGATTCTGACCCTGATGACTATTGTGGCTTGTATAACGCTCATAGCTGCCATGCTGATTCTGATTCTCGACAAAGTGCGGCTTATTGGCATCTTGCGGGCTTTGGGAGCAACGAGACGAAAAGTCTGCAACGTTTTCGTTTTCATGGCCCTGCGAATAGCTCTGTTGGGAATAATTATCGGAAACGGCATAGGTCTGCTCATTCTTTTCCTGCAACAGCAATATCATTTCTTACCCCTTGATGCCGACAGCTATTACATAGATTACGTTCCTGTGCAAATGAATGTGGAGTCGATAATCATACTCAATGTGGCTGTAACGGCAGTAGTCTTTCTTGCCCTTCTTTTGCCGGCAACTGTGGCAGGCAGGATTTCGCCTGCCGAATCCATGCGTTATCAGGATTAAAATTTTTTCGTTGGCGAGTGAAACTTTAGCGGGGTTAATGTCGTCAATATAGAAAAGTTTTTATAACTTTGCAGTCTATGACACACACCGCTGTTACCTTGATGTGTGATTTTATACGGAAGCAAGAACAACAAAACATCAAAACCATAAATATATGTTGAAAAACATCGTTAAAGTGGTTCTATGTGCATTCTTGGCTGCCACTTGTGGCATGGCCAGTGCGCAACAGGGCCAACAAAACCCTATGGCTCAGCCGCTGCCGCTGATGGCCAATCCCATGACGGGCCAGTCGTACGTCAAGAGTGGCGTATTGCCCAACGGCCTTTCATACTACATTCTGCACAACGCAGAGCCTAAAGGACGTGCCAATTTCTACATTGCACAGAAGGTTGGTTCAACCCTTGAAAATCCCCAGCAACTTGGACTGGCTCACTTCCTTGAGCACATGGCTTTCAACGGCACGGAAAATTATCCCGGCCATAAAATGCTCGACTATCTTCAGAGCAAGAGTCTGCGTTTCGGCGCCGACATCAATGCATACACCGGCTTCGATGAAACAGTCTATAACATAGACAATGTTCCCACTGCCGACGCCGCCCTTATGGACAGCGTTCTTCTGGTGCTTCGCGACTGGTCATGCGCCATCACACTCGACGGCAAGGAAATTGACGAAGAGCGTAAGGTAATTCAGGAGGAATGGCGTATGCGCAACGATTCCAGAACCCGCTTCTTCACCGCTGTGCTTCCGTTTATTTATCAGGAATATCAGTATCAGCAGATGCCCATAGGCAGCATGGATATAGTGATGAATTTTCCCTACAAGGATCTGCGCGACTATTATCACAAATGGTATCGTCCGGATCAGCAGGGCATCATCATAGTTGGTGATTTCGACGCTGAGGCAATGGAGAAGAAGGTTGTTGACCTCTTCACTCCCATCAAAATGCCCGAAAACGCTGCTCCCCGTGTATACCCGAACGTCAGCGACAACAAAGAACCCATATACTTTGAATATGAGGATGCAGAGGCTCCGATGACTTCGGTAAGTATTGCGTTTAAGCAAGATGCAACTCCGTTTGAAGAGCGCAACACAATCGGTTACTGGATGAATGATGTTACTGAAACTCTGGTTACCACAATGATTGACCAGCGTCTGCAGGAATTCTCTCAGAAGCCTGAATGTGAATATTCAAATGCAGGCGTATATTTTGGCGACTATTATGTGTCAAAAACCAAATATGCCTTCAACATCGACGTTGAGCCCAAAGACAATGACATAGCCAAAGCTACGAGCCAGGCCATGGAGATTGTGGCACGTGCTTGCCAGACGGGCTTCACCGACAGCGAACTGCAACGCGCCAAAGATGAGCTTATGAGCAGATTCGAGGCCCGTAACAACGAACGCAACACCACCTCCAACAGCGTTAAGGCACGTCAACTTATACGCCATTTCATCGACAATCAGGTGCTTGCCGGCCCGGAAATTGACCTGCAGCTCTTCCAGATGATTTCGTCGCAGCTCACCACTCAGGTGCTGAATCCCATGGTGAAAGGTCTGCTCACAGACACAAACCAGGTGATTGTGGTGTTCATGCCTAAGAAAGAGGGTCTGACAATGCCCGGTCGTAAGCCCATGATTGCTGCTGTTGAAAATGCTATCAATAAGAAATATGAAGCCTATAAGGATGAAGTCATCACCGAACCGCTGATTGCCAAATTACCGACTCCCGGAAAGGTTACCGCAACCAAAAATAACGCAGCGTTAGGCACAACCGAGTTCACACTGTCGAACGGCGCCAAGGTGATTCTGAAAACTACCGATTTCAAGAGTGATGAAATCAGATTCAGATGTGTAGCCAACGGTGGTATTCAAACCGTTAATCCCAAAGACAAGAAAGCTGTTGACAACCTGAGCATGCTCAACACCGCAGTTGAAAGCTCCAAGCTCGGCAACTTCAACAACACTATGATGAGCAAGTTCCTCAGCGGCAAACAGGTTGCTGTGACTTACAACTTCGGTCTGCTTAACACAGGCCTGAGAGGCTTCTCAGTGAAGAAAGATGCCAAGACCATGATGGAGCTGATATACAGCTACTTCACTCAGCTCAATCCGGATCCGGAGCAGTATGCCATCGACTTGAAAAAGACTGTTGTGGACATGGAGCGCAGCCAGAACGACCCGATGAAGAGTTTCTCAGACAGTCTGGTAAATGCAATGTATGGCAACGACCCCCGTATGACAGCAAACACCGTGGCAAAGGTGCAGAGTGCCGATTATGCACAGATGCTCAACATGGCTAAAAACACCATGGCCAATGCCGCTGATTATACCTTTGTGTTCGTTGGCAATATTGATCAGCAGACTCTCCAGCCCCTGCTCGAACAATATATAGCCACTCTGCCCTCGAAAGGCAAAGCTTCGAAAGCTGCTAAAATTTATCCTGTAAGCTTCTACACCGGCAACACCACTGTAAGCTTTGATAAAGCCATGGCAACCCCGGGTACTACTTACTACTCGTTCACCAGCGGCCCGGTGGCTGTTGATGCCGTAAGTGATATAGACATTGAGCTGGCAGGCGCAGTGCTTAACAATATGTTCACTGAAATTATCCGCGAGAAGGAAGGCGCAGCCTACAGTCCCGGAGCAGCCGGACGTCTGGATGAGAACAACAAACGCTGGGAGCTGATTTCTGTTATTCAGACTAACCGCGAACAGCAGGATAAGGCTTTCAAACTCGCCAACGAGGAACTTGACAAGATACTTGCCGGCGATATTACTCCCGACCAGTTCAATAAAGTGAAGACTGCCGCCATCAACCAGTATGACATTCAGCTTCGCAACAACAACTTCTGGCTCACGACTATCCTGCAAAGTCTCAGAGGCATCGATACATACACCGGCCACAAAGAGGCACTGCAAAATCTCACCCTTCAGGATCTGCAGAAATGGCTCAAGGGTCTGAACCACAAGAACACCGTTACCGTAATCATGACCGGTGTTCCTGAAAAGAAATAATCATCCGGCTTCTTAAGCCTAAATAAAGAGAGCGCGTCAGCCAGTTTTGACACGCTCTCAATATTTTGCGGAATCAGCTTAGAGAAACTTGCTTAGAGATTGAGACTCTCAATCCATTGCTCGATGGCTTTTTCGGAGGTGCCGTTAAGAAGCTTGCCCTCTTTCCAGTTGAGGTTGGGATACTGACTCTTCAGCTTAGATGCGCTGTTGCCAATGCCGTCGCCTCCGGATGTGGCAAAAGGAATAACCGTCTTGCCGGTGAGGTCGTTGCTTTCTATGAACGTGTTCACTACCGTAGGTGCCAGATTCCACCAGATGGGATAGCCAATGAACACTACATCATACTCCGATATGTTCTTGGAGGAAGCCTCAATCTCCGGACGTGAATTCAGGTTGTTCATTTCCACAGAGCTGCGTGATTGCCTGTTTGTCCAGTCGAGGTCTGCTGCCGTATACTTCTGTACCGGCTGAATGGGCATGATGTCGGCACCGGTTACCGAGGCTATTTTCTTAGCCGCATTTTCAGTGGTGCCGGTGGCCGAGAAATATGTTACAAGAGTTTTCTTCTTCATATTGTCGCTCTTTGAGTTGTTTTGTGCGCATGCCGTGGTGAAGATTGCGAACACGGCACACAGAGTAATAACGATTTTGCTCATTTTATGTTTCTGTATTTGAAAGTTTACTCACCCAAGATGAAAGAATTACTCAGAGATTCTGTTTGAAGAACTCATCAATTTTGTTGTACGGAATCTTTTCGAGATTGTTGTAAAGGTCGCAATGATTAGCGCCCGGAATGATGAGCAATTCCTTGTTGCCGCCTTTCTCATTTCATCATTTTATAGCGAATCCATAAAATGTCGGCATTGCAACGCTCCACACTGTCCAGTTTCAGTTTGTATGGCTTGAAATCGGGTTTGCTGATACCGTCGAACATGGCTGTCTGACCGCCGCGACCGTCGATGCCGGGAGCAAGCATCACGCTCACCTCGTCAATCAGTCCCGCTTTGGCGAAACCGCCGCAGATATGACCGCCGCCGACCACTGCCAGACGTTCAACACCGAATTGTTCGTGTAATATCTCAACTGCACGGCGCAGATCGATACATCCTTTGCCGGCGGTAATCCAAGAAATGCCCTGGTCGGTAAGCGCTTCGAGATATTCTTCCGATACATCTTCCGACAGGATAGAGAGCAAAGGATGACCATCCGCTTCATTCTTTTTCCACTGAATCTTGCCATAAGTATCGACCGCAATGGTATACTCATCGGCCTTTTCTGCAACATGGAAAGCCTCATGACCAATCGGTCTTCCTTCGCTTCCTTCGGTGGCCTTCTCTACGGCATCGCTCTCAAGCACTGTGGTAACACGCCCCGACAGTTTTGAGCATTTGCCAAGCTTGTCTAAGGCAACATAATATTCATCGGTGGTGAGACAGCCCACCATCGGACAGTCGATACGACCGTCGACTGTCGACATCATGTGAGTTATGATATATGGCTTCATATTTCAGAGTTTTTCTACACCTGCAAAGTTATCAAATTCTCAGATGTTCGGTTTTGCTGAGAGGCTCAAATTTGTTTGCCGTTAGGTTCAGCAACATACTCACCCCCCGTTTAAGTACTTTTAGAATTGAATGGTGCGAAAAAAGCCGCTGCAAGTGATGCAACGGCTGTGGGAGAGTGGCAGAGAAATTGAATCAGTAAACGGTATGCTGCGGGTCGAAATTGGTCCAGCCGCGCATCCAGTTGTCGGAAGCGTTACGGAAAGCACCGATGTAACCACCTTTGCCATCGCTGATTTCTGTGGCAGGACAGAAGTTCTGGCCTGTCATGAACGGGTCGAGAAGATTGAGCGCTGATTCCTCGACTATGCGGTTGCCTGTGCCGCTAAGGAAGAAAGTGTGAGAGAAAGAGGGCTTGGTGCGGTCCTCGGTGCCTGTGAGATAATCAAAGAGGTAATCGCTGTATTCCTTGTTCTTGTCAGTGCCTATGGCATCCATGCCGGCGAAAACAATGTTTTCAAGTTTAAACGACCCGGCTTTGGCGTAGGAAACAGTCTGGCCTTTTTCGCCGTCAATGATTAGACCCACAGGCCAACCGATGGCAAGAGCGTTGGAAATGTTGAGTTTGCTGCTGCGGCGAATCTGGAAAGCCGACTGGAACCGGCCGAGTTTTGAACCGTTATCAGGAAACATATCGCCTGCGGTGATGTAGTCGCTGCTGTTGAGGAAGTCGGCATTCTTGGTCGTCTTGGGGCCGACGAGTGTGATGTTGCGGAAGTGAGCCGAGGTGAAAGGTGTGGTTTCGGCACCGCTGGCGTTGTTGTCGCTTTCAAAGCCGTTTGACTGTGATGTGTCGGCGATTCGCGGGTCGCGTACAGAGAGGCAGTATCTCACTTCGCCGTCAAAACCGTTGTCAGTGTCGAAGTCATCGTCTCAGCCTTTGTAGGCAATGAGGTAAGAACAGTTGGCAGAGCCGCCGAACCACTCGAAAGAATCGTCGTTGGAATACGAAACCTGGATGTGGTCAATCTGCGTGCCGCTGCCTACGGAGCCGAAAGTAACGCCGTTTATCTCCTTGTCGGTGTCGAATGGATAGCCTGCAAACTCCACACGGATAAAGCTGTAAATGCCTGAGTTATCGGCTTTGTTGTTACCTCCGTGGATGGTAGTGGGGCCACCCTCAATCTGCTGGGTGCCCTGATTGTTCAGCCCCTTGCCGCAGATGATGAGACCACCCCAGTCGCCGGGCCGACGCTGGCCGGGAGCCTGTGCAGAAGTCATGACGATAGGCTCATCGGCAGTGCCTTTCATCTCGCAGTAACCGCCCGGCTCTATGATGAGTGCGGCCATTGTGCCCTTGTCGCCCTTGATTACTGTGCCGGCGGGGATACGGAGTTTTGCTCCTTCATCCACATACACCCAACCTTTCAGGAGATACGTCCCCTTTGGCAGAGTTACATCGCCGGTGAAATGGAAGTTCTGCGTGCCGTTGCCGAGCTCGTTGCCGTTGAACACGATGCCTTTGCTGTAAGCGACATTTCCCTTGTATGTAACTTCGGGATTGTCGGGTGTGATGTTCGGTTCGTCATTGTCTGATGAACAGCCGGTTGCGAGAAGGCTCAGTGCGCAGGCCGATGCCAACAGCAGATGACGGCCAAATGATTTTGTTCTTTTTTCCATTGATATGGGTTTTTGTTTAACAATAGTCACGAATGACCCTTAGAAACTGTATGTTATTGAAAGGTTGAAATTACGTCCGGGTTTATAGCTGCGTGTGGTTTCTTCGATGTGCTTTTTTTGACCCGACACCACAACTTCCTCAATCTGCTTGAACAGATACCGTTCGGCAAGGATGTCTCTTACAGAGGCCTTCAGCTCCCAGTGTCCGAATTTCTTGCCAAACGAGAGGTCTAATGAGTTGCGCGGCATTTCGTATGAGTTGGGAATATTGCGGGCGTTACCATCTGCTCCGGTTCCATATTTGTTTCCCACCCCGACAATGCGTTTGCCGATTCGGTTATATAACACCGCCGCAGACCAGTCGTTATGATTGTAAAATATACCCGTGTTGATGATGTAAGGCGACTGACCTTGCATGGGACGATCGATGTTGTTGCCTTTGTTGAATGTAACTTTGCTTTTAATCAGTGCGCCGTTGAACGAAACGCTGAAATCGTAAAGGCCTATGAAGCCGAGGTTCTTGCGGATGTCGAGTTCTATGCCGTAATTGTTGGCTCCTTTGGCGTTGATATAGGAGTATATGAGGTCGGTGCCGCCGGCTACGGTGTAAGTCCATTCTATAGGGTCGGTGAATTTTTTATAGAACAGTGCCACCGACACCATTTCATTCTTTGACGGATACCACTCATAGCGTAAATCAACATTCTGAATATAGGCGGCTTTCAGGTTGTAGTTTCCCATAACGCTGCTGCCCAGGTCGAAATCATAATATACCGAAGGGGCAAGTTCACGAAATTCCGGACGGTTGGTAGAGCGTCCGTAAGCTGCCCTGACCTGATGATGGTCGTTGAAACGGTAGCTCACATTTACCGAGGGAAAGAAGTCCCTGTAATAATAGTGAGTGTCTTGAAGGCTTTTTTTCGACTGTCGGGTGTTCATCCTCAGCAACTGGTCAACATACTCATACCTCACTCCCGCATAGACTGTAAGAGCGCGCCATGGAACATTGATGCCCACATATCCTGCAACCTGACTGCTGCTTGCCTTATAGCTATTGAGGAAATTGACATTCTCATACAGATAGAGTTTGTCGGGTCCATAGTTTTCACGAATCAACACTTGGCCGGTAACATCGGGATTGAACATAAAGCCCGCAGGCAGGTTATTGTCAGGTTGCCAGCCATACTGAAATTCCCGCACGTCATAGTTCCGATAACGATATTCTCCATATAGCCCGGCCTTTAACACCGGTTCAATTTCTCTGAAAGAGAACTCCTGGCGGTAGTTGGTGTTGAGCGAAGCCGTATGCTCTCTAAGCCTTGTAAATTCGCGACTTATGCGGTAGATGCCCATACGTTGGTCGGTACGGTCGGTAAGCTGTATCAGCCTGCGGTCAGGCATATCACGGTCGGAATAGGCGTAACCGGCGCTCCAGTCGAGCAGTGATGCCCCGCTGAATTCATGGCGGCCAGTAAACTGCGAGTTGAATGTATTGCGAGTGGTGTAATAATACTCCATGTCCTGAATATTGTCGGGCTGCGAATTGAAGCCGATGCGGTCGGAGTATCGGTTCTTGACAATGCGATTGTAAATGTTCTTCCATTCAAAACGATGCATGTTGCTTTGCGGAAGAAAAGAGAGATTCAGCAGTGCTCCGAGTTTCCGGTCGTTGGTATATTGGTTGTCGGTAGCCTTGCGGAGATAGACCGGGGTGTCGTTGGTCACATCGTATGGGCCGTAAAGAGAGTTCTCCATATTCAACAGAGTGTGGTATGAGTCGGAGAAGTTGAAGCCTGCCAGCAATCCGAGAGTTGCTCCTGATTCAAATCGCCAGCGATTGTTGTAAGAGGCATTGACCTTCAGGTCGCCAATGGGCTTTCTTTCATAGATTTTCCAGTCGTTGTTGAAGCCGTTGTTGAGCGGGTCGATACGGTTCGCGAACCCCGGATAAGTATGCAATGGCGCATCGAATCCTCCGTAGTAATACTTTCCTCCTCCTTTGTAATATTTGAATTCGCGGAAATGCGTCATGTCGTTCCATGATGTTCCGAGCGAGATGCTAAATCCTTGTTTTGCAGGCTGATACTTTGTCCGTATCATCACGAAGCCGCCCGTGAAGTCCGACGGATATTCGGGTGCGGGACTTTTGACTATGACGATGTTGTCGAGCTGCGAACTTGGTATAATGTCGAATGAGAAGGCTCTTGAATCAGACTCCGAGCTGGGCACCGCGCTGCCGTTGAGCCACACATTATTGTATCTCTGCGAGAGACCCCGCACCATTACGAACTTGTCGTCGATGATAGAGATTCCCGGCACTCGGCGAATGACCTCAGAGGCATCCTTGTCCTGCGTCTTGGCTATCTGCTGCGCCGACACTCCCGTCTGCACCACATCACTCTTTTTCTCTTCTTCTATCATTGCCGTTTCGGTGTCTTTCCTCTTTATGGCTGTTATTGTAACCTCGGCAAGAGCTATCGCATCCTGCCTCATCGGAATGTCTATGGTGATAATTTCATCACCTGCCGGAATGCGCCGCGTAATAAGAGTGTCGCGGTAGCCGATATACTTTACGGCGAACTTATAAGTGCCTTCGGGCAGTTGAATGGAGTAAATGCCGTCTTTGTCCACTATGGATCCCCGATTACCGGGATTTGCAAGAATCGACGCTCCGATAAGGGGTTCGGCTGTGCTTGCATCAAATATCTTTCCTTTCACTATGCCCGCTTCCATATTGGCATAGCATGCAGCGATGGCTGTCAGAGTAAGACTTAGCCGTAGTCTTTTCAAATTCATACAAATCGTTCTTATCATTTCTGACGGCAAAATTATGGCCGACTTGTTTCATGATTTTTTCAGATTTGTTGAACAATTGTTAAATCGACTTTCGGTGTTAAGTTTTTGTGAAATTATTTCGACATTCAATCTATTATAAGAATGTACTTCCTTTTGAGCCAATGTACTCAGTGATTTTTGAAAGTCTCATCGGCATTGAATTGTCTTACCCTGAAAAAAAGTTGACTCCCAAAAGAGTCAATAAAAATGATAAGATTTCAGAGTCTGCCCCGACAGAAACGTCAGGCAATACGCCGGGAAGTCCTCCGGATGTACGCCGAAACGGACATGAGCTATGGAGAAATAGCCGAAGTAAATGGGATTCAATGGCGCACAGTTGCGTATATTATTCGTAACTTCGCGTCTGAATTACCCCAAATAGCGGTTATGCGAAAGAAAAAGAAAGACATCAGCAGCGAAGATTACGATGCACTGAGAGCCGAAGTAACACGGCTGAGAAAGGAGCTTCGGCACGAGAAAATGCGCGCGGAAGCACTCGACACGATGATAGATGTTGACGCAGGCAGAGAGTCCGGACCACCGATTGGAAGTGCCTTAGACGCATTAAAAGATGACATACAGGCAGAAAAGGAACAGACTTTTGCTATGGACTAAGAAATTTTTTGTACCTTTGCCTTATCCCCTGGCTACGTTGCCTTCGGGCTATGCCCCCCGGTCAACTTCTTACGGGGATAGGACCCGGAAAGTCAACCCGCCTCAGACAATGAGTCAACATCAATAAGAGATAGTAACAAACCGAGTCAACCTTTTTCAGGAACGTACAGACATTGCCCTGAGCATTTTCACCAAGTGAGATTCTCTTTTTATCCATAATTCCGTGTTTTGTTGTCTGTAATTCTAACACTACAAAACTCAAGATGTTAAGACGTTACCGCCCGGTAACCAAGTTACCTCAAAGTTATAATAGGCCAAACTAACCAGTTAGAGTTTGCCTGTTAACATATTTTAACACACACCGACATTACGGTTCAAGCTTAGATTTCTCCATTGCCGAGATTGATGACAAGTCAATCGCAGGATCGTTACGCAAGGCTCCGCTTTCCACCTCTTTCATGGCGGCGAGGGTTGTGTCGTAAGGCTGATGATACGCAGCATCGAGTAAAACTGTCTCCACAAAATTGTTAAGGCTGCGATTTTCCTTACGGGCAAGTAGTTTCAGGCGTTCAATCAAATCAATCGGAAGGCGGAAACTCTGGTTCTTTTTCATGCTATATCCATACTCGTAATATTTTATACTGCTTAGATCAATCTTGAAATTCAAATATTCATGGAGATGAAAAAAGAAACGCCCTAAAATTAGAGCGTCCCCTTTAATTTTGCCCCCACTCATTTGTAAGTGGCTGATTTTCAGCGAGGTTTGCGGAAAGACAGGGATTCGAACCCTGGGTACCCGAAAGGGTACAACGGTTTTCGAGACCGTCCCGTTCGACCACTCCGGCATCTTTCCAATATCAGAAACGTGGTCTGTGCGTTTCCGGGTGCAAAGGTAGGTATTATTTTTGGTTTGACAAAATTTCTAACAACTTTTTTTGTCCCGGAAAGGTTGCAGCGTTGGTTATGGCGGTTTTAACCGGCTCAAAATGGGGACAGTTCTTAGTAGCCGGTTAGAGAGGGGAATGGTGTCTATTTGCGGCGGAAAATTTTCAGACGGTCGCTCGGGAATTTCAGCTTATCGCTGATTATCAGTCCGCCGATAACGAGGGCGCAGCCTATATAGCCATATAAGGTGATGCCTTCATCGAGGAACAAGGCGCCGGCAAGCATGGTGATGAGTGGCTGGCCATAAAGGTAGTTGTTGGCGGATATGGGTCCCAGTTTCTTCATGACTTCGTTCCACATCAGGTAACCGGTTACGGAGCACATTACAACCAGGAAGGCGAAGTTGGAGAAATATTCAGGCTCGCTGAAGTTGAACAACAAGGCTATATGGTCGGCGATTGTCTGCGGCGGCACTGCGTAGAATAACAGAGGAAGTGAGGACAAAACTCCGTAGAAGAAGAGTTTGCGGGTGATAAAGAGGGTGGAGTAGATGGGTATCAGTCGTTTGACGGCTATGGTGTAAACGGCCCAGCTCAATGATGCACAGAGCGCCAGGAGGTCTCCTTTAGGCTTTATTACGAACCCTTCGCCATGGCTGCAAATAATGAATCCTACACCGGCCAGGGCTATCAAAGAGCCTATTATAACTCCGGTCTTAACGCGTGTATGGAAAAAAACGGCCAGAAGGAAAGCAGTGAATAGGGGAGAGACAGAGGCCAACAGAGAAACGTTGCCTGCTGTGGTATTTTGCAGTGCGTAGTTTTCGGTAATGAAGTAGAGTGAGCCGGCGCAGATGCCGCAGAGCATGAAGGTGAACTCGTCGCGCCAGTTGTTGCTGCGTATGTGTTTGAAGGTGAGTATGAGAAGAATCAGATAAGCGGCTGCAAAACGGTATGTGAACATTTCCACGGGCACCAGACCGCCATTTACCATTATGACCTTGGTGCTTAGGAATGATGAGCCCCAGCAAATGACTGTGATAATGGCCAACAGGTGTGTGACAATGGCTGCACTTACTGACTTCTTCATGACTATATAAAGTTTAAGGCATCAGGCTTGCTGATTTTCAATGCAAAGATAATAAAAATCCGTGAATCTGCATTATGGGCCTTTGCAAACCTGCAAAAATCAACGATTCTTGGTTTAAAGTGTTGAATATTAGGGAGCTAATGAGAGATAATTTGAATAAGTGGCAAACTTTGATTAACTTTGCAGCATGAAAAATGCAGCGTCATAATAATGACGTGGAACACATACAGGTAAATTATGAAAAAGAGTGCATTACAGAAAGCCAGAGAAGCTTATCAGCCCAAGTTGCCTCGCGCCCTTCAAGGAGCCGTAAAAGTTAAATACGGCAGCAAAACAACCTCTTGCGGCGATGAGGAGGAAATAGCACGGCTGTTCCCTCACACTTACGGTATGCCGGTGGTGGAAATGGAACGCGATTCAAGTCCGAAGAGAGTTGAAGAGCCGTTTAACGTTGGCATCATACTGAGTGGCGGCCAGGCACCCGGCGGCCATAATGTGGTAAGCGGCATCTTCGACGGCATCAAACGCATAAATTCCGAATGCAGGCTTTATGGCTTCCTTATGGGACCGTCAGGCTTCATAAATCACCAGTATATGGAGCTTACTGCCAATTATATTCAGCAGTATCGCAACACCGGTGGTTTCGACATTATCGGTTCCGGTCGCACAAAGCTCGAAACGATAGAGCAGTTTGACAAGGGTCTGACCATTCTGCAGGAACTCAATATCAAGGCGCTGGTGATTATCGGTGGCGACGACTCCAACACCAATGCTGCCGTCCTGGCCGAATATTACAAGGAGATTGGCGCTGATGTGCAGGTTATCGGCGTGCCCAAGACCATTGACGGCGACCTGAAGAACAAGTGGATTGAAACCTCGTTCGGTTTCGACACTGCCTGCAAGGTATATTCTGAAATGATAGGCAACATTCAGCGCGACTGTAACTCGTCGAAGAAATACTACCATTTCATCAAGCTCATGGGGCGTTCGGCCTCGCACATTGCCCTGGAGTGTGCCTTGCAGACTCAACCCAATATCTGCATCATCTCAGAGGAAGTTCAGGCTAAGCGCATGACCCTCGACAACATAGTCAGCCAGATAGCATATTTCATTGCCGAACGAGCCAAGATTGGATGGAACTTCGGCACGGTGCTGATTCCCGAAGGCCTGATTGAGTTCATCCCCTCAATGAAGAAACTGATAGAGGAGCTCAACGACATTCTGGCCGAACACAGCGAGGAGATAGCTCAGTATGAGGAGATAGAGAAGCTGCAGAAGGTTCACAGCTATCTGTCGCCTGCAAATGCCGAGCTCTTCAAGTCGCTGCCCAAGCACATAGCCCTGGAGCTGTGTCTTGACCGCGACAGCCACGGCAACGTACAGGTGAGCCTCATAGAGACCGAAAGCCTCATCTCAGAGATGGTTAGCAAACGCCTCGAAGAGATGGCCGAGCAGGGCCTTTACAGCGGCAAATTCGCCACCCAGCATCACTTCTTCGGCTATGAGGGCCGCTGTGCCGACCCGTCGAACTTCGACGCCGATTACACCTACGCTCTTGGCTTCAATGCCGCAATGCTTATCAACGCAGGCCTCACCGGATATATGTCGTCGATACGCAACCTGATAGCACCCACCGAGGACTGGATTGCCGGCGGCGTGCCCATCACCATGATGATGAACATGGAGCGCAGGGCCGGCAAGATGAAGCCGGTAATCAAGAAAGCCCTTGTGAACCTCAACGGCAGACCCTATCTGCGTTATGCCTCAATGCGCGAGACCCTCGGTCTGAACACCCTTTATCAGTATCCCGGCCCGATTCAGTATTTCGGTCCCTCGGAAATTTGCGACCGTCCTTCCATGACTCTGCTCTTAGAGCATGATCACGACGTCTGAGACACCGACAGCAACAAAAATCTCCATATTCAGAAGCCCTCTCATCCGGGCTTCTGATTTTTTAGCCTTAAATTATTGCACAAAGAGCAATAAAGTGTGCAATATGGGGTTATATAAGTGTAACGAAAATTTAAACAATGCAAAAATCAGAAGCTACGAATAGCCGGAGTCGGCTGGTAAGAAAAGCAACTTCACTCCTTGCGACTGCCGTCATAATGCTGTCGCCAATGGGCGCAAAAGCCGAGGGTTATCAGGTAAACACCCTGAGTGCCAGGCAGTTAGGCATGGCGCATACAGGTGTGGCCATGAAGTTGGGCGCCGAAAGTATGATTTTCAATCCGGCGGGTCTCGCTTTCTCCAAACGCACATTCGATATTACGGGCGCTTTTACGGCAGTGGCATCAGAAGTTACGGCCGATGCTGCGGGCACCAAATATCACTCAAATAACAGCATCTCAACGCCGTTGGCTTTCAACGCCTCGTTCCGGGTGTTCGACAACCTGCAATTCGGCATGAGCTTCTACACCCCTTACGGCAGCTCGATGAACTGGACACGCGACTGGCCCGGCTCGGTGTTGAATCAGAAAGTGAATCTGAAAATTTACAACCTTCAGCCCACCGTTTCATGGCGCATACTGCCTAATCTGAGCGTTGGCGCCGGCCTGATGCTGTCGTGGGGTTCGGTCGACCTCAACAAAGGCTTGGTAACATCCGCATCCATGGATCGCCTTTTGGGAGTAATGGCGGCAACAGGGCTGAGTCAGCAAATGGGCATAGACCCGGCGTACCGTTTTGGAGATGTTTGTCCGGCATCCGTGAATCTGAAAGGCAAATCACAAATGTCTGTCGGATATAATGTTGGTGTAATGTGGGACGTCAGCAAGAAGGTTACCGTAGGCGCCTCATTCCGCTCCAAGATGCAGATGAAAGTCAACAGCGGCGACGCCTCTGTTTCATACGCCAACGAGATAGCCCGAACAGTGCTTGAAAAGGACCTTGGCATTATCAATGCGGCCAATTTCAAAGCCTCAATGCCGGCACCTTACGTACTGACCTTCGGAGCTGCCTATCGTCCCATAGATAAACTTACCTTGGCTTTTGACGCCCAGCTCACGGGATGGAAAACATACAAAGAGCTGAAGATTGATTTTCTCAACGAACAGCTCTCACCCTATAATCAGCATCTGAAAAAGAAATATCACAATGCCTGGGCCTTCAGGGTAGGCGGTCAATATAACATTACCAAGCGCCTCGATTTGCGTGCCGGCCTGATGGTAGACATGACTCCTGTGGATAAGGAACACTTCAATCCCGAGACGCCCGGTATGACGCGCCTTGGTCCGTCGTGCGGCCTCACTTTCCGCCCGATACCTGCTCTGAGCGTTGACGTATCGTTTATGTATGTGGCAGGTCTGGGACGCAAAGATGCCTCATGCACATACACCGATTTCCTGGCCGCGCGTATGCCTCAGCTCGGCCTTCCGGCCCAGCAAACCTTTAAGGCGGATTACAGTTTACATGCTTTTACGCCTTCCATAGGACTGCGATACGAATTTTGATGTCCAAATTGCTATACTTCGGCAATAATTTATTACCTTTGCCGAAGTATACATGGAAAAGACAACAGAAAAGAAAATAGGGCCCACTATGAGGCGTCGCATTCGCGAGTTAATACTCAGCGAAGGCATAGCTCAGGTACAGCTCAGCGACGGGCTTATTAACGACCTTATCGACTGTGGCCACATCGTTTCCCTCAAAGCCGGACAGCCTCTGGTGAAAGTGGGGGATGTAAATCCTGACTTCTATATCCTCATTGACGGCATTATACGGAGCTGGTATGTGCTTGACAATGTGGAAGTAACAACAGCCTTCGGCATTGCGGGCACTCAGATTCTCAATTATGCCAGTTACACTGCCGGGCAACCTTCGGAAAGTAATTTCGAGGCCTGCACAAAGTGCAAGCTGATGAGGGTGCCGAAAGAAGATTATGACCGGATGTTGCACACTTCATTGGAATTTTGCAACTGGCGTTTGCGCTTGGCTTACGACCAGTTCTATTTCACCGAAATGCGCAACCAGGTGATTAAAGGCGACGCTCGGCAGCGGTATGCGGCTCTGTTACAGAGTCGTCCGGAAATAGTGCAGAAGGTAACGTTGAAAATTATAGCGACATATCTGGGCATAACGCCTCAGTATCTGTCGCATTTGCGCAATACGTTGTAATCAGCTTCCTACTCAATAGTCAGGAGGGCGAGAACAGATTCCGCAGCAAATCACCTACAGACCCAACTTCCACAATTTCAATGCTGAAACGGCTTCTGTCGGACCCTTTGAGGTTTGACCGGGGTATATAAATTGTCTTGAAGCCGAGTTTCTCGGCCTCAGCCACCCTTTGGTCCAAGCGCGAAACAGTACGGATTTCGCCGCTTAGTCCCACTTCGCCCACAACCACAGCGCCTTCCGGAAGAGCCATATCGAGGTTGGAAGACATCACTGCCGACACAATGGCAGCGTCAAGAGCAGGGTCCGAAACTTTCAGTCCGCCGGCTATGTTCAGGAACACATCCTTCTGAATGAGTTTGAAGCGAGCCCGTTTCTCCAACACCGCCAAAAGCATATTAAGGCGTTTGGGGTCAGCACCCGTAACAGAGCGCTGAGGAGTGCCGTAAGCGGCTGAGCTTACCAACGCCTGAACCTCAACCAAAAATGGCCTTGTGCCCTCAAGCGTTACACCGATGGCAATACCCGATGTTCCCTCGGTGCGATTCTGCGACAACAGCATCTCACCCGGATTTTTCACCTCGCGTAACCCTTTGGCCTCCATCTCGTAGATGCCTATCTCATTCGTTGAGCCGAAGCGGTTCTTCACCGGGCGAAGCAGTCGGTATAGATTCTGCCTGTCGCCTTCAAACTGAAGCACCGTATCCACAATATGTTCAAGCACCTTCGGGCCTGCCAACATGCCGTCTTTGTTGATATGCCCAACCAAAATCACCGGCACTCCTGTTTCCTTGGCATAACGGAGCAATCGGGCCGCACATTCGCGCACCTGCCCCACACTGCCTGCCGTAGATTCCATTTCAGCTGTGGAAATGGTCTGGATACTGTCAACAATCATCATGTCAGGCTTCATCTCTTTGGCGTGAGTGAGAATATTCTCGAGCGAAGTCTCACAAAGAATGAAAACATTGTCAGCCGGCCTGCCGAGCCTGTCTGCGCGCATCTTAAGCTGCTCCATGCTCTCCTCGCCCGACACATACAGCACCTGGCGTTTGCGCATACACAGCACATTCTGCAGCAGCAGAGTAGACTTGCCTATACCCGGGTCGCCGCCAATCAGCGTCAGAGAGCCTTGCACAAGTCCGCCTCCGAGCACACGGTTCAGTTCGCTGCTGGCCATGGCTATGCGCTGTTCCTCGGAAGGCTCTATTTCTGAAATTCTTATCGGCTTGGTCTGAGCTGTGGAGAAGGCTCCGGCAGAGCGCAGCGATTTCTTGCCTTGCGGCACCAGCAGCTGTTCCTGCATACGGTTCCATGTCTTGCATGCCGGACACTGACCCATCCATTTGGGAGCCTCATAGCCGCACTCCTGACACACATAAACACTCTTTGCTTTTGCCATCGTCAGAGAATCTTGAAGTCGTCGGCATCTTGCCATGCCGGGAATTTAGTGCGGAACCGGTCGAGAGGCTCTTTGGCCAAAGCGGCATAGATGAACGGGGAATCATCCGTTGGCTCCGACACCACTGTGCGTCCCTTGTAATCTATCACTGCCGAGGAGCCATCGTACTCAAACCCGCCGGCGTCTACACCTTTGCAATCCACTGCCACCACATAAGCCTCATTCTCAATGGCGCGGGCAGGCAAAAGTTTGTTCCAGGCATCAACACGCACTATAGGCCAGTTGGCCACAGCTATAAGAGCGTCATAGCGGTTCTCTACGTTTCTGCACCACACCGGGAAACGGATGTCATAACATACCACCATGGCCAGATTCCAGCCCCTGAAACGCACCTGAAGCCGGTCATAGCCATATGAGAAGACCTTCTGCTCAGAGGCCATGGTAAAGAGATGGCGTTTATCGGCAAAAACCTCGCCGCCGCCCGGCTCAATGAAGAAGGCGCGGTTATAGAGCGAGCCGCCGCTGTCGGCAATATAAGTGCCTGCAATACCCACGCTGTGGAGGTTGGCAAGTTCCTTCAGAAACTCAATGGTATGGCCTGTGTTGCGTTCTGCCATGGCTCTAACGGCTTCCTTATCCATACCGGCAGGGAAACCGGTGGAGAACGTTTCCGGCAACACCAACAGGTCAGTTGCCGGATGCAGTTGCGTCATGGCTTCCTTTACGGCATTCAGATTAGCCTCTTTATCGCCCCATTTAATTTCAAGAGGCAGAAGGGCGACGTTCAGGTTCGACATATTGTGTGATAATTTCAGGGAATGGAAAATGGTGAGAAGAAACTGTGTGAAAAAGGACTCTGACCCGCTTTAAGTAAGGAACTTGTGAGGGTAGCGGGCCAAAGGTGCTTTGTCGGCATAATATGACTTAATCCGTTGCATATCAGCGTCTATATCCCCGCTTGGAGAATATTCCTTTGTTACCTCAACGGTCTTATACTTATAGTCAATCACCCCGAGCTGAATCGGCACCTTGGCTTCCAAAGCTATATACAAGAAGCCTTTACGCCAATCTGTGCGGGCAGAGCGCGTGCCTTCGGGCGTTACGGCAAGATTCAGAGTCGGCTTGGCGGCGAACTGCCTCACTATATCGTCAGTGAGATGCGAGCCTTTGGCCTTAGGCACGGGAATGCCTCCCATGGCCTTTAGCAGATATTTGAGCGGAAAGAAGAACCAGGCTTCTTTCATCAGAAAGGAGGCTTTGCGACCCAGCGAATGCCAGGCCGCATAGCCTAAGGGGAAATCCCAGTTGGATGTGTGGGGAGCTACGCAGATTACGCACTTTGGCCGGTAAGGCACAGTTACCTTCACCTTCCAGCCTAAAATGCCAAGTATGCTGTCCCAAATATTCATCTTTATTCAGCCTTGGGAGTGGCGGCATTAACCAGCTTCAGAGCCTCGTCAATCTCAGTCTCAAATTTTGAATTGAGCTCGGAAACGAGATTACGGTAATACTCATTGCGGGCTTTGTTGTATTCCTTGCGGTTTTCGAAATCGCGTTCTTTCTTGCCGAAGTAGTGGTTGATGCCGTGTTTGGTGTCCTGCATGGCGTTCCATACCAGATTGATGGCATCGTTGATCTTTGCAGCGTCAGCGCCTTTGGTGGTTACACCAATGTTAAAGATCTCCACGCACATTCCTGTGCCGAGAGCCTCAACGGCTTTCTTGTATTCTCTTTTATTCATTTCGTGTATGTTGTAAGTGTCGTGTTTCTATGATATTAACAAATGCCTGAGATAAAAGTTATCAGTCGTGGCGTTCTTTTCGGGCTGCATCAATGCGCAGCAGAATGAACAGCAGGAAGGTGAATCCCCATAGCGACGAGCCGCCATAACTGAAGAAAGGCAGCGGAATGCCTATTACCGGGCACAGTCCAATGACCATGCCCACATTCACCGCCAAATGGAATATCAGGAACGAGGCCACGCAGTAGCCATAGACCCTGCCGAAGGCCGACCGTTGTCGTTCGGCGATGGCTATTACGCGCAGAATCAGCGTCAGGAACAGCGCAAGCACCAGAGTGGCACCCACAAATCCTTCCTCCTCGCCTATGGTGCAGAAAATGAAGTCTGTGTGTTGTTCCGGCACATACTTCAGCTTTGTCTGCGTTCCCTGCAGAAAGCCCTTTCCGGCGAAGCCGCCCGAGCCGATGGCAATCTTCGACTGATGTACATTATATCCTTTGCCCCGAATGTCATCTTCAATGCCCAGAGCCACCTTTATTCGGCCCTGCTGATGCGGCTGAAGCACATTGTTGAAGACATAGTTCACCGAGAAGAGGAAAAGCACGGACACTATGGTCAGACCAATGGTGAGGAGATATTTTCTGAACCGGTGATGAAGCATTACAATGGCCGTGTAAATCAGCCCTGCGCTCAGCATGCAGAGAAAATACACCGTGCCCGGAATTTGAATGCCGCAAAGGGCCAAGATGGTTACAATGACGCCGCTACCGGCATATCCTATTGCCAGATTGCGTGCCAGAATCACATCGTCGCAGTAGAAGAAGACCAGGCAGACCATCACCACCATTATCATGATGAAGACGGTGAATTCGCCCGATGATATGCCGAGTATCAGTGGCTCGGCAAACTTCACCGACACCACAAAATACGTTATCAGGCATAGCAAAGCCATCAGCACCAAACCGCTCATCCCTTCGCGGTAAAGCACAAATATCAGCGACATATATACCAGCGCTGAACCCGTTTCTTTCTGCATCAGGATGAGAATGACCGGCACGAAGATTATCACTAAAGCCTGCAGATAATTTGTGGCTTTCTGATTGAGGCTGAAGTTATAAGACGAGAAGAGCTTTGCCAGCGCCAAGGCTGTGGCACATTTGCCAAATTCCGCCGGCTGCAGACTTACAGGGCCGAAAACAAGCCATGAGCGCGACCCTTTTATGTCTGGAGCCAGGAAGATGGTCAGCAGCAGCAAAATCAGCATACACCCGTAGATAGGGTAGGCGTAGGCTTCATAGATGCGGTAGTCGATAAGCAGAAGAACGCAGCCTATTATCAGCGACAGCCCTATCCAGGTGAATTGTTTGCCGCTGAATTCCGAGAAGTCAAACAACGAGGCATTGTCGAAGTCATAACTGGCCGCATAAATGCTCACCGCTCCGGCCACCACCAATATCAGGTAGATGACGATTGTGGTCCAGTCTACTGACCGGAACACACTTGTGTTAGCTTGTTTGTCGCCCGGTAATGCAGTCATTTATTCCGGGGTGTTTTTAGGTTTTACAGCAACTGCCGGTTTTGAGGCGGCAGCAGCCGGAGCAGAGGTGGTTTTCGTTGCCGAAACCTTCTCTTTCTTCTCCTTTTCTTTCTCCAAAGCTTTCTTCTTCTCGGCGTATCCGGTGCGATAGGTTACGGCTTTGAGCATACGGTCTTCGAGAGCCGTGCGCGTAACCTTTCCGGTGAGGTATTTTTCCATCATCAGCGAGCCTATGGGCACACCGTAAGTGGCGCCGTAGCCTGCCGTTTCCACAAACACACAGATGGCTATCTTAGGGCTGTTCATGGGAGCAAAGCCCATAAACACCGAATGGTCAGGTCCGTGCGGGTTTTGCGCCGTGCCTGTCTTGCCGCATACCTCTATGTCGGGCAGATTGGCCGTGCGGCAGGTGCCTCCTAACACAGCTTTGCGCATGCCCTGAACAATGTAAGTGTAATAGCCCATGTTGACGCGCGTGTAGTGCTTTTTGCGATATGAGGCATCTATCACAGTGTCTTGCACGGCTTTTACCACATGAGGAATGTAGTAATAACCCCGGTTGGCAATGGTGGCTGCCAGATTGGCTATCTGTAACGGCGTGGCAAGTACCTCGCCCTGGCCTATGCTGACCGAGATGACGCTGTTGGCGCTCCAGCGGCCACCTTTGAAAGCCTTGTTATAGAAATCGGCATTGGGTATGAAGCCGCGCGACTCGTTGGGTATGTCGATGCCTAACTTATATCCGTAGCCCATACTCACCAGGTAATCTTTCCAGCGGGTGAGCTGCTCATACGCAGTGGTGCCCTTGCGGTCAATCATGTACTTGAAGCCCCAGCAGAAAAAGGCGTTGCAAGAGGTAGCTATGGCGGGCACCAACGACAGAGGAGCAGCATGGGAGTGGCACCTTACACGCAATCCGTTGACATATCCATGTGCGCAGGGATAGGAGGTATGAGGTGTTATCACTTTCTCCTGAAGGAAAATCAGGCCCTGAGTCGGTTTGAAGGTTGAACCGGGAGGATAGGCTGCCTGTATGGCACGGTTGAAGAGGGGCTTCGTCGGGTCTTTGACAAGCTTTGCGTAGTTCTTGCCGCGTTCTCTGCCCAAGAGCAGCGACGGGTCGTAGTTAGGACTTGTTACCAAAGCCAGAACTTCGCCTGTTTTCGGTTCTATCGCCACTATGGCGCCTGACTTGCCCTGCATCAGCCGTTCGCCATATTCCTGCAAATCCCAGTCTATGCCCAAGGTGAGATTATGGCCTGAAACAGGCTCCTGGTCATGAATACCGTTCTCATACGGCCCTTTGATGCGGCCGTGAACATCCTTCATGAAGATATTCACACCTTTGACCCCGCGCAACTGCTTCTCATAGCTCTTCTCCACACCAAGATCGCCGGTGTAGTCACCTGCCCGGTAATACTGATCCTTTTCTATGTCAGTGGCATTGACCTCACGGATATTTCCAAGCACGCTCGCGCCGGCTGTTGTGCTGTATTGACGTACCGCGCGCCTGCTTATGTCGAAACCGGGAAACAGGCTTAGCTTCTCCTGGATACGGCCATAATCCTCCTGACTCAGCTGGCTCAGCAGCTTCTGTTGTGTATATGACGAATAGCCGGGGTTCTTGCGCGTATCCTTCATCTCGGCCCACAGGGCATCGAAGTCTGCGCGCGACATCCCTAAAATCTTACAGAGCTGAAGGGTGTCGAAATCCACGGCCTCGCGCGGTGTAACCATCAGGTCGTAGGCCGGTTGGTTATATACCACCAAGCGCCCGTTGCGGTCGTAAATCAGACCACGCATGGGATATAACACCTTCTTGAAGAAGGCATTGCTGTCGGCATTCTCGCGGTAGGTATGGTCGCCTAACTGCAATCCGAAAAGCCGGATTACATAAATCACCACAAGAAGGCTGATGAAACCTCCTATCACATAGCGCCGTCTTGCAAGTTTATAATCTTTGCTCACGTTTCTTAAGCATCAATCCATCTATGCCCAGCATCAGCAGAAACGACAATAACGTGCTTGAACATATCATAAGCACCATTTCCCCAAAAGAGGCTGCCGTAAAATATTCTATGATGAAATAAAGCAGGCAATAGATGAGAACCATTGTTATCAGATATTTGGAATAAATCCATATACCTAACGTAGAAATAGACGGAGTTATTTCAGCAATACTCTCATCGCGTTGAGTATACAGCGAAAATACCGGTTTTTTCACCGCCGCAAGCAATGTGCAAGCCAGAGCGTTCATGCCTAATGTGTCGGAACAGATATCAATGGTCAGACCCATCAGGAAGCCCAGAGTGATGAGAGCATTGAAGCTCACTCCCATGCCCAGACGGATGATGAAGTAAATGAACACTATGGGAGCAGCTACACCAAACAACATGATGTGGTTGAAAATCAGCACTTGTACAAGCACCAATGCCACAAAAAGAATCAGATAGTCGGCTATTGTGCGTGCCATAATGAGGTTACATTTGCATATTGTTTGGAGCTGCGGGTTTGATTGCCAGTGAATCAAGCTCGCTGCTGTAAATGTCTCTTATCACCCATACCTTGCCCAGATGGCGGAAATCGGGGAGAAGCTGAATCTTCAGGGTGAGATAATTGTCGGTTGAAGATTTCAGTTTGCCGATAATGCGACCCACAGGCACACCCTCAGGCAAAGCCGTGGAGAAGCCTGATGTTACCACCAGCGAGTTCTTGTAATACTTGGCATGACGCGGCACCTCTTCCATATAGGCCACCGAAGGGTCATTGTAGCGCCAGTGAAGGCTGCCCACGAACTCCGTGCCGGCTATCTTCACCGAGAAGCGCTGCGAGTTGTTAAGCACTGATATTACGCGACTTACGTGCGGCTGCGAAACATCCACAATGCCCAACAGACCGAAGCTGTTCACCACACCCATGCCGGGGCGGATGCCCTGGTCTGTGCCTTTGTTGATGGTGAAATAGTTGTCAACCCGATTCTGGCTGTTGCCTATCACCGATGCCGTTATATAGCTGAAGCGTTCGGGCTGCGGTATGAGGCTTGCCGTATCCGGAATCTGTTCCCGCGCAGCCTGCAGTTCGCTTTCCAGAGCATAGATGCGTGTCTGCAGAGCGGCATTTCGTTCCTCCAGAGCCGCATTCGTCTCGCGAAGCCCCATATAGCTGTTGACTTCGCCATAAACGCTGTTTAAACTCGCACTGACACTGTTGGCTGACGTGAGCCACACACTCTGCTGAAAATTATTGAAATTGAACAGCAACAGACAGCTGACCACTATCAGGAAAGTCAGCAATATCCACGAGTTATAGCGTATAAGAAAGTTTAAAACGTTGCGCATAACCGTAACTGGGTGGCGCAGACGCCCCTTAACGCATCAGGAAGGAGAAGCGGTTGATGTTTTTCAGAGCTATGCCTGTGCCCAAGGCCACCGAGTGGAGCGGGTCTTCGGCCACTATGAACGGAATACCAATCTTGTCTGACAAACGCTTGTCGAGACCGCGCAGCAGAGCACCGCCACCGGTGAGATAGATACCGTTGCGCATGATGTCGCCGTATAGCTCAGGAGGTGTCTGCTGCAAGGCTGCCTTGATGGCATCTTCCATCTTCTGAATGGTGCCGTCTATGCAATGAGCTATTTCCTGATACGATACAGGCACAGTCATTGGGTCGGCGGTCATGCGGTTCGGGCCGTTTACTATGAAGTCTTCGGGCACGTCGCTTTCGAGCTCGGTAAGAGCCGAGCCAACGGCTAACTTGATGCGCTCAGCAAGGGTGGGACCTACTTTCACGCTGTGAACGCGCTCCATGTGGTCCTGTATGTCCGCTGTCAGCTCGTTGCCGGCAATACGGATGCTCTTGTTGGTTACAATGCCTCCAAGCGAAATCACGGCAATCTCTGTTGAGCCGCCGCCTATGTCCACAATCATGTTGCCTTCAGGAGCCTCTACATCGAGTCCTATGCCCAGAGCTGCTGCCATAGGTTCATAAATCATATAGACATCGCGTCCGCCGGCATGTTCGCTGCTGTCGCGCACGGCACGCAACTCAACCTCTGTGGAGCCGGAAGGGATACATACCACCATACGGAGCGACGGCGAGAACCAGCGGCGTTTGCTGCTGACCATCTTGACGAGGCCGCGAATCATGTGCTCGGCGGCATTGAAGTCGGCTATCACACCGTCTATCATGGGACGAACCGTGCGGATACCCGGGCTTTCCTTGCCTTCCATCTGATGAGCTGTGGTGCCCACGGCTATCGGTTTGCCTGTCTTGACGTCCATGGCAACTACTGACGGCTCATCTACTACTATTTTGTCCTTATGTATGATGATGGAGTTGGCTGTGCCAAGGTCCATCGCTATTTCTTGTGTAAAACTGAAGAGTCCCATTTAATATATTTGGTTGCTGATTGAGGAAAAAGTTGATGATTTTACTCAATCAATGTCTGAAGTGTCTGATTTTTGTCATTACCATCGGAATGCCCTTTTCGCGGCAGAACTCAATGGTTTCATTATCGCGAACCGAGCCGCCGGGCTGAACAACGCCGCGCACACCCTCGTGCCATGCCAGTTCAACGCAATCACTGAAGGGGAAGAAAGCGTCAGATGCCATTACTGCGCCCTGCAGCGAGCGGTTGGCCTCTTTGGCACGGGTTATGGCATGTTTCAAAGCATCGATGCGACTTACCTGTCCCATTCCGGCGCCAAGCAGTTTGCCGTCTTTTACCAAGACTATGGCGTTCGATTTGAAATGCTTCACAAGCGTGTTGGCCAGCGCCATGTCGCGCAACATAGCCTCCGACGGCTTGTCGGTGGTGGCAATGGTGTAATCGTCGGGCAATCCGCAGGCCACGTCGCAGTCCTCTTCCAGATAGCCGTTGAGAGCTGAACGCAAACGCGTGGCCGGAAGCTGCATGGTGTGAGCGTGCAGGATAACCCTGTTTTTCTTGTGCTTGAGAATTGCAAGAGCTTCCGGCGAATATTCCGGAGCCACAATCACCTCAAAGAATATCTTGTCAATCTCCGCAGCCGTTTCGGCATCTATGGGTCGATTCACCACAATCACACCGCCGAAGGCTGAAACAGGGTCGCAAGCCAAAGCAGCTTTCCACGTCTCGGTGAGGTCTTCGCCGCTTGCCAGTCCGCAGGGATTGTTGTGTTTCAGAATGGCCACCGTAGGCTCGCTGAAATCGTTTATCAGCGAGAGAGCAGCGTCGATGTCGAGGATGTTGTTGTAGCTTATCTCCTTGCCGTGGAGCTGAGTGAACATCTTGTCGAAGTCGCCGAAGAAACGGCCCTGCTGATGCGGGTTTTCGCCGTATCTCAGATGACGGCAACCATTGGCAGTGAGGCGCAGAGCTGTGGGCGAAGGCGCATCGAACCAGTTGAAGATGGCACTGTCGTAAGCCGACGAAACCGCAAATGCGCGGCGAGCCAAATCGCGGCGCTCATCAATTGTAGTGCCGCCGTTGTTGCGTTGCAGCAAGGCTTCTATAAGACCATATTCACTGCGCGAAGCCACAATGGCCACGTCGTTGAAATTCTTTGCAGCCGCGCGGATGAGCGAGATGCCGCCTATGTCGATTTTTTCTATGATGTCGGCTTCTGAAGCTCCCGAAGCCACCGTTTCCTCAAAAGGATAGAGGTCAACGATTACCAGGTCAATCTCGCCGATGTTGTAAGTCTTCAACTGCTCCTTGTCGCCGTCGTTTCCGCGACGCGCCAGGATGCCGCCGAAAACAGCCGGATGAAGGGTTTTGACACGGCCTCCGAGTATGGATGGATAACCGGTTAAATCTTCTACTGCCGTACACTGCAGACCCAGACCTCTGATAAATTCCTGCGTTCCGCCTGTTGAAAGAAGCTCAACATTATTATCAGCCAATAACTTCACGATTTTTTCCAACCCGTCTTTGTAATAGACGGAGATTAAAGCCCTTTTTATTTTCTTTATCTCCATTACTCGGTACAAAATTTTTCGCAAAGTTAAGAAAAAATGTGTGAACTTGCAACTGCCCTGCCAAAACTTTTTTGGAGGAAATAGTTGGCGTATGGAATATTTTCATTATCTTTGCAAAATAAAGCGCCTGAGACGCCGAAAAACACACCAAGACAATGACGAACCGGGAGGACGAAAAATACTATCTGTCGATCAGCAAAGAGGAGCTGTCAAAGCTGCCTCAGGCTCATTTTTCGGGCAAGATAGTGGTGATAGACAAGGTAGAGAATATTCATGCGGCCGTGAAAAAGCTGCGTGAATGGTCTGTGGTAGGCTTCGATACGGAGACGCGACCCAGCTTCAAAAGGGGACGCAGCAACTCCGTGGCGTTGTTGCAGCTTTCCTGCGACAATACCTGTTTTCTCTTCCGTCTTAATGATATTGGTTTTGCTCCCGAGCTGAGAGACCTGCTCGAAGATGAGTCTATTTTAAAAATAGGCGCTTCGGTGCATGACGACTTTCATCATCTCAACAAGCTGGCTGAGTTCAAGCCGGGCGGATTCGTTGATGTGCAGCAATATGTGAAGGAATTTCGCATTGAAGATAATTCTCTGGCGCGCATTTACGGCATAATGTTCGGTGAGCGCATCAGCAAGAATCAGCGCCTTACCAATTGGGAGCAACCTTCGCTCACCAACAGTCAGCAGGAATATGCGGCGCTCGACGCTTTTGCCTGCACGCGTATTTATTACTGCTTGCGCGAAGGCTGTTTCGACCCTTCGGCATCGCCTTATAAGCATTTCCCGGAGGCTGAACAGCAGGATGCTGTCACCAACACCCCGGCGCAGTAAAAGCGAATCTTCGATTTCCTCCCTTCTTCTCAACTTTTAGACTATCTGAATTATGGCTAAGAGAATTTTTGGCATTGTGATGCTCCTCATCGCAATAGTTTTTGGTGTGCAGGCTCAGACCGAAATGCGGGTTATGTCGTTCAATATCCGCTATCTCAATAACCGCGACTCGCTTCCTAATCAGTGGGTAAACCGGGTTGACAGACTGTGCGGTTACATAGATGAGGTCAACCCCGATTTGCTTGGCTTGCAGGAGGCTCAGCCTCGTCAGGTCGCTGATATGAAGAAGCATCTGAGCGGATATGAGTGTCTGTGGGCCGGACGTGAAAATGGAGCTGACAAAGGAGAAGCCACGCCGGTGTTTTATCGCAAAGAGAGGTTTAAGCTGTTGGGCGACGGACACTTCTGGCTCTCGGAAACACCCGATTCTTCGTCGTTTGGCTGGGATGCCGACTGTAAAAGGATTGCTCAATGGGTCCTTCTGCAGGATGTGACCACGGGGCAAAAAATATTATACTGCAACACCCATTTTGACCATATAGGACTCACCGCACGGAAGGAATCGGCAAAGCTGCTCAAGCAAAAATTACGCGAGATAGCCCCGGAGGTTACCATGATTATAAGTGCTGATTTCAATACCAACGAGGCGGAAGAGACTTACTCGCTTCTCACCGATTACCTCTATCCGGTGAGTGATACATGGAAGGTGGCGAAAGAGCGCAGCGGCGGACCGGCTACCTGGCAGAATTGGGGGAAAGAGGCAAATACCCCCGACAATAAGATTGATTTTATCTTCGTGTCGCAGGGCGTTGACGTGCCAAAAGCTGTTATAGCTCCCTCTTGTAACTCAGTAGGGGAGTATTATTCCGATCATAACGCCATTTGGTGCGATTTGCTCATCAAATGACCGGCAGCTGCTATTTGTGGAATGGTGGCTCCTATTTGTCTGAATCAGTCTGAGATTCCCTTTTCCGTCGTTCGTCGCGCAGTCTGTCGCGCTTACGCATGAAGTAATACAGTCCAATCAGAATCAGAGCCTCGCCAACAAGTATAAGTATGGAGGTGAGACGCGTGGCCGGATTGATAAAGTTTTCGCGGCTCAACACTGCCATGATAATGGCATAGATGGCCAAAACGAGAGGTATTACCTGATAGCGTTTCATAGAATGGTGATTTTCAGGCCATCATAGCCAAGATTTACACCTTTGGGCAATTTAGCGTCTTCTGTGTCGTGCAAGCCTATCTCATGGCAGAAATGTGTAAGATAAGCGTGCTCAGGCTTCAACGTCTCAATAACCTTCAAAGCCTCTTCCACGCTGAAATGGGCAAAATGGCTGCGATGACGCAGAGCATTGAGAATCAGAGTGTTGAGGTCCTGCAGATTCTCCATTGTCTCCGGCGGCAGTTCGGAAGCATCCGTGACATAGCCGAAGCGGCCAATCCTGAAACCGAGAATCGGCAACTTGCCGTGATAAACGCGTAAGGGCAGAATCTTAAGGCCGTCAATGACACATTCCTCACCGGCGGCTATCTGATGTAAAGTCAGCCTGGGAACACCCGGATAGAGGTTGTCGCGGAAACAATAATCGAGACGCCGCTGCAAATCCTCCATTACGTCATGTTGCGCAAAAATCGGCACATCGCCGTTTACACAGAAAGGTCTCAGGTCGTCAATCCCTCCCACATGGTCATAATGGCTGTGGGTAATCAGCACAGCGTCGAGCCTGTCTATTCCGGCGCGGAGAGCCTGCTGACGAAAATCGGGCGACGGGTCAATCACTATGCTCAGCCCGTGAGTCTTTATCCATACCGATGACCTCAGCCGTTTGTCTTTTGAGTCAGATGATGTGCAAACGGGGCAGAGACAACCAATCTCAGGCACCCCTTTGCTGGTGCCGCTGCCCAACATTTCCACCTCCATTTTTGTGGAGATGTAGTTAACCTCAGGACGTAAGTCAACCGCAAAGCGGCGTTTCACCTCATTGCGCACCTTTTCGGCCAGTTGCTCCACATCCTGCGCGGTGGCATCCCCTTTATTGACAATCACCAGACATTGTTTGGGATAAATTTCAGCGCCACCCACGGAGGCCCCTTTCATGCCTGCGTGTTCTATGAGCCATCCGGCTGCCAGTTTCATGCGCTTGCCCTCATCCACAGGATAAGCCGCAACATCCGGCGCCAAAGGCTTAATGACCTCGCTGAAGTAATAAGCGTCCACAACGGGGTTGCAGAAGAAACTGCCTGCGCTTCCAATCTCTTCCGGGTCAGGGAGTTTGGCTTTGCGGACAGCGCGGATTTCATCGCGCACCTCGGCTATTGTGGGCACATGACCAAGACGTTCGCGGAGGCTCTTCAGGGGACCGTAATCAAGATTTTCGGCCGTATGTGAAGGCTTGAGGCGGAAGCTTACACGAAGCACTATATAACGCCCTTTCCATTCATGTTTGAAGCGGCTCTCGCGATAGCCGAAGCCACATTGCGAGCCGAGGATGCGCTCCACTTTGCCGGTTTGCACATCCATAACTTCCACACTGTGAATCAGATTGCCGGCCTCTACGCCGTATGCGCCAACATTCTGGACGGGCGACGCGCCTACCTCGCCGGGAATGTCGATGAGGTTTTCGAGTCCGGCGAGTCCCTCTTCCACCGTCCAGTCAACGAAATCGCTCCAGTTCTCTCCGGCGCCGGCAATGGCAAAAACAGTGTCGGCATCTTTGCGGTAAGCTGTTCGGCCCAGGATGTCGGATTTCAGAATCAAGCCGTTGTAATCGCCGGTGAAAAGCAGGTTGCTTCCGGCGCCTATATGCAGCCATTCATTATCGCGGAAAGCTTCGGTTCGCATCAGCTTCTTCAACGCTTCAACCGAGTTGTAACGCGCGAAATATCGGGCTTTTGCCGGAATATGGAAAGTGGTGAGCTGAGAAAGGTCTTTTGCTTGTTCTATCATAGTAATACGGCTTTGCTGCCGCTGCACAAGATTCTTAAAACAGATGTTAACGGGCTTGCTTGAAGCGCAACAGGAGCCCGTCTTCAAACATCAGATAACTGCCGTCGGGATATTGCCACAACTCATAAAGAAGCGCCGAGTTGTGCCCTTGCGACACATCTTTGGGATTTCCCAAGGCCAGACGAGCTTCCGTTTTGGTCATGCCTTCGGCCAGTTGCTGCCGTTGTATCAAATGCCAGGTCTCATTACTGATGCCGGGGTAATTGCCACGCGGGTCGATGAGCGAAAATTGCTGACTGAAATTGCGGGCTGCCGGTCCTGATTCAGGCAGCGAAACGGGTAACCACCCGCTCAGACTGTCGGTGCTGAAACAGATTCGAGCCGGATAGACGTTCACCCCCGCACGCACATTGCTTATTTTCACCGGAGAGTATTTCAGCCCTTTCACCGTGAGCGAGTCAGAGTTCAGCCACAGCGGATTCTTAACCCACAAAGTCTTGCCTGCGAGCATATTGTTGAAACGGTCAATGACATCCGCATCCACCATCATCGGCAGGTTCATGCTGGTGATAGACGAGTTCTTCAAAGGCAAACGGAATTCCCTTTCCTTGTCGCGGAAAATCAGCACAGTCAGAGTGTCAAGAGCCGCATTGACGCGTTTTTCCGACGAGATATATTGCAGCGTGTCATTGGCCAGATGCATGCTTAAGGGGTCGGGCGGAAGCGTCTGCGGGTCGAACATCAGCGCAGCACGGTCGTCAAGCACCACAAACCGCATTCCCGGTTTCCAGCCCTGCAGAGGAAGACCCTTGAGCGAATCCACCAGTCTGTCTTCAGCAGCCGGCAGAGTGGCCAACACGTCATTTTTATTCATTTCCACACGCTGAGTGCCTTCAACGCCCGTGAAACATGAGGTGAGGGTAAACAAGAAGCCGAGGCATAACAGAATTATGCCCGGCTTCGATATGATACGGTTGCTTGAATGAGTCAAATCAGCTATTCTTATTTCTTATTGCTTTCAATCCATTTGCGGGCATTGACAAATGCGGTGAGCCACGGCGTCAGTTGGTCGTTGCGGCGCCTCTCCGGATATTCAGCACATTGCCAGGGGAAGATGGCACGTTCCAGATGCGGCATCATTGCCAAATGACGTCCGTCGGCACTGACTATACCGGCTACTGCGCCGGGTGAGCCGTTGGGGTTGCCCGGATAAGCCTTATAAGTGTAGCGCAGAGCTATCTGGTCTTCCGGCATGGTGTCGGGGAAACGGAATTTGCCCTCGCCGTGAGCCACCCAAATGCCTAATTTCATACCGGCAAGCGGACCGAGCATTATGGAGTTGCTTTCCGGAATTTTTACGCTTACGAAGCCCGATTCAAACTTATGACTGTCGTTGTGTATCATGCGCGGATGCCGTTCTCCTGCTTCGGGATTTATCAGACCTAATTCCATCATGAGCTGACAGCCGTTGCAAACGCCCAACGAGAGCGTGTGTTTGCGGGCGTAGAAGTCTTCAAGAGCCTTGCGGGCCTTGTCGTCATATTTGAATGAGCCTGCCCAGCCTTTGGCAGAGCCGAGAACGTCGCTGTTGGAGAATCCGCCGCAGAATACTAGCATATCTATATTTTTCAGGTCTTCACGTCCGCTGCGCAGGTCGGTCATGTGCACATCCTTCACGTCGAAGCCGGCCAGATAGAGGCTGTAAGCCATTTCGCGGTCGCCGTTGATGCCTTTCTCGCGGATAATGGCTGCCTTGATGCCGCTTTTTGCCTGCC
>FR897884.1:77492-79228 GCA_000437495.1 Prevotella sp. CAG:485
TTTTTGCCTGCCGATACTCCTCCAAGCCGTGAGCTGTGAGGCGTCCCGGGAATTCCGAAGGAATGGTGTAACGCACCGGTTGACGGCGGTAGTTGTTGAAGCGCTGCTGAGCCTGCTTTTCGCCGCTTTGTTTGCGGTCGAGAAGATATGACGACTTATACCAGACGTCGCGCAAGGCGTCGATGTCGAGACTCAGAGTCCTGTCGCCCTTTTCTATTACCAGACGGCGGATGGACTGCGGGCGACCCAGAACCTTGTAAGGAATGTTTTTGCTGTTAAGCTCGTTTTCCACCAAAGTGTAATCGCGGTCGCGCACCTGAATCACCAGACCCGGATTCTCGGCGAACAAAACATGCACCAGATCCTCGTCGAAGCAGTCGAGATTGAGGCGAATGCCGCCATGCACGTTGGCAAACGTCATTTCGAGCAACGTGGTTATCAGACCACCCGCTGAGATGTCGTGCTGAGCCGGAATCAGGCCGCGGTCTGTGAGAGTCTGAATAGCCTCGAACGCTGCGGCAAACATTTTCGGGTCGCGCACCGTGGGAGCCTCGTCGCCAACCTTATTGAGGCTCTGGGCAAAGGCTGAACCGCCTAACTTCAGACTGTCGCCGCTGAAGTCGACATAGATAAGTCGCGAGGGAATCTTTTTCAGCACCGGCGAGTTGACCTTGTGAATATCGCTTACCTCACCGGCAGCCGAGATTATCACCGTGCCCGGAGCGTCGACCCTTCCGCCGGCGTATTGCTGACTCATGCTGAGCGAGTCCTTGCCTGTGGGAATGTTGATGCCCAAAGCCCTTGCAAACTCGCTGCAAGCCTTTACAGCCCTGTAAAGCCGCGCTCCTTCACCTTCTATGCGGCAGGGCCACATCCAGTTGGCCGACAGAGACACAGATTTGAGGCCTTCCTTCATACGGGCGCCGCAGATGTTGGTCAGCGCTTCGGCTATAGAAAGCACCGAACCGGCTTCAGGCGAAATCAGAGCCGCCTGGGGGGCATGACCTATGGAAGTGGCGATGCCGCTTTTGCCGTGATAGTCGAGAGCCGCCACGCCGCAATCGCTGAGCGGCAACTGAAGCTCGCCAACACACTGCTGACGGGCTATGCGGCCTGTTACCGAGCGGTCAACCTTGTTGGTGAGCCAGTCTTTGCAGGCAACAGCCTCAAGCTGCAGCACGTTGCGCAGGTAATCCTCAATCAGAGCCTCGTCGTAGCTGACGGGGGCGTATTGGTGATTTATCTCCTTGTCGTTGATAATAGTCTTGGGCGAAGAGCCGAACATATCAGACATGGCCAGATCAATGGGCTTGCGGCCGTCTTTCTGACGGAAGACGAAGCGGGCGTCGTCGGTGGTTTTGCCCACCACATAGAAGGGAGCCTGCTCGCGTTCGGCTATCTGACGCACCTTCTCAACATCTTCGTTGCGGAGCACCAGACCCATGCGTTCCTGACTCTCATTGCCGATAATCTCCTTTGCCGAAAGCGTAACATCGCCTACCGGCAGAGCGTCGACATTGATTTGGCCGCCCGTGGCCTCAACCAACTCCGAGAGCGCGTTGAGGTGTCCGCCGGCGCCATGGTCATGGATGCTCACACAGGGATTGCTTTCCATCTCAGCCAGAGCGCGCACCACATTGCTGACACGTTTCTGCATCTCCGGATTGGCACGCTGCACCGCATTCAGCTCTATGGCATTGGCATACTGGCCTGTGGCAACCGACGATACGGCGCCC
>FR897884.1:79299-88757 GCA_000437495.1 Prevotella sp. CAG:485
ATGTCGGCTTCCGGCACCTCTTTAATGGCATCGTCAGCCTCGGCGTTGCCAATGCCGCCGGCAAGCATTATCACCTTGTCGTAAGCTAACAGACGGTCCTGTTCCTGATGCTCGAAGGTGAGCAGAGAGCCGCAGATGAGAGGCTGACCGAATTTATTGCCGAAGTCGGAGGCTCCGTTTGAGGCCTTAATCAGAATCTGCTCAGGCGTCTGATAGAGCCAGGGACGCGGAGCGGGAGCATTTTTCTCTACCTCGCGTTCTTCCTCCGGACGCGGATAACCCGTCATGTATACCGCTGTTCCCGCTATCGGCAGCGACGCTTTGCCGCCGCCCATACGGTCGCGAATCTCGCCACCCGTTCCGGTTGCGGCGCCGTTAAACGGCTCTACAGTCGTGGGGAAGTTGTGCGTCTCGGCTTTGAGCGAGATTACGGTGTCTATTTCCTTTTCCTCAAAGAAATCCGGCTTTGAGGCATCGGCAGGAGCGAAACGCTGTACCGGCGACCCCTTTATGAAAGCCACATTATCTTTGTAAGCAGAAACCAGCCCGTTGGGATTCTCCTTCGATGTCTGTTTGATGAGCTGGAAGAGGCTCTGATCCATTGTCTTGCCGTCGATTACGAACGTGCCGTTGAAGATTTTGTGGCGGCAATGCTCGGAATTGACCTGCGAGAAACCGAAAACCTCGCTGTCTGTGAGCGGACGCTGCAGACGCTCGCTCAGCTGCTCCAGATAAGTTATCTCTTCATCGCTCAGAGCCAGACCCTCTTTTTCGTTATATGCACGCAAATCAGAAATTTCAACAATCTCTTCAGCCGTGCGGGTAGGGGTGAAAACGTTTTGGTCGGGATTTTCGTATACAGCCTGCAACATCGGGTCGAAGGCGGTGTTCTCATCCGGCGCTCCGGTGAAAAGCTCGATGCGTTGAGGCGAAGTTATGCCTATATTGTGCGCCATTTCCACGGCGTTCGTGCTCCATGGCGTAATCATTTCGCGCCGAGGCCCGATGTATCGGCCCCTCACGGTGCGGACTTTCAGCGGCTTGGCTCCGGTGAAGAGCCATTGAAGCCGCTCTTTCTCTTTTGAGGTGAGGGCTTGAGCCGTCTCTACGGCTATCAGCGTTGCGTTCCCTTTTTTGAAATACGTTATCATGCCCTTGGGGAAAATCAGTTTCTAAAAGATTTGCAAAGTTAAGAAATCTATTTGGAATTAGAATAAATTTAGGGCCGTGAACGGATAAAAATTTTCATTAATAAATATTCTGCCGTTAAGATGATGCGTAAACCGAAAAAATTAACTAACTTTGCAGACCATACGCACTAACCATGGATACCAAGACCCTTATAGAGAGAGCATGTTCAGACAGTAAGCTTGACCCGGCGCAAGGCCGGATTGTGGCTGATGCTTTTTCGGCCTTACTGAGTGAAAGCGGCTCTGAACTGGATTCCATAGCTATACCGGGTTTCGGGGTATTTGAGTCAAAAAAGCGCCTTGAGAGAATAAATGTTCATCCGGCCACGGGCAAACGAATGTTATTGCCGCCAAAGATTGTGATGAGCTTCAAGCCGTCGGCTCTTCTCAAACAGAAACTTCAGTAATTCCACCACGACGTCATGCAGCAAAAAATCACTTTCTCGGAGGTTTGCCGGATAATAGCCGACCGCACAGGTCTGCCACGGCGCGATGTTGATGAGTTTTTGCGGGCATTGTTCAGCACCATAGCCTCGGCGTTGGCGCAGGGTGAGCAAGTGCGCATAAAAGGCATCGGCACCTTCAAGGCGCAGCGCATGGGTGAGCGCAAGAGCGTGGACGTAAACAGCGGCAAGGTGATAACTCTGCCTGCTCATACCAAGCTATCTTTTGCGCCGGCAAAAGACTTGGCTGCAGCCGTAAATGCGCCCTTTGCAGCTTTTGAGGCTGTGGAAATCACCGATGATCTGACGGATGAAGAACTGGAGATAACCGACGAGGTCCCTGCTACTGAACCCGCTCTTGTGAATACGGAAACGCCTGATACTCAGACAACTACATCGCAGGATGAGGCTGGAACAATCTCTCAGAAGGAAGACGCAGAAGAGTCAGCTAAGGAAGAAGAAACTGCTGGTGAGGAGTTACTTGAGGAGGCTGCTCCGCAAGAAAAAATATCGGAAGAAGAGGTTCCTCAGCAGGAAGATGAGACGCCGTCAGATGAGGTTTCATCAGATGATACCTCATCAGAAGAAGCATCCTCGGATGAGGCGCCATTGGCACCTTTCCTCGCTGACCATGACGATGACTATACTTATATAGAAGATAGTCAGGAGCCTGACCATCCCTCAGAAATATCAGATTCGTCTCAAAAGCCTCAACCTCAGCCTCAACCTCAATCTCAACCCGATGAAGAAGCTCCTTCTTATCCTGCAGATGCGTTGGAGGCCGGCGAAGAGGTCCTGGAGGGGGAAAACGATAACATTGAGGAGCCAATAGCAGAAGAGATAGAAGAGGCGGAAAGGGAAATCCGCCATAAGAGTAGGCGGCGCAGAAAACACAGATTCGGTTTCGTAATAGGGTTTATCTGTGCGTTGCTGCTTATTTGCGTTGTGGGCATATTATGTCTCTTGCTTTGCCCAAATGCTCCCCGTTCGATAGCCGAGCTTGTTCAGGGGCGCGATACGGTGGAGATTCAGCGTGCCGAGGTCATAGACACTCCGGTAACGACTCACACCGTAACCGCACCAACGTCGGTGGCTGTTTCCGACTCCTCTGTAACGGAAGAGAAAGCAGATGTGGCACCCACAGAGGCCAGCGATGCCCCGAAGGTGTATGACGTTGTTACTACAACAAGATATCTGACCACCATAGCCCGTCAGCATTATGGCAATCAGCATTTTTGGCCATATATATATGAGGAGAATAAGGCTATTTTAGGCCATCCGAACCGCATTAAGCCGGGAACAAAGGTCGTGGTGCCCGACCTTAAGAAGTATGGAGTGGATGTTAAGAACCGCAAGGATATAGAAGAGGCTAAGCGCAAAGAGGTGGAAATCTATGCCCGCTATAACAAAAGTGCGGACAAGGATAAGAAAAGCTCTAAACGCTGAAAATATTGATTACCAAACAGTTAGCTTCAACTATAAGAACTGCTGAGAAATTTTTTTTTGAAAAAAGTGGTGAAAAATTTGGTCAGTTGAAGAAAAAGAACTAACTTTGCACTCGCAAACGGGAAGTAAGCCCTGTGAGCATAAAAATGGCGGGATAGCTCAGTTGGTTAGAGCGTCGGATTCATAACCCGGAGGTCCCGAGTTCAATTCTCGGTCCCGCTACTATCAGAGAGCAAGTCAGCTAAATTGACTTGCTCTTTGATTTTTATAAAATTGGCTGACTTCATTCAGACGTTTCCAATAACCAAAACAAAAATCCCTTCCCATGAAAATTTTAAACAGTATAATACTGACCCTTATAAGCACTCTGACAATGGCTATGGCAACCTCATGTAAAGCCCCGAAAAAGGTCAGCGACGATGATAATCAAAATCAACCGCTTGTGATTTCCATAAAAGACAGGCAAAAGCCCGAGAGCGGTTCTCCCAATATGTTCATTCCCCGAGCCATAGTTTACCGCACCAACGGCAATTACGCCGATAATGTGCCTGTTCAGGTAAGCGCCGACGGGAAAACACTTGTGTCATTCCCGGCACCAAGCGATATCTCTGCCGATTCCCGACCCATAGAGCTTTCCGACGGCTGGCTTCTTGACCGCCGAGGAATAGGGGAGAACAGCCGTTTTACCTCCTACACATACGGTCAGTATGCAAAATTAGCCACAGCGCCCTCTCCAGCCGAGCTGCTGAAAGCGATACTGCCGGGTGCCATAATAACAGATATGTATGCTTTGCCCTGCACCCTTCAGGAGGCAAAGAGCGATACAAATGCTGTCAACAGCCTTATCAGACGCGGCTTCCCTGATTGCCGGATGATAATTTCCGCACCCGTCGTCCAGCCGTAACTATTTTTGCCAGAAGTAAGGGGTGAGGACCAGCAATACGGTGTAAAGTTCCAGACGGCCGGTAAGCATAACGATAGAGAGAATCCATTTGGCTGTGTCGGGCAGGGAGGCAAACCCTTGACCGATGCCTATGGTGTCGGTGCCGATGCCGGTGTTAGAGATGGCCGAGAGGGTGTAGAAGAAGCTCTCGCGCAGGCTAACTCCCAATATCACAAGTAGGGTGCCGGAGATGAAAATGACAATCATGTAAAGGCACAGGAAAGCTAAAATCTTCTGTACCAGACTCAGTTTGACACTGCGGCCGTTGATGGTGACGGCGGTTACATTGTTTGGATGCATCATCTTGAAAAATTCGTTTTTCAAGAATTTGAGCAAGACGATAATACGGTCGATTTTTGCGCCTCCTGAGGTGGAACCTGAACAGGCACCGGTAAACATAAGTATAACCAGGACAATTGTTGACAGGGCACCCCATTGAGCGAAGTCAGGCTCTGAGATGCCGGTGGATGAGATGGTGCCTACGACCTGGAAGAGAGGGTCTATGGTGACGTCGTCAACGTGTTTTGCAAGCCCGTTAATCACCACATTAACTGTGAGCAGGATATAAGCCGCAAAAATAAAGATGACGTACCAGCGAAGCACCGTATTGACACGCACATTGCGGAAATGTCCGGTAAAGGCTTTGTAAATGAGCGAGAAATTCACGCCGCCGAGGAACATAAAGATGATGAGGACTATCTTTAGATAATAGCCGTTGAACATATCTCCCTGCACGTTGAGAGTGGTGAATCCGGATGTTGAAATCACCGACATGCTTTCGTAGATGGCGCTGAAAATATCCATATCGCTCAAGGCCAGCAGGCCTATCAGCGCAAAAGTGAGCAGGGTATAGACAATCCAGAGACCGCGTGCGGTAGATGAGATGCGGGGGCGCAGTTTGTCGTGTGTAATGCCCGTAATTTCGGCATTGAAGAGGAATATGCCGCCCGAGTTATTGAGCATGGGCGCCACGGCAAGGGTGAAAAGAATTATACCCATGCCTCCGAGCCAGCGCATTACGCTGCGCCATAACAGCAGACTGTGGCCGGTTTCTTCAATTGGCGGGAAATAGCTGCCACCCGTGGTTGTAAAGTCGTTTATGGCTTCAAAAAAAGCATCAGTCACCGACATGGGGCTGCGCGAGATGAGGAACGGTATCATGCCGAAGGCCGACAGAATTATCCACGTCAGCGAAGTGAGCAGGATAGCTTCGCGGCGCCCCATTTCATGGCTCTGCGGCTTGAGACGCACCAGGAAGATGCCCATGCCTAAGGTGATGCCCATGGAGATGATGAAGCCCCACAGCGAACCGTCGCGATAGATGAACTCTGCCGCTAACGGGAAAATCATCAGAGCCGCCTCTATGAGAAGCAGCAAGCCGATGATGCGCATGAGCATTGGCAGGTTCACGAACTTGCGTTTACGCGCTCCGGCGGTTATCACCGATGGCCTTACGGGTTGTTCTTTGACGCGTGCCAAGGAGTTCAGGTAAAGAGTTTTTCTATTTTGTTAAGCGAGCCGGAAAGACAGAAAACCACCACGCGGTCGCCCGGCATAATCTCGGTGTTGCCATCCACCAGTTCGCATTTGCCGTCGCGAGTATAGGCACCTAAGGTCATGCCGTAGGGCAGATTGAGCTTGCGTACCGGTCCGTGAGTGATTTTGGCACCTTTCTTCACCGTCATTTCCGCCACTTCCGCATCAGCCAGCGACAGGCACTTGGCATTTTCCGTGTCGGCGTCGAGCAGAATTTTATATATGCGGCTTGAGGCAAGCAACTTCTTGTTGATGGTGGTGCCTATGCCCAATTTCTCAGCCTGAGCTATAAACTGCAGATTCTCCACTTCCGCCACCGTGCGCGCCACATTAAACTCTTTGGCGATGAGGCAGCTGAGGATATTCGACTCGCTGCGGTCGGTAAGAGCCAGAAATGCATCGTAGCGGTAAATGTTGTTCTCCACAAGGACGTCAACATTGCGGGCATCGCCGTGAACAATCTGACAGTCGGGCAACAGTTCTGCCACCCATTGACAGCGGTCTTCGTCGTCATCAATAATCTTGATGTCGTAGTTGTCGTGATTCATCAGAGCGAAACGCAGAGCCATGTCGGTGGCGCCCATTATGATGAGGCTTTTTATGTTGCGGTCAATCTTTCCGCATAGATCGCGAATCTCGTTCTCATGGCCCTGAGTGGTGATGAAATAAACAATGTCGTCTGCCCGAATGAAGTCGGAACCGGTAGGGATTATCGTCTCCTGGCCGTGTCGAATGGCCACGATGTGGAAGTTGTGCGTCTGCACAGGCAAATCCTTTATCTGACAGTCGACGATGCGGGCACCCTGACGCACCTTTACACCAATCAGCAGCAGATTGCCGTCGTTGAGCTCTCCCCAGTATCGGGCCCAGCTGTGTTCGAGGCTCTGTTCGATTTCGTTGGCTCCGAGGTTTTCGGGATAAATCAGATGGTCGACACCCATGTTGCGCAAAATGCGCCTGTTGGCCGGCAGCAGATATTCAAACTTGTCTATCCGCGCCACCGTTTTGTTCACCCCAAGCTGCCGAGCCATGCAGCAGGCCGTGAGGTTGCGGCTTTCGTAAGGCGTTACCGATATGAAGAGGTTGGTGTCGTTGATGCCTAACTCGCGCAGAGTGTCGATGGAGGTCGGCGAGCCGTTTACCGTCATTACATTGTAATTGGCGTCGATGTTGTCGAGGGCATGCTGGTTTGTGTCGAGCAGAATCACATCCTGCTCCTCATGGCTCAGCATTTTTGCCAGATATGTGCCCACTTCGCCGGCACCGGCTATAACTATCCTCATAAAGCCTTTATTTTTTCTATTTCAGCCTTGATGTCCTGCTCGGCATAGTGAGCATTGTGCTTGAGACTTTCCACGTCGCCGTGATGAATCCATTCGTCGGGAGCGCCGAGACGGTGAATTACCGGCACAGGACACGTTTTGTCGGCATAATATTCGGCTATGGCAGTGCCCAGGCCACCGTTTCGCGCCCCGTCTTCCACGGTTATGAGATATTTGTGATTACGGGCTATTCGGTCGAGCATCTCCGTGTCGAGAGGCTTCAGCCACAGCATGTCGTAGACGGCCACATCACCCGCTTCTCGGGCCACTTTCAGCGCGTCGGCGCCCGCGGGACCGATGGTGGCAATTGCTATCGGCGCATTGTCGGCTTCCAGCAACACACGCCCTTTGCCCACGGGCAAGACTTCCGGTTTCCTTTCCCATTGCGGGTTATCGCCGCTGCCTCGGGGATAACGGATAGCCACCGGGCCGTTTATCGTCATCGCCGTGTGCATGAGACAACGCAGGTCATATTGGTCGAGCGGCGAGGCTATGGTCATATTCGGGATAACACGCAGATAGGCGAGGTCAAAAAGACCGTGATGCGTTACACCGTCGGCACCGACCACACCCGCACGGTCAATCATGAACGTTACCGGCAGCCCTTGGATGGCCACATCATGTATGATATTGTCGTATGCACGCTGCAGGAAAGAGGAGTAGATGGCCACAAAAGGCTTCTTGCCGGAGGCTGCCATTCCGCCGGCAAACGTTACAGCATGACCCTCTGATATACCCACATCGAAGGCCCTGTCAGGCATCGCCTCCATGAGTATATCCATAGAAGTGCCCGACGGCATGGCGGCCGTGATGCCCATGACGCGGTCATCTTCCTTCGCCATATCACACAGCTCGCGACCCATCACCTTCTGCCAGTTCCAGCGTTTGGCGTTCGACTTTGAACGCTCGCCCGTTACAGGGTCGAATTTGCCCGGAGCATGCCATACGCTGGGGTTCTGTTCGGCCTGCTCAAAGCCTTTGCCCTTTACCGTTTTGACATGAAGGATTCGCGGTCCTTCCATGTCTTTTATGTTATTGAGCGTCTCCACGAGGCCTTGTACATCATGTCCGTCGATAGGCCCGAAATATCTGATGTTGAGACCTTCGAAGATGTTCTGATTGCCGCTCATCAGGGCCTTTATGCTGTTGTTGAAACGCATGATTATGCCCCTGCCGCGTTCCGTTATCCAGCCGAAACGCCGAAAGCCACGGTAGGCTTTGTCGCGCATATTATTATATTTGCGCGAGGTGTGTATGCGCGAGAGGTATTTGTGCAAAGCCCCCACATTGGGGTCAATGCTCATGTCATTGTCGTTGAGGATTATCAGCAGATTGTTGCGGCTTTGCGAGGCATTGTTCAGGCCTTCGAAAGCCAACCCGCCGCTGATTGAAGCGTCGCCAATAATCGCCACCGTACGGTGTTGCTCCTCTTTGGGCTTGCTCATTTCGGCAATAGCCATGCCCAACGCCGCCGAGATGGAATTGGAGGCGTGCCCTGCTGTAAAAGTGTCATACGGGCTCTCCTTGGGATTCGGGAAACCGCTCAGTCCGCCCTCTTTGCGCAAAGTATCGAAATTTTTGCGGCGACCGGTGAGAATCTTGTGTGCGTATGCCTGATGACCCACGTCCCACACTAACTTGTCGTCGGGAGTGTTCATTACATAATGAAGCGCCACAATAATTTCCACAGCACCCATTGATGATGCGAAATGGCCGGGATTGGACGACAGATTCTCGATGATACATTTACGAATATCGGCACAAACCTCGGGCAATTGTTCGGGCGATAGTTTGCGCAGCTCTTCGGGATTGTCGATATAAGGTATGTGTTGCTTAGTTTCAGCCGTTTTTTTCATGGTTCTTGTCTGCGGCTCTGAAACGCCTCAGCACCGGATAAATAATCATCCACCCGGCAGCTCCCGCTATAAGTATGTTTTTGAGATTGACTCCACCCCGCACAAGCAGGAAAAACGAAAGCCAACCCCAAAGCAGGGTCAAGAGCGAAAGTATCAGAATATGCCGCAATTTCATAGTATGCAAAGTTAGTCAAAGAAAACGATTCATGCAACTTGCAGAGTTTACGGTAAAGGCGGCGAAGAATATGTTGTAGAGCATATTTTGCTTATAACTCTCTGAGTTACAACTAGTTAGGATTAAAGGTTCAGCTCCGGAGCAGGTGGAGTTGAAAAATATTTGGCTTTAAATTTTGCCAAGTGAATAAAAATGCCTAAATTCGCTTATTCAAAAATCAATAACAATAATGCAACAATAAAACATATAGAGACCATGAGCATAACGATAACATTCAACGAGCTTCGTCGCCTCAAAGACTCTCTTCCTGACGGATCGATGCACAGAATAGCCGACCAGCTGAACTGCACAGTACAGACCGTGCGCAACTATTTCGGCGGAGAAAACTATCAATTCGGCAATTCGCAGGGTGTACATATTGAGCAGGGTCCGGACGGCGGCCTCGTGGTGCTTGACGACAGCACTATATACGATATGGCCATGGACATACTCAACGAAAAGAACTAAAAGAAAGAGGATTAAGACCCCATTCAACAAAAAATGTTAA
>FR897885.1 GCA_000437495.1 Prevotella sp. CAG:485
AAAAGTCGGCTTTTTTCGGACGGATACATATATCTTTGCCACGGGCAGAAGCAACCGCGATTACCATTTTTTTCGCAGGTGATGAAAAACTCTCATAGGCAGTGTATAATTGTCTGCGATACCCTCGGTGATTTGCATCAGAGCAATATCAAGGTGCTCAACGATTGCATTGGCGATGATATGCTCAAAATAATGGCTCGCTCACATTGCGTGGTAATACCGCTCAAAGATACCGGCATTTCATCCGGACAACGAGTAATTTTGCAAGCCATGGCTCTTGGAAAGCCTATAATATGCACAGATGCTGACGGCATTCGTGATTACGTTACACCTCAAACTGCTATTATGTTACCTAATGATGTTGACAGCTGGCAGAAAGCAATAGAGCGCCTTTATGACAACAAAGAGGAATATCAGAAAATGAGTAATGCGGCATTGAAGCTTTTTTCTGAAAATTTCACCGACAAGGTAATGTTTCAGAAAATTGCAAGATTGCTGAAATGAAATAATCTAATACCCGGCTTTGACATTTGAGCATCTGGTTTCGCTCTTCCGTGCTTTAGAAATCGTTTTTGTAGATTTTCATTAGTTTTTCGTAGTGAGTCTCCCGGCAGAAACGGACACGACTTTCACGGGCTATATCCGCCCGATTGAACGTATGGCTGCAAAATGTGCGGAAAATGTCGGTCAGAGCCTCAACATTTCCCGAAGGATAAAGCAGACCGGACGTTGACTCAATAAGTTCCGGAATCCCCCCAATCCTGGCTCCTATTACCGGCACGCCGGCACATAACGATTCTATGACGCTCAGCGGATTGTTCTCATACCATTCCGACGTTATAACAGAAGCATCGGCACCATTGAGCAGATGAGCCACCTCATTGGCGTTGAGCTTGCCCAGAAAGTCTATCTTCTTTACGTCGCCGTAACGTTCTTTCATCTCATCAAGCAGCGGACCGTTACCGGCCACTTTCAGGCATACCCCGGCTCTTTTTGCCGCTTCAAGAAGCGTAGGAACGCCTTTCTCTACCGAGAGTCTGCCGATATAGCAAAAATAGCCATCGCCATGTTCTCGCACAGGTTCCTTTTCAAGCACCTCAAGCTTGGGCGGGTCAATGAAGTTGCATAACACCCGTATTTTATCCTGTGGAATACCTTCAGCTACCATTATATCGCCCATAAAATGGCTTGGTGGAATGAAGACATCAGTGATACGGTTCAGGCGCTCACGGTTCCATGCGCGTGCTTCCAGATATGCCAGCAGACTCGCACTCAGTTTGCTTTTCATGCAAAGATGCCGTAACACACCGCTTTTACCGCCACCTAAACAGTCGCGGCATATCTCTCCCTGAGGACGACGAAAGGTATAGGCCGGACATACAAGCTTATAATCATGCAACGTCCATACAACCCTTATTCCACGCTCATGAGCCAGTTCGGCTATTACTGGCGACAGGTATGAGTGAACATTGTGCAGATGCACCACATCAGGGTTGAAATCGTCAAGTACTTTGATTGCAGCCTGCTTCACATCGCCGCGTCCCAACGTGCGCAGAGCTGCCTTTATTTTTGACCCTTTACCATTGAAGCTGACTTGTGAGGCATATCCCTGCCGGTCTTCTATTGCCAGATTTTTTGGATAATCCATGGCAAAGACCCTTACTTCATGACCATTGTCCTGAAGCAGACTCCGGGTGCCGATGGCTACTACTTCCGCGCCGCCGCGGTTGTAGAAGAACTTGCTTACTATCAGTATTTTCATCTTCGGTAGAAAAGGGTCAGAGGGCAGGTTCCAACACTAAAATTTCACGGGGTTTAAGATTCAGCGTCTCCGCAGGCGACAGAATCAAGTCCTTGTCAATCAGCACGTTATGCCACTTCATAGCCGTGGGGAGAATCTCCGCAAACGGAGCCATGTTGAGGTCTACATTTGCAGAAGTGCCGTTGAGCATTACCAGCACACGCTTGTTGGTGCCCGGTATGTAGCGCTCATACACATACACACCCTGTTTGGGGGCGAAGTGCTTCATCTTGCCCGTGTGGATGGCTTCCGCACCTTTGCGCCATTGCATCAGCTTGCTCAGGAAGTCGTAGGCCTCGTTCTGAAGCTCTGAGCGCCCATGAGTGGAGAACACATTCACCGAATCGCCGGGGAATCCGCCCGGCATATCGCGGCGCACATTGCCGTCACCGGGCTTGCGGTCGCCGCTCATCAGCAGCTCAGTGCCGTAATATATCTGCGGAATGCCCGGCATTGTAAGCAGTATTGTCTGAGCCTGCTTCCAGGCATCAAGCGTCTCGGGTTGCTCAGGCAGCAGACGGTCCGTGTCGTGATTATCTAAAAAGCGCAACACCTTCATTGGCTCGGCATAGACATTGTCTTGCGCGAAATGATTGTAGATATTTACCAGACCGGTGCCCCATTCATCCGTTTCCTCCTGGTAGGGAGCCAGCCCGCGACTTTTAAGCATCAGAGCAAAATCCATCACCACGGGCAGGTACGAGTCTTTACCGCCGGCCGGGATACGACTGCCGCGCTGCCAGGCCTGTTCCGTGCCCGGATTGGCAAACCAGCACTCGCCAACAATGGTGAAGTCGGGATACTCACGTTCCACATCAGTTACCCAACCCGCCATAGCATCCTTGTCGGCGTAGGGGTAGGTGTCCATCCTTATGGCGTCGATGCCGGCTTCCTCAATCCACCAGATGGAATTCTGGCTCAGATAGCGCATCAGATGAGGATTGCGCTGATTCAGGTCAGGCATCACGTCAACGAACCATCCGTCGGTGGTGAGCTTGCGGTCATAGTCAGAGGCATACGGGTCGCTCAGCGACATCAGCTTATGATTTGTCTGCGTGTATTTGCCGCCGAAGTTTATCCAGTCTTTGCTAGGCATTTCGAGCATCCAGGGATGCTCCGAGCCGCAGTGGTTGAAAATCATATCCATCACCACCTTTATGCCCCTGCCGTGCAGCGAATCTATCAGCTGCCGGTAATCGGCATTGTTGCCGAAGCGCCGGTCAACGTTGTAGTAGTCGGTGGTGGCATAGCCGTGATACGAACCGCCCGGCATATCATTTTCGAGTACCGGGTTGAGCCACACAGCCGTTACTCCCAGCGAGTCGATGTAATCCAGATGATTCATTATGCCTTTCAGATCACCCCCGTGGCGTACATTCAGGTTACTGCGGTCGGCGCCGATGGGGAAACGCATCTCCTTCACCAGATTATTCTCCGTATTGCCGTCAGCGAAACGGTCGGGCATTATCATATAGAGCACATCGGCCGCAGTGAATCCCTGAGCGCCCCCTTTGGCTTTACGGGCACGCAGCTCATAGTTACGACTGATATGTTTCTTGCCTGAGCGCCAGGTAATGCGCATGGAGCCGGGTTTGGCTGCATTGCTGATGTTCAGATATATATATTGATAATTGGGTGAGCCGTCGAGACGAGCCACTGAATCTATGCTCACACCCGGATAGTTGATTTCGGGCACTGCCTCGCGGATGTCGGCCCCGTAGACCTGAAGTTGCAGAGTTGTATTCTTCATTCCCACCCACCAGTGCGGAGGGTCTATACGTTCCACTTTAAGGGATGCGGCATAAGATAAACCTATTCCCATCACCGCTAAAATGGCGCCTGTCAGTATCCTGATTTTCATAACTCTGCAAAATTACAAAAAAAATCGGAATCTTTTTTGTTCCTCTGCGGAAATATGAGGCGCCTGCACGGCAAAAAAATGTTCTAAAGAAGTTGTATGGCGCTGATGACTTATTTCCCCACCAGTTTGCGGCGGAGTCGCGACAGCGTTGAGGGTGTAATCTGAAGATACGAGGCTATATATTTCAGCGGAATGCGCAAAGTGAGCAATTTGGCCGACACACGCTTGATATACGGCTCATCGTTAGCCATAAAGTTATACAGCCGGTCTTCGGCCGTTGTGGTGGCATATTTCACATATCGGCGTTCAAGCGCATAGAGTTGGCCGGTGGCTATGTAGAGCATCCAGTCGGCAAAATCGCGATATTTGGCTATCAGATGCCGGATTGTGTTGTAGGTCAGCTCATACACACTTCCCTGTTCCAGCGCCACAAGCGAGAAGGCGGCCGGCTGGTTGGCGAAATAGCTGTGAAGAGATGTGTAGATGTCTCCCTCCGTGCCGAACAATATAGTGTTGTCGGTCTGATTATTGGCGTGCGACACCCTGAAGATGCCGTCGCGGTTTATGTAGAACGCATTGCACAGTTCGCCTTGACGCACAATAACATCTCCGGGCTCCACTTCAATAATATTGGCCGAGCCGCAGATTTCATCAAGGCACGGTTCAGAAACCTCCTTGTAGTGAAGAATGATTTCCCTCAGGTTCATTTGACTATATTTAAAACGCCATTTCAGTAATATTATTTTGAATCGGCAATACTCATTTTTTTGATTTAAAACAATTTGTATTGTAGCTTGGAGCTTAAATATTCAACTTTGATTAAATTTGCAATATCAATACGATGCAGTTTTCCGAGCCGCATCTTCTAAATTCATCAGCTCATGACAAAAATTCTACTGTCTGTAATTTTCACCCTTATGGCTTCGGCAGCTTTCGGCACCGCACCGGGTAATTTGTTTACCGTGGCGCCGCGGGGAGCCAAGCCACAGTCAACTGCCGCCGAGCAACCCGGCGAGCTCAATTACCGGCAAAACGCTTACGGACTGCCTGACGCTTTGCGCGGCACCGGTGTTGCCTTCGACGTGGGATATGTGTCATTCCCGCTCCAGACGCCGCGGACACGCACCACAGTGCATGCCTTCTCCAATCCATTGATTATAGCCGGCACAATGATGCCCGACGGCAAAATGCTGGCTTTTACATTCGTTGAAACATCATCGTCCACTAAGATGGAAAAGATGGTGCGCATGGACCCGGCCACCGGCGCCTTTACCGATGTGGCAGCCTTGCCCGACGGCTATCCCAACATACTCGACCTGACCTACGAGCCGGTCAGCGCCAAGCTCTTGGGTCTTGCGGCATGGCCAGCCGACAAAACTCCGTCGCTGGTAAGCATCAACCCGACAACAGCCGAAATCACCCTGTTGCGCAAACTCGATAACGTATGGTATAGTCTGGCTGCCGACGGCTCCGGCCGAGTCTTCTTTGTGCGCCAGAGCAACGGCGATGTCGGCGTCAGCTTCAATCCCCTCGACGGAACAGAGCCTGTCATTGCCGCCAAAGGGTCTGCCTCGGCGGCTTCATACGTCAGCTCCATGGCCATGGATCGCGACGATTATATGCTTTACTGGGCCTCTTGCGCATCCAATGGCCGCAGCACATTGTTCAAAATCAATCCTGCCACCGGCGCCACTACCAACCTGGGCACCATAGGCACCGCAGTCGTTTCCACCGAAGTCATGGCGCTCAATATTGCCGCTTCTGAACCCGCCGCCGGCACTCCTCAGGCACCCTCATCACTGCTGGTAAAGGCTGCCGCAAGCGGCTCCCTGACCGCCACTGCTACCTGGACAAACCCCGCTGTAGATTCCCTGTGCCTCTTCCTCAACGGCGAGCTCCTCAAGACCTTTGTCGGCGTTCAGAGCGGCAGCAACGGCAATATGGAGCTTTCAGGCTTACGTCAGGGCTATAACCACCTGCGCCTCACCACCGCCAATGCCGCAGGCAAAGGCCGCTATGCCGATGCCTTCTTCTGGGCAGGCCACGATGTGCCGCGGGCTGTGAGCAACCTCAAAGTGCAGCGTGTGGCTTCCGACTCCGCCTTGTTGACCTGGACAGCTCCCTCAAGCACCGTTCATGGCGGATATGTATCTCCCACCGGAATAAAATACAGAATCACCCGCTACTCTCTTGCCGGCGACACCACTGTGGTGAGCAAGACGTACAGAGGCACCTCTTTCCGCGAGAAAATTTCCACTCCCGGCAACTATTACTATACTGTGCAGTCGCTCTCTTCCGATTACGGCGAGACAGCCACCTCCGAAACCCTCTATCTGGGTCCGGCGCTTTCGCTCCCTTACAACTGCGACTTCTCCACCCGGGCTGCCTATACTCTATGGACACCGAAAAGCATGAACGGCAACAGCCGGTGTTGGACGTACTATTCCTCTAAACCGCAGCATGTTTACAATCCTCCTTTCAACAAGGGCAACAACGACTGGTTCCTCAGCGCTCCCTTCTCGCTGGAGCAGGGCAAGGAGTACTACATCTATATGCAGATAAAATCTGGTTTGGGCGAATATTACCCCAAAATGTTCGACATATCTCTGGGCAAGGATGACTCTGTTGACGGACGCACCACGATATACCGCGACACCATCGCTTCCAAAGCCATTGAAGAGGTACGCATCACTGCCAAGGTGGATAAAACGGGCGAATACACCCTTGCGCTTCACGATTATTCCCCCTTCATAAGCTGCAACCTTTATCTCTATAAAGTTTCTGTCTGCGAGAAGACGACCGGTAAAATCAGCGGCCGCATCACCGACAATACGGGCAAAGGCGTTTCGGGTGTTACTGTGTCGCTCGACCAAACGACCCTGACTGCTACCTCAGGAGCTGACGGACACTATCTCATTGACTACATTGAGCCGGGCACTTATTCGCTTTCGGCCTTCAAACCCGGATATGCGTCTCACTCATCATCGGCTCCTCTCAACGTGGAGAGCAAGAGCACGCTGCAATACGACTTCAAACTCAATCCTACGGCCAGAGCCACTGTAAAAGGCATTGTCAAAGACGACAACAATATGCCTCTGCAGGGCGTCAAGGTGGAATTTACGGCTGAGGGACTCTCTTACTCGGCCACCACGGGTGCCGACGGCTCATACACCATAAGTGATGTGTCGGCAGGCTCCTACAGCTACACTGCCTCGCGTCTCCGCTTCCTGACTCTTCGCGGCAACGCCACGGTAACGGCCGAAACGGACCTGCCCATGACGCTGAAAGCTCTCGACCTGGCGCCTCACGGCCTCAAGAGCACATCGGCCGACGACGGCTCTGTGAAGCTAACCTGGAACGAACCGCGCGACCTCTTCCGCCGCGACAACGGTGTGCCCAAATCGCAAAACGGCGCCATGGTGGGCACTGACAACTACCTCTTCGGCTGTGTGTGGAAACAGCCTGCCACTCTCAACGCCATTTCGTGGATGACCACTGAATATCAGGGTCCGCACAACTACATGAACCTCTGGGTGCTCGACGTCAAAGCCGACGGCACTCCTTCAGCCAAAGTGCTCTATAACGCTATGAATGTGCCGGCCAACGGCGACCTGGTTTGGAACAGGCATGAAATGGACGCGCCGGTGAACTGCCCCAACGGTTTCTACCTGGCGGTGAGCTACCGTGGCATGGCCTCCATAGCCATGTCTGACGGCGAGGATGCCGACTGGCCCTTCGTGGCAGGTGTAAACTACCGCTCGTCTGATTTCCGCACCGACAACTGGACTTGCGTCGACGCTTCGTTTGTGAAAAACAACTATATGTTGCGTGCTGAGGGCACCGGTCTCGGAATAGCACCCGTGTCATACGCTTACCGTTACAACGTATGGCGCCTGCCTGCCGACGCGCAGACCGACACCGTGAAATGGGTTGCCCTGACTCCTGCCGGCGGCATTGCCGACACCTCCTTCGCCGACGCTCATACCGACGTTGCCGACGGTGATTACCGTTATGCCGTTGCCGCCTGCTATCCCGACGGCCGCATTTCCAGCGTCCTCTTCTCCGAGCCTGTGCATCTCACCAACGGCGTGGCTCAGTTGGGAATCGACGGCTTGCTCATCCCCTCCGGTCCTGTTGCCGATGTCCTGCCGCTTGGTGTACGTGTTGACGAGGCTGCGGTATATGCTCTCGACGGCTCCGTCAAACTGAGAAGCTCAGACACCGACATCCTCGACATGAGTGGCATGGTAGCCGGTTGCTATATACTGCGGGTAAAACTTGCCCAAAGAGTTTCTGTAATCAAAATAATAAAGAAATAAGATATGAATACATTTAAAACCTTAGCGTTGGGCGTCGTGCTGGCCGGTTTCGGCATTGCCGACGCTGCAGCGGCAGTTCCCGCAGGCCCGGTGTTTGCCACCTTCGTGTCTGACAAAGGGTTGCGCGCAAAAGAAAGCGAGCGTTACGCTCAGGTCTACGTCAAATCGTCGAACGTGGGCGACACCGTCTTCTTCCAGTTTGGCGAAGGCGCAAAAATCGACACGCTGGTGCTCACAAAAGCCAATACGCTGGTCAACATCAAGAAAACCGGTCTGGAGGGTGCCGGCACGGTGGTGAAGATTTGGGCCCCTCAAACCGTCTGGTTCCTGAACATCAATAACAACGACGCCACTTCCTTCACCCCGGGCACCTGCGCCACCAGCGTCAGGGAATTCCGTTGCGAAAACGATTCGCTCAACAACATGGATTTCCTGCCCCAGATGCAGGCTCTCGAATATCTGGTGTCGTCAAACAACCGGCGCGTAAAAAGCATCACCGTCAACAACCCCAACCTCCAGCGTCTGCAGTTGGGCAAGATGCCGAACCTGGCAAGCCTCACTGTCAATGCTCCTGTGCTGTATGAGTTCAAGCTCGATATGCCCCTCATTCCCTCGTTGGATGTGAGCGGATGTCCTGCTCTGAAAACATTCACGCTGACAAAAGCCCCCAATCTGGCCTCGCTCAAGCTCAGCACCGGACAGGTGCTCGAATCCTTTACCTTAAGCGGCTCTGAGAAACTCGCAGCTCTTGAGCTGAAGGATATGCCCAAGCTCAAGACGGTGCAGGTGTATGAGAACCCCGGTCTTGCCAACGTGTCGCTCGGCAACCTCCCGGCTCTGGTCACTATGTGGCTGCGTCAGAACCATCTCACGGATTACAGCATCTCCAATCTGCCCGCTTTGCGCACTCTGGTGCTCAGCAACAATCCGTTCACAAAGCTCGACATCAATCTGCCTGACCTGACTTCCGTAACCATCGACCAGTGCAACCTCGACACCATCGACCTGCGCAAACTCACTGTCCTCAAATCATGCTATGTGCGCAAAGGTAATGTGAAATGTGTCCTTTTTGCCGACAATGCTCTTCAGAACACCGCCACCACTTTTGTGCTCACTGAAAACCGTATGGGCATAAGCCAGCTGCCTCCGAGGCCTGCTAAGATGAACGCATCGCTCAACTATTATGCGCCGCAGGCTCAGCCTCAGCTCCCCACAACGATAAAGGCTGAAGAGCTCCTCGACCTCAGCGACTGGACCACAGGCCATACTCTCGACGGCACCGTGCCCTCGGTAATCACTTGGGAAACCAAATTTGAGGAGGCTCTTGTGGAGGGCACCGACTATTCCGTACAGAACGGTAAGTACAAATTCCTCCATGAGATTGAAGACAGCGTTCGTTGCTACATCACCAACAAGGCATTCCCGGCTTTTGCCCGCACTGTAGACTCCAAAGGCAACGTTACTGACTATCGCATCATCTCCAACTTCATCAAGGTGGATAAGAAACAAGGTGTAACCTCGCTCGACTCTCAGTCTGAGGTCAGTGTAAAAGCTGCCGGCAATCTCACAATTGAGATTGAGGGACTCCCCGCCGAAGCTCCGGTATTTGTTTATGCAGCCGACGGCTCTGAGGTAGCTGAAGCCAAAGGCAGCACCGACACCACGATTAAACTACCCGCCGCAGGTCTGTATATCGTCAGGGCTGCAGGTCGCTCCTTTAAAATATATGTGAAATAGCTGCTTGCAAGCTGTTCTGCCCACAGCGGCAGAACGTGAACAAAGCCCCGGCTGCTGAGTCGGGGCTTTCCTGATCTTATCGGTGGGATTTTATTGGTGAAATGGGGGAGAGGGGGTCAGTGCTTGCGTATCAGCGAGAGGCCGTCGCGCATGGGCAGAATCACCACATCGGTTTCCGCGTCCTTGGCCACCATGTCGTTGAACAGCCTGAGGGCCTTGGTCTGTGCATCGCGGTCATAGCGCGAATCAGTGATATGTCCCGACCACAGCACATTGTCGGCTATCAGCAAGCCACCGGGTCGTAAAAGTCGTTTGCACAACGGATAAAGCGCCGGATAATCGCGTTTGTCGCTGTCAAGGAAAATCATATCCACGCTCTCCGCCTCCATCTGCGGCAGCAGCTCAAGGGCATCGCCTATTACCGGCTTTACCTTTTCGCCGTACGCTGACAGGCTCAGATGCTCGCGAATAAAATCCTCCTTTTCATCGTCAATTTCCAGCGTAATCACCTCGGCGCCCTCGTCGAGTCCTTCGGCCATACAGAGCGCCGAATATCCGCCGAAGGTGCCTAACTCAAGCACCTTGCGCGGATGCAGCAGCTGCACCATCATCTTCAGAAACCGCCCTTGTAGATGACCCGAGTTCATGCGCGGGTTCATCAGGTCGAGATTCGCGTCGCGGTCCAGGCGGCTCAGCCACTCCGGTTCCGCCTCTATGTGGCTGTCAACGTATTTCTCAAGCGCCTCGTCCATGCCATACATCACATGCTCGTAAGATACTGAACGGCCAAGCGGTAACCCTCCAGGCCCAAACCGGCAATGACGCCTTTGCAGCGGGCTCCCGTAACGCTGTGATGACGGAAGTCCTCACGGGCGGCTATGTTCGACAGATGAACCTCTACAACAGGCATCCCGCCCTCCATAGCATCCGCCAGAGCGTCGGCAATGGCGAGCGAGTAATGCGAATAGGCGCCGGGGTTGATGACCACGCCGCACACCTCTTCGTCGTCGCAGGCTGCCTGCAGAGCGTCGATGATGTCGCCTTCGCCGTTATGCTGACTGTAAAGTATTTCCACATTGGCAAAAGAGTCCTGTAAAGAGGGCAGGAAAGCATCAAACGACTCCGTGCCGTAATAACGGGGTGAGCGCTGTCCGGTGCGGTTCAGATTAGCACCGTTGAGTATGAGTATTTTTTTCATTCCGGCCACAAATTTAACACATTCCTCGCACATAACACGGATTATTTGTAACTTTGCACAAAAGAAAAAGCGGATGAAACTCAAAACCATATACAGCATCATTGTTCTTCTCATGAGCGTTACAGCCTGTTCGTCGGGCAAAAGCACCGCCGTAGCCGCCGATGAAGGGTCGGCCGAGCCTCAGCAGCCGGAGGTGATTTTTTCGGCCGATTCAGCCTATTCATACGTCAGAACCCAGACTGAGTTCGGCCCTCGGGTGCCTAACACCGAGGCGCATCGCCGTGCCGGCAAATGGCTGGAAAGCGAGCTTAGGCGTCATGGCGCCGCCGTTACCGTGCAGCCTATGAAGCTGACGGCTTTCGACGGCACTCAGCTCGATGCCCGCAATATCTTCGGCCAATATAACCCCTCGGCATCCGACAGACTTCTGCTTATGGCGCACTGGGACACGCGCCCCTGGGCAGACAATGATGTCGACCCTGCCAAGCGCACAAAACCTAACGACGGCGCCAACGACGGCGCCAGCGGCGTGGGTGTGTTGCTGGAAATTGCGCGCGCTATGGCCGCAAAAAATCCCGGTAAAGGCGTGGATATTCTGTTTGTGGACGCCGAAGACTGGGGTTCCGACGGTGATGAAAACTCATGGGCGCTCGGCGCGGATTACTTCGTAAAAAATCCCATTGTGGAGGGCTACAGACCCTCGCAGGTGATTCTGGTGGATATGGTTGGTGGCCGAGGCTCTAAATTCTATCGCGAAGGTCAGAGCCAGTATAATGCTCCCGCGCTCAACGACGCTGTGTGGGCGGTGGCGCTCGGCAGCGATAAGGCTGCCTATTTCAGCAATCAGACCGGCGGCGCCGTTACTGATGACCATGTGAAATTCCTGGCTGCCGGCATCCCGGCCATCGACATTATTGCTTTTGACCCCACTTCGGGCACCGGTTTCCATCCTACCTGGCACACAGCCAACGATAATCTCGCCAACATCGACCCGCAGGTGCTTGCAGCCGTGGGGCAGGTGCTCCTCAATTACATTTACGCCCGCTGACGGCTGACGCTTTCTCTCCTCTTCCGTGCGGCGAAATTTTTCTCTGATTTTGCATTTTTGCATTGACAAAGGCCGAAAAATTTTGTAACTTTGCGGTGAATGCAGAATATGGAGTTGCGTCCGGCGCTGTATATGTTGCCTGTGGGGCTCAGCGAATCTGACCCTCATACTTTTTTGCCGGCGCAGAACTTTGAGATTTTAAGCCTCTTGCGGGTTTTCATTGTGGAGAATGTGCGTACTGCACGGCGGTTTTTGCGCAGTTGCTGTCGCACGTTCCCTATCGACGAGTGTACTTTCTTTGAGCTGAACGGACACACCGACCCGGCGGCGGTGAGCGGTTTCCTGGCGCCTCTTCGCAGCGGTATTCCCACCGGGGTGATGAGTGAGGCAGGGTGTCCCGGAGTGGCTGACCCGGGTGCCGATGTTGTGGCGCTGGCGCAGGCCGAGGGGCTGAAGGTAATTCCGTTGGTAGGTCCTTCGAGCATCCTTATGTCGCTGATGGCCAGCGGCTTCAACGGTCAGGGATTTGTTTTCCACGGCTATCTGCCGGTGAAGCCTGACCTGCAGGCCAAGGCTATAAAGGATTTGGAAGCGGAGGCTGTCCGGCGTGGCCAGACTCAAATTTTCATCGAGACACCTTATCGCAACGATGCCATGTTGCAGCGCCTCACTCAGGTGTTGCGTCCCGACACGCTGCTCTGTGTGGCAGTGAACATCACAGCTCCCGACGAGAATATTGTAACGCGCTCTGTGGCGCAGTGGCGCAAGCGTTTACCGGTTCTCGGAAAGCGTCCGGCTATCTTTTTAATTCACCGACCGAAATGAGGCGCCGCAGTAAATTCAATCCGCAGCCGGCACAGAACGTCATCGACTTTGGCTTTGCCGACGAGCAACTGGAGCAGCCCTCTTTGACGGCGCCCCTCCCGTCGCAAAGGCGCTCGCCTTATCCGCTAATAGACGGTGAATCCGGCGGTGCCGAGAGCGAAAAAGACTCGGTTTCACCGAGGTTTTTTAAGTTCATGTCGTTTGGCAGCGGCTCAAGCGGCAATTGCTCTTACTTAGGCAGCGAGCGCGGCGGAATACTCATCGACGCCGGGGTGAAGTCGGAATATGTTGAGAGTCAGCTGCGCAGCGCCGGCATTTCCATGGACGAGGTAAAAGGCATTCTCCTTACCCACGACCACAGCGACCATATACAGTATGTCTACCGACTTCTTCGCGCCCACAAGCATCTGGCGCTGTTCTGCACCAACAGGGTCATGAACGGTCTCATGCAGCGCCATAACATCTCTAAGCGTGTGCGCGATTACCACACGCCAATCTATAAGGAGATTCCTTTCAAGGTGTTGGATTTTGAAATCACGGCCTTCGAGGTGCCTCACGACGGCACCGACAATATGGGCTTCAGCATTGTTATGGGCAACCGCCATTTCGTGTTTGCCACCGACATGGGAGCCGTCAGCAGTCGCGCTTTGCATTATATTCAGCAGGCGCATTTCCTTGTTGTGGAGGCCAACTACGACCTTGAGATGCTGCTCAACGGCCGTTATCCCGACTACCTTAAGGCTCGCATCCGCACCCCTTACGGACACATGGACAACAGCAATACGGCGGCGCTCCTGGCAAAGGTGGCAGGCCACGGGCTGAAGTATGTGTGGCTGTGTCATCTCAGTCGCGACAACAATATGCCGGAGAAGGCTTTGGCTACGGTGCGTCAGGGACTGGAAAATGCCGGTTTCACCGTGGGTTCGGACGCTGAGACCACAAAAGACCGTGATGCCGATCTTATCCTCACCGCTCTGCCCCGGTTCGACGCCACGCGCCTCTATGTGCTGCGTTAGCCGGGGAACTTAATCCTCATCCTTGTACTTCAGCAGCACATCGGCTATGCGCCTGTCATTGCTCAGACGCGGAATCTTTCGCTGCCCCCCTAATTTGCCGCTGCCTGAGGTAGACAGCCATCGGTCAAAGCTCCCTTCGCGCATCGTTATGATTTCGGGCAGGTCGAGGAAGATGTTGCCGCTGCGTTTGGCCTGGTAATCGGAGTTGACGGCCTGCAGCTCCCGGTCGAGAACAGCGCAAAAAACATCGGTGGAAGCGGGCTTTTTTATCCATTCAATCAGCCATTGGTGACGCGCCTTGGAGCCGTCGTGTGAGAAGAGAGGAGCCACGGTGTAGTTCTTCACAGACGCTTGTGTGGCGCGGCAGGCGGCGGCAATGGCACGTTCCGTATTCCATTCCATCACCTCTTCGCCAAAGGCATTTATGAAGCTCTTGGTGCGTCCGGCAACACGAATTTTTATCGGTGAAACCGAGCATATTCTCACCGTGTCGCCCGGCGAATAACGCCATAACCCGTTGCAGGCCGATATGAGCAGTTCGTATGTGCCGCCCTCTTCTGTCTCCCACGGTGCCAAGGGCTCGCCGCCGTCGAGCGGTGCGAACTCATAGAAAATGCCGGCGTCGATGAGCAGCAGCATAGCCGGGTCATCGAAGTCGTTCTGCACCGCGAAGAAGCCCTCAGAGGCATTGTAATTCTCCAGATAGCGGATATTGCCGCTCGGCATCAGCGAGGCGTATTCATCGCGGTAAGGCTCAAACGATATGCCCCCGTGGAAAAAGACCTCCAACCGGGGCCAAACCTTGCGCAGGTCATCCTCACCCTTCAGGCTCATCACACGCCGAAGCACCGTGAGCATCCAGCTCGGCACGCCCGATATGTTGCTGACGTTGGCTGAGGCGGCGCGTTGTGCAAGAAGAGGCAGCTTCTCGGTCCAGTCGGGCATCAGGGCAATCTTTTTCTCCGGCACGCGCACCAGATTGGCAAGCGGGTTGATGCGGTTTATCAGCGTGGCTGACAGGTCGCCTACCTTTACCTTCGGGTCAAGATGCTCTATCTCGTTGGCAAACGAGCCGCCGAGTATCAGCGCTCTCCCCTCAAAAAGTCGGCTCTCGGGGCAGAGGCGCAGATAATGAGCCACGGCATCGGTGCCACCGGCGTAGTGGTTATAGCGCAGCGAATCGGGCGTTATAGGAATGTATTTCGACTTGCCGCCGCTGGTGCCCGACGACTGGGCGAAATCGCGGCATATTCCGGGCCAAAGTACATCCTTTTCGCCCCGCAGCATACGCTCTGCATAGGTGCGTATGTCTTCATAGCCGACACGGGGCACTTGGGCGGCAAAGGCTTTGTAAAGCGAAGCGTCGTCAGTGCGTAAAACATCGGTGAAACCGAGGGTTTTTCCATAGTCGGTGTCCTTGGCTGCCGTAAGCAGACGCCGCAGCTCACGGAGCTGTATGCGGGTCGTGTCAGTGGCCCACAGGTCTGTGCGCTGCGATCGTTTTACAAAGTGGTTGCGGAGAAGTTTTGTGATGCCCATATCGCAAAGTTAACAAAAAGTACGGACTCACAAAAAATACCTGCCATCAGAACGATACCTGAAGCATGGTCTGCAACCGGTTGTCATGAGCTTGCTGTCCGTTCATGTTCACCCTTCGGCCGTAAACATACTCCAGTCCGCACTGAACTATCGGGGTGATTTGCCACATTACGTTGGCAACAGCATATTGACCGTAACTGTATTGGCTCTCCCAACTCTCTTCAGCACCACTGTATTCGCCCGGATAGACACGCACATGCGAATAGGAGGCGTTGGCGCTTACCGTGCGCGAGATGTTGCATGACAGGCCACCCATCAGTCCGTATCCTTTCACAGCTTTCATCTTGCCGTCGGAGGATTCGGGGGTGAGGTCAAGACCCATTCCGGAAATGTCCTGAATATAAGAGTTCATGCCTTTGCCGTATGCACCCTGGAAGCAATAACCCACCGGGCCGAAGAGCGTGCCTGCACCGCTGAGGCGCACACCCCAGCCGCAAACGGTGCGGTTTTTGTCTTTCAGAAGGTCGCGATACTGCAAGCCGCGCAGAATCACCGAGGCGCCGAGATGTCCGCCGCCCGGAAGGCTGTATTTGACCATGAAGGGAACGTCGGGAATGCGCTGGTTGACTTTCCGCACATATCCGTTGGTGGTGAAAGAGGCCATGGGCATCTCAATGCCGGCACCCACCGTCCAGCGGCCGAAGCTGTGGCGATAATCGAGAATACCGTTGGTTACGGCCAACATGGCGTTCGGCCCTTCGTAGTCAATGGTAGTGGGAGCGGCCCATGTATCGCAGAAAAGGCCGTAGCCGTAACCTGCCGTGAAGCCCATGAAGCTGATGTGGGCATTCTCAAGCTGGAAACCGTAGTTATTGCCTAAGAAACGGCCGTTGACGTAGGCAGCCACTTCATATTTGGTGCCGGGGTTGAAACCGGCTATCAGATAAAGCTCTGTTTGCTGAGCGCTCACCTGGTATAATGCGCCGTCACCCTTCTCCTGAGTCATGGGAATGGCCGACACGATAAACTCATTTGCGTTGTGCAGCACATGGCCGAAGTCGACGCTTGCAACGCCTTTCACAGCGCCGCCTATGCCCACATAGAATTTGTTGTCTTTGCCAATCAGGTGCAGATAAGGCAGCTTGCGCGCCATGAGCGCCGCATTGACCTTGGCTTCCGCGTTGGTGGCCGGTTTGATGCCTTTCCCTGCCGAAGGAGCCAGGGGATAAATAACCTCAGAGCAAGAAAAATCCTCGGTGAAATCGGCGTTTTTTGATGTTGAGGCATCTGCTGACGTCGTTTCATTTGCATGGCTCTCAGCAAGAGCGCACAAAGGCGCCGACAGCGCCATAAGAGTACCAATCAGCCGGACAGTGTGTTTCATAGTTTCAATTGTTAATTTTCTTTGCAAACACTAAACACAATTTAAAAGTTTACCCCGCCGCCCCCTCCCTCCTCTGACCCATAACACTCCGGGAGAGAGTGAAATATTTTTCTGTTTGATAAAAAATGATTACCTTTGCAGCGAATTGGAAAAGCCCCCGGTTTTCACTTTTTCAAAATACGGTTGGTCCGGTAGCTCAATTGGATAGAGCAACAGCCTTCTAAGCTGTCGGTTCCGGGTTCGATTCCCGGCCGGATCACATAATGCGCAGCTCACGCTGAAGTGGGCTGCGTTTTTTTGCGGCTCCTTTTTTGCGGCTCCGGTGTTTTTTGCGGCGAGTGTTTATGTGATTTATGTAACGTATGTGATTTATGTAACTTATATGCAGCGCTAAAACATACATTACATAAGTAACATAAGTAACATAAGTAACATAACTCACATAAGTAACATAAATCACATAAGTTACATCATTTCTCCGCTCAAAAACCCCGTTGTCTTCGGCGTGCCTGTGTCATGGCTTCTCTGATGCCTCCATTGGCAATAAAGTCTTGCTCAAGAGATTTAAGCACCTTGGCAAGCATAGCATCAATCTGGTGAATTAGAGTCAGCATTATATTCGCCGTAGTTTCATCAGAGCGCACTTCACACTTCTCCACATATTCGCGAGGGTTAGAATGTCTGCGGGCATAATTCCTTACTGCAAAGGTGCGCCGGTCATCTCTGGTCCAGATTTCAAATTTGTGCTGCCGCAAAAAGTCGGCATAATCCTCTCCCAACTCACGCACAGACCCACGAGCCACGCCAATCAGCTTGATGCACATTTCAAAAGAAACGGGCAATCGCTCACACCCTCCACGATATTCTGCTTACATGACCGTGCCGCCTGCCGCATTTGGTCAATGGTGCGAGAACCCTGTGGAAGAGCCCTGCGTACAAACAGTTCTGTTACATCGCAGATAATTACAGATTTCTGATATACGCTCCAGTTGGAAACATCTCCTGTTATTTTCAGAAATTCATTCATGGTATTAGAGTTGCGCTTTCGGCTAATGGTGGGGCATGGCAAAGTTATGAAATTTCAACCATGCTTCAAAATCAGCTGCCTGCGTTACATTAAAAGGGGGCAGCGGCGTAATTCCGTGGC
>FR897886.1 GCA_000437495.1 Prevotella sp. CAG:485
GCAGAGGGCAGCGGCGCGCAAGCGGGTAAGAACGCAAGCGGGTAAGAGCGCAGCAACGCGGCTAAAGCCTGCGCCTGACTGATTCGCGGCTAAAGCCTGCGCCGGCACCAAAATTATGGGCAGCGATTCGGCGCCCACGCCGGCCGGGTCGAGGCTGCGCACACACCTCAGCGCCTGCTCCATGACCTGCGGCGAGGGCTCGTAGTCTTCGCTGAGCAGCATATCGGTGGCCATGGAGGCCGGCGAGCGGCGCAGGTAGCCGTTGGCGTCGAGGTTGCCGATGATATATCGCGCTGTCCGGGCCACGTCGGCAGACAGAGGGAGGGTGTCGATCTGTCGGTCGAGATATTCGTAGAGGCTCTCGACGGCCGCCTGTGGCTGAATGAACTCGCCGCGTGTGGTGAAGCCGCTGGCCGGAGAGACAACAGGGAGCCACGGCGCGGGAGCGTCGGCAGAGGTGTTCGGAGCCGTCTGAGGCTCGTCGCTCACCTCCAGAGCCGCGTTCTCGTCGAGCTCGCGCCGCAAATCCTGCGCCACCTCCGAGCCCGACATCTCGAGCAAGCGCACAAAACGCACTTGCTGACTGCTTAGACGCTGCTGCAGACGCTGCTGTTGCTCCAGATGCTGACCGCTGTTCATTGCTGCCGGGGGTTAAGGGGTTGATTTACTTATATTTAACGCCCCAAGAGGGGTTAGGGAACGCGAATTTACAATTTTTTTGCGTTATGGTATAATTTTTAGGGTAAAAAATTTTCATGCTCTGAATTATTTTATTAATTTTGCACTCTGAAAGGGCCGGGAATGGAATGGCCCGTTATTAAGACGAGAAAAATGGCACAAAACAACAAGCATAAAGAGGCCGAGCCGAATGCAGTAGAGAACCTGAACGCGCATCTCACTCAGGCAGGCAGCAATATCCAGAAGCACAAGAAGACTATCCTGTGGGTAGTGGGCATCATAGTACTGGCGGGAGCTTTCGCCGGCAGCTATCTCTATTTCTTCCGCAACCCGAAGATTGACAAATCGTGGGAGGAATATTCGGCAGCTTACGTCAAGGGCATGGAGCAGCAGAGCGACTCGGTGCTGCTTGCCGGCATGAAGAAGGTGGCCGACAAATACAACGGCTCATACGGCGGCGCCATGGCAGCCCTGCAGGCCGGCGAACAGCTTTATGCAGCCGGCAAATATCAGGACGCGCTGAAGTATCTGCAGAAAGCCGACATCGACGAACCGGTACTTGCTACCTCGGCTCTGCGTCTGACGGGCGACTGCTATGTAAACCTGAAGCAGTATGACAAGGCTCTGTCGGTATACAACGACGCTGTGAAGGCTGCCGACGGCAACCCGCAGATAGCTCCCGGTATTCTGATGAAAGAGGCCAACATCTACGAAGCTCAGAAGAAATATGCTCAGGCTCTTGAGGTGTATGAGCAGATAAAGAAGGATTATCCGGAATTCCACTACGGCATGGGCATGGACGCTTATATAGCCCGCGCCAAAGCCCGTCTGGGCAAATAAGAGCGGATAAGCCGCAAAGGGGCAACGATCGAGGGGCGAGGGGCGCCAAACACACCGCGAGGCGCGCCACACACGCCGGGTGGCAACGGTAGCTGAGCCGCCGAAGCCTGCCCCGCACTGACATAGAAAAGACTTGCACAATAATAGAACAATTTTGTGTAAAAGGGGCCGGGCTTGCGAGACCGACCCCTTTTCATTAGCTGGCCGGCAATGGGAGTTTTGGGAATTATGGGAGTGATGGGAATTTTGGGAGGCTTACCCGGCTAAAATAGCTAAATTAGCTACCCGGCTAAAATGGTTAAATTAGCTACAATAGCTAAATTAGCTAAATTAGCTAAATTAGCTAAATTAGCTAAAACCCGCGAGCAAAAGAGAAAACGCGCGAGCAAACGCCCCCCGCGAGCAAACGCAAAAATGAGGCAAAAAATTGAGGGCATAGTATTAGGCATTGTGCGCCACAACGAAAACACGGATGTGGCCACTCTCTACACGCGCGAAATGGGTCGCGTGGGGGTTGCCGTGCCGGCCGCTAAACGGATGCGCCGCGGCGGTAACGCGCCGCTGATGCCCCTGTCGGTAATAGAGGGAGAGGTGAGCCGCCGCCAAGGCTCCGACCTGCTGCGGATGTGGCGCTTCGCCACCGTGGAAGGGTGGAGCGCGCTGCGCAATGACCCGATGAAGGTGGCGGTGGGTATGTTCGTGTGCGAGTTCCTCAACCGTTTGTTGCGCGAACAGGCGCCCGACGCGCCGTTATGGCGTGGGGTGGTGAATATGCTGCGGCTGCTCGACGGGGAACACAACCCTGTGCGGGTGGCGAATTTTCATCTTGTGTTGCTGTGGCAGATGCTCTATCCGGCGGGCATAGTGCCCGACCTGAGCAGTAGGCGACGCGGCGAGACGCAATGGCTCGATATGCGGCGCGGCATCTATGTGGGTGTGCGGCCGTCGCACTCCGACGTGGTGGCGCCGCAATGGGCGGATGTGCCGCCGCTGTTGGCACGACTGACGTTCAGGAACTCTCACCGGCTGCGGCTGACGGGCGACGACAGATACCTTATCTGCGAGGCGTTGCTGCACTATTACGCAGTGCATTTGCCGGGCCTTGGCGCGCTGAAGAGCCACCATGTGCTGCGCACACTCTTTTGAGAGCGCGGATAAGGAGTTTAAGGAGTTTAAGGCGGGCGCAGAGGGCAGCGGCGTGCAAGCGTGCAAGCGACGGATTTACGCGGCTAAAGCCTGCGCCGGCACCAAAATTATAGCAAGCTAAAAGCGCTTAAAAGCCCCGGCTACCTTAGCTACACAGCTACCTTAGCTAAATTAGCTACCAAGCGAGCGCAGACGGGGTGGCTTACACGTTGAAGAGGAAGTGCATGATGTCGCCGTCTTGGACGACGTAGTCTTTGCCCTCAACGCTGAGGCGGCCGGCGTCGCGAACGGCAGATTCGGAGCCGAGGGTGATGTAATCGTCGTATTTGATGACGTTTGCGCGGATAAAGCCTTTCTCGAAGTCGGTGTGGATGATGCCGGCAGCCTGGGGTGCTTTGGTGCCTTGGCGGAAGGTCCAGGCGCGCACTTCGTCGGGACCGGCGGTGAAGTATGTGCGGAGGCCGAGGAGGCTGTAGGCGGCGCGTATGAGGCGCGTAACGCCGCTCTGCTCCAGGCCCAGCTCTTCGAGGAACTCGGCGCGCTCTTCGGGGGTCTCCAGCTCGGCGATGTCGGCTTCGGCGCCGGCAGCCACTACGAGGGACCTTAGCTACCTTAGCTACCAAGCTGCCGCCTAAGCCCCCACTGCGGCAGCGTAGCGGAGCAGCTCGGGGCGAAACTCAAAGTGCATGGTGTCGTAGTGGTACCAGGCGCCGCCCCAGATGAAACCGTGGCGCTCAAAAATATCCACAAGCTTGCGCGGAAAGCGGTTTTTGTACTGCACCCGCGCAAGCTCTTTGTTTGTGCCCGCGATCCATTGCCAGTAGTCGGAGTAGGCCACCGCAATGTCGAAGGCAATGGCATAGCTGTGGGCGCTCATACGCTTGGCGCCGCGCACCGGTCGCCAGTAGAGCGTGCCCGAACTCTTCACATACTTCATCAGCTCCGGGTGCCCTTTAATCTCCCGGGCGACAGCCCGCAGCGAGTCGGCGGCGCCGTTGGGCGAGGCGAAGAGCACCTTCTGCCCGAACCAGTCGACCGTTTCGCAGTTGCGGCGCACCGCGGCCTCCGAGTTGCCGTACATGGCGCGGAAGAGAGCCTCGCAGCGCGACCGCCCCGCGTCGTTGAGATAGAGCGGCGTGCCCCGGCGCGACGAGTAGGGGATGAAGAACATATCCTCCGCGTCGCCCTCGTCGAGCAGCGTTTGCCAGTCTTTCGCCTTGCCGTCGTCGAATGGGATGCGCTCGCCGTTAGCCATAACTATGGAGTTTCCGCTGATGGCGCTGATGCAGTCGGGGTAGGCGCTGAGGAGAGCCTGCCGCGCCGCCACAGCGTCTACCGGGCCCTTGTTGGCGTGCTCCGGGTCTACCTCAGAGGCCGAAATCTGCAAACGCTCTTTTTGCTCAGCTTGCTCTTGGCGCTCCTCCCTCTCTTCCGAGCGCGGAGTGTAGCGCAGCTTCTCCCGGCGCGAGCAACCCGGCAACAGAGCTAAAATAGCTAAAACAGCTAAAATAGCTAAAATACCCGCTCTTGCCCTACTCATAGCTGCGAATCAGCTCCACGTTATGCAGCTCGGTGGGAGACAAATCATTCTGTCCAATCTCCTCGCGGTAAGGTTGATACCAGTCGAACTGCGAGAAATACCGCTGCAGATCCTCGCTCTTGAAATAGCGGCCGTGGCGCGCGTAGATGCTGTTGCGCAGCAGCCGCAGCTGTTGCGACGTCAGCGGCGCCAGCTCCTCCGGCGTGAAATAGTGCGAGCAAGCCAATTCCGAGAAATCGAGCGCGCCCCCAATCTCCGACAGGTTTGCCAGCGACCCGGAGCCACTTTCCTCCACGCTCACCACCTCCGCAGGCTCTTCCGTGAGCGTAACCTCTTCCACCTCCGCGTCAGAGTCGTTCGACGCCGGTTTCCAGCGGTCGAAGTTCAGCACCAATATAATGATGATGGCGATGGCCACCACCGCGCCCAGAATTATCAGCAGCTGCTTCTTAGCGTTCACAGCAGGCTTGGCAGGCTGCGGCATCTGCGGCCCGGGGTTGGGGTTGACGTTTACCGTAGTTTGGTTGTGGTTCTCGGAGCCGTCGAGCGGCGTGCCGCATGACGGGCAGAAAGGCAGCGGACGGTCGATATCCTTGTGGCAATTAGGGCATTTCATATTCAGTAAATTTATTAAGAGTTATTTTAAAGAGGGGAGCAGCTGCAGCAGCCTGTCGGCCGTGCCGATTACATACCCCTCCGAGACATAAACCACCCGTCCGAAGCTGTCGGCGATGACGATTACCGGCTTCTGGAGCGGCGAGGTGAGCTTCAGCGATTCCTGCAGCTGAGCGGCCGTGCGCCCGTTGACGTCAGTGCCGAAACAAACATTGAGCGGCAGCCCCGTGAGCGGCGTGAAGCGCGACGCAGCCTGCGCGTCGGCAAAGAGCAGGATAATCTTGTTGGGGAGCGCCCCGATCTTGTCGGCGGCGGCCTGAATGTCGGCCAGCACATGGGCGCTCGGTTCGTGGTTAGGCGCTATGAGCCCCAGCACATAATACCCCCTTCCGGCCGTGGAGAGCAGCGAGCGCGGCTCCCTCTCCTCTCTCTCGCCCATGGGCTGATAGAGCGTCTCAGCGTCGAGACTGCCTATTACCTGCAGCCGCGAGTCGTCATGACGCATCACCACCGGCACCTTCACCTCCTTGTCGTTCTCGCCCACAGAGAAGAGCTCCGTGCGCGCCAGCACCGTGCCGTCGGCCAAGCGCTGACCCGTGGTGAGCAGATACTCGCCCGCGTCCAAAAGCGGCTTGCTGTCGAGCCACTGCTGCAGCGTCATCCCCTCCGGATACCCCAGCGGCGGCGAGGGCTTCCACGCGACGGCTGTATTCGTTGCCGGTGGCGGCGGAGGCTTCGTCAACGTTGCAGACGTAAAGCACGGGTTTGGCGGTGAGGAGCATGAGCTCGCGCAGCATTCGTTCTTCTTCGTCGCCGTCGACCTGCACGGAGCGGGCGTTCTGACCCTGCAACAGGGCCTCGCGCACCTTCTGCAGCACGGGCAGCAGGGCTTTGGCGGCTTTGTCGGCGCCTGACTTGGCGGCTTTTTCGGTTTTTACGAGTCGTGCCTCCACGGTCTCGAGGTCTTTGAGCTGCAGCTCGGTGTTGATGACTTCGATGTCGCGGACGGGGTCTACGCTACCGTCGACGTGGACGATGTTATCGTCGTCGAAGCAGCGGACGACGTGGAGGATGGCGTCGGTCTCGCGGATGTTTGCGAGGAATTTGTTGCCGAGGCCTTCGCCTTTGCTGGCGCCTTTTACGAGGCCGGCGATGTCGGCGATTTCGACGGTTGCGGGCACCACGGAGCGGGGTTTGCAGATGTCCACGAGGGCCTGTATGCGGTCATCGGGCACGGGGATGATGCCTACGTTGGGTTCGATGGTGCAGAAGGGGAAGTTGGCCGACTGTGCCTTGGCGTTGCTAAGGCAGTTGAAGAGTGTTGATTTGCCTACGTTTGGGAGGCCTACGATGCCGCATTTGAGTGCCATAAGTGTGAAATTTGGGGCAAAGGTAATAATTTTTTTTGAGACGGATATATTCGCGGCTAAAGCCTGCGCCTGACGGTATTCGCGGCTAAAGCCTGCGCCTGCACCAAAATTATAGTTAGCTGCAAGCGGCTAAATTAGCTAAATTAGCTAAAACGCAATAGCTCAGGCCTTGTCGAGGGCGGCGAGGATGCGGGCGGGGGAGATGCCGTACATGCAGTGGAAGTCGGCGCGGCGGCAGGGTTTGTTGCCGAAGACGGAGCAGGGGCGGCAGACCATGTCGAGGCTCACCACGTCTTTTTTGCGCTGATGCCAGCCTAAGAAGCCGCAGAAGGGATGTGTGGCGCCCCAGATGCTGACTACGCGCGCTCCTACCAGCGAGGCGAGGTGCATATTGGCCGAGTCCATGGAGATGACGGCCTGACAGCGACTCATAAGGGCCATCTCAGCCTTCAGGCCGAGGCGCAGGGCGGCCATGTTGGTGATGTTGTCGGCGCCGAGAGCCCAGCGCCCCAGGGTGTTGGCTTCGTCGCGGCCTGCGCCGAGCAGGAAGAGGCGATAGCCGGGACGCGCGGCGAGCTGTCGCACCACCTGCTCCATAAGCTCGGGGGGATAGATTTTGCCACGGTGTTTGGCGAAGGGGGCAATGGCAATCCATGTCTCGCCGGGTTTCTTCGGCTCAGTGGCGGCGGCGTAGAGGGCCGGGTCGGGTTCTTGGTCGGCCCAGAAGCCGCGGAAGGTGTCCTGGTAGGCAAGCCCGAGGCGGAAGAAGACCTCGCGGTAGCGGGCGCGCATGGACACCAGGGGCATCATGACCTTGTGGCGCGGCCGTGTGAGGCGGTTGCGGCCACGGCGGCCTTTGCGCAGATGTACCACCCTGACGCCGCGCAGCCGCATGAAGAGGCCCAGGAGGCGCGTACGCAGCACGTTGTGGAGGTCGGCGAAGGCTTCTATCCGGTAGCGGCGGCACAGCTCATTGGCGAGGCGCCTCATGCCCCCGACGCCTTTGTAGAGAGCCGTGTCTACAGGCAGTACATGGAGGTTTGGGGGCGCTTCGAGCATGAGCGAGGCGGGCAGCGGCCGGGTGAGGTAGTAGAAGTCGCAGCCGGGGTTGGCGGCGCAGACGCTGTAGACCACGGGGATGGTCATGGCCACGTCGCCCAAGGCCGAGAAGCGGCTGATGAGGATGCTGCGCGGGCGGTCAGTGTTTTTTGCCATACAACGCGGGGTTGGTGGCGGCGTCGTTATAGAGCTTCATCTGGCGGTAGACCTTCATGTACTTCTTTCCGGCGGCGATGTCGGCAAGGAGCTGGTCGATGGCCGTTCCGAGGTCGAGCTGCTGTTCGCGCAACACGTCGAGTTTTGCGCTGCAGCGGGCGCGGTGTTCGTCGCTGACGTCGGTGCGACGGGCCTGCTCATCCATGTGCCAGAGCTTGAGGGCGAGTATGGAGAGGCGGTCGACGGCCCATGCCGGGCTCTCGGTGTTGATGGTGGCGTCAGGCAGCGGACGGACGTCGGCGAAGAGGGTGCGGAATCGGGTGTCTATTTCCTCGACCATGTCGGTGCGGTCTTGATTGCTTTTGTCGATGCGTCGTTTGAGGGCGACGGCGGCGGCGGGGGCTATGTCGGGGTCTCGGATGATGTCTTCCATGTGCCACTGGGCGGCGTCAATCCAGCATTTTGCGTAGAGCACGGCCCGGAGGCTCTCTTTGGGGTAAGGCTCGGGAGCGGGTGCGTCGATGCTGTCGGTGATGTGGTAGTCGGCCACACAGCGGGCGAAGACCTCGTTGGCCATTGCCGAGAAGTGGTCGGTGAGGGTAGATATGTCCATTCTTTTTCAGCTCTTGGTCGGCTCTTAGTCAGCCAGAACCGCTATGTTGATGAGTATGCCGATGCCGTCGAAGACGAGCGAGAGGATGGTGAGGGTGCGTGCGCTGTTGTTGACGCTGCGGGCCAGGTCGTAATCGCCGCATTTGTAGGCGTTGTTGGCGCCGTTGGCCTTTGTGATGCCAATGATGCCGAGAACGGTGCCGACGATGGCCCAGGGGAGCCAGTTGGTGAAGGTGCCCACGGGCTGCTGCGGATACTGATACGGCTGCTGGTAAGGCTGCTGATAGGGTTGCTGATAGGGTTGCTGCGGGTACTGCTGCTGCGGATACTGCTGCTGGTAAGGCTGCTGATATTGGGGCTGTTGCGGACGTGCGAAGAGGTCGTTGAGGTCATGGACGGATGAGGCGGGCATCCAGTCGGGCATACCCTGGCACCATACCATGGTCTGGGGAGTGAGGCCGCGGCTGAGAAGCTCTTCTTTGGCAAACGGACCCTGTTGCTGATCGTTGATGATGATGTAGTACATTAGAATCGGAATTAGTTTGAGTGCGAATTTACAAAAAAATTTTCTATTACGGGCAAAGAAAATTTTTTAATAAATTTTTAACACTTAAAATATGTGGTGATAACTGAAAAATGTGTAACTTTGCGGCGAAAATCGGTCTATGTCAGGTCGATGGCAAAATGCAAGGTTCAATCAACAAAAAACTCAAAACACATAACAGATTATGAAGAAACTTTTACTCTCTTTAGCTCTTGTAGCTACGGGCATGGGCATGGCCAATGCCGACACTACTGTGGAGTTTCTGAGCAGCAACAAGCAGCTCACCTACACAGGCACCGTTAGCGGCAACAACATTCAGCCGCTGCAGACTCTTACCAACGCTGGTGTTACCATCACTTTCACCAAAGACAACGGCGACGACAAGGGCAGCACCCAGCCGGCATGGTACGGTTTTGCCGAGGGACAGCAGTACAACTCGTTCCGCTGCTACGCCAACAACACTATGGTTTTCACGGTTCCCTCAGGCCAGAACGTGAAGAAGATTGATATTACTTTCGCCGACAACTTCGGCGCCCAGCAGTATGCCAATCTCATACCCAGCACAGGCACCATCACTCCGCAGGTAGACAAGACCAACAACAAGCCTACCAACGGCATGACCATCACCTGGGAGGGCAACGCCAGCACTGTAACTCTTGCCGTGCCCAACGACAAGGCTCTGACTGTAAACGGCGAAGCGCCTCAGTGTCAGGCAGTTAAGATTCTTGTTACCTACGGCACGGGCAGCGGCCCCACAGCTCCGGGCGCTCCTACCATCGAGGGCACAACTCCGTTCTACGGCGCTTCGAACACCGTAACGATGACCGCCGAGACAGGCGCTGAAATCTACTACACGATGACCGCCGGCACCACCGCCCCGGCCGACCCCACCACTTCGAGCCTGAAATATGACGGCGAAATCGTTATCAACGGCACCACTTCGTTCAAGGCTATCGCCGTGAAGAATGGTCTGTCTTCTTCTGTAACCAGCAAGACTTTCACCAAGGGCGAGGCTATCAGCGTAAGCAGCATAGCCGACTTCCTGAATCAGAACAACGACGAGGTATGCACCTTCACCAACCCGGTTACCGTGATGGGTCTCTACAACAAGCGTTATCTGTTTGTTGAGGACGCTACGGGCGCTCTTCAGATCTTCGACGGCAGCAGCAAGCTCGACCGCCCCTATGAGATGGGTCAGACTATCAAGGGCTTTACCGTGCAGCGCGGTGTTTACAATAACACTCCTCAGGGCAACGCAGCTGACTTCATCGGCACTTTCCAGGCTACTGCCGACGGCACTGCTCACTACATCAACCCGAAATCTATAGCTTCCACCGAGGAGGCCTTTAAGGCAAACCTCAACCGCTATGTCTACATCACCGGCGCCATTACCAAGACGGGCAACAACTTCTTCATGAACACGGTGCAGTTCTACGACCGCTTCAGCCTGAAGCTCATCACCGACGCTATGGCAGGTCAGACGAAGGACGTGGCCGGCTTCGCAGTGATGTTCAAGACGACTCCGGAGCTTTACTACACCAAGGTTGGCGAACCCAACACTCTGGGCGTGAACGGCGTTGAAGAGGGCACTGAGGCCATCTACGGCACTTACGGCAACATCGTGGCTCCCGAAGGCGCACAGATCTACAACATGAGCGGCATGAAGGTGGCTAACGGCAACCTGCCGGCCGGCATCTACCTGGTACGCAACAACGGCAAAACCACGAAAGTGGTAGTGAAATAACTTAAACTCAATCGCTTATACGAACGGGGCTGCGCCGAGCTTGGGCGCGGCCCTTTTTTTGCGGCTTTGCGCGGCTTTGCGCGGCTTTGCGGGGCTTTGCGCGACTAAGGAGCTTAAGGAGCTTAAGGAGCTTAAGGGGCTTAAGGGGGGCACAGAGGGTAGCGGCGGGCAAGCGGGCAAGCGACGATTTACGCGGCTAAAGCCTGCGCCTGCACCAAAATTATAGCTACCTAAAAGCGCTTAAGAGGCCCGGCTAAATTAGCTAAAAGAGCTAAATTAGCTAAAAAAAGCTACCCGACTAAATTAGCTACCAAGAGCCATGAGGGCGGCGGCAAAAAAGGGCGAAAAAAAAGGCCGCGGGAAGGCGCGGCCTGTAAGGGAGGGGAGCAAGCGGCGAGCGTTAGCAAGCCGCAGGGGGGGCGGCGGGAGCAAGCAAGCCGCTGGGAGGGAGGGTCAGTCCTCTTTCATGTTGTGGAAGACGTTCTGCACGTCTTCGTCGTCTTCAAACTTCTCGAGGAGCTTCTCTACGCTCTCGCGCTGCTCCGGGGTGAGCTCTTTGTAGTCGGTGGGAATGCGCTCAAACTCGGCGCTGACAAGCTCGAAGCCGCCATCCTCAAGGTATTTCTGCAGGGCGGCAAACTGGTCGAAGGGGCCGTAGATTACCCATTCTTCCTCGTCGGCTTCAATGTCTTCCACGCCAAAGTCGATGAGCTCCAGCTCGAGCTCTTCCATCTCCACGCCCTCTTTGGGCTTTACGTGGAACACGCTGTTGTGGTTGAACATGAAGCTGAGCGAGCCGCTGGTGCCGAGGCTGCCGCCGTGTTTGTTGAAGTAGCTTCGCACGTTGGCCACGGTGCGCTGGTTGTTGTCGGTGGCGGTCTCCACAACGATGGCGATGCCGTGGGGGCCGTATCCTTCGTAAACTATCTCTTTATAATCAGAGGCGTCTTTTTCGGTAGCCTTTTTGATGGCGCGCTCCACGGTGTCTTTGGGCATGTTGGCGGCTTTGGCGTTCTGCATCAGCACGCGCAGGCGCGGGTTCATGTTGGGGTCGGGGCCACCCTGTTTGGCGGCGATGGTGATTTCTTTGCCCAGGCGGGTAAAGGTTCTCGACATATTGCCCCAGCGTTTCAGCTTACGGGCTTTTCGGTATTCAAATGCTCTTCCCATTGGGGTAGTTTATAGCGGGGTTAGGGGGTTTATGTGATTTATGTTACTTATGTGACTTATGTAACTTATGTGAGCTGCGGGAACGGGCCGCGGAGAGGAGAGAGAAGAGAGCCGCTAAGCCGGGCCGCGGAGGAGAGAGGGGCGGCGGCGTTAGCGCTGTTGGGCGCCGAGGTTGGCGGTGAGGGCGGCGGTGATTTTGGCCACGGCGGTCTCTATCTGCTTGTCGGTAAGGGTCTTGTCGGCGTCCTGGAGGGTGAGGGCTATGGCGTAGCTGCGGAAACCCTCGGGGATGTTCTTGCCTTCGTAGACGTCGAAGAGGGTAACGGCACGCAGCAGGCGTTTCTCGGCGCGGCGCACTGTCTGTTCCACCTGCTCAAAGGTAACGTTCTGCGGCAGCAGCAGGGCTATGTCGCGGCGCACAGGCTGCGTCTTGGGCAGGGGTGCGAAGTTGACGTTGCCGCTGCCAAGGCGCATGAGCTGATTCCAGCGCAGCGTGGCGTAGCACACCGGCGCGGAGATGTCGAAGGGCGCGGTAACCTGGCGGCGCAACACTCCCAAGCGGCCTAATTCCTTGCCGCCGCGGTTGCTGACGGTGAGTGCGGCGGCGAAGATGGAGTCAGACGACTGCGTCCACACCACAGCGCCGGGGGCGATGCCCATTTTATGGAAGATGGCTTCCACAATGGCTTTGAGGTCGAAGACGGAGGTCTCCACGGCCTGCCGCTGCCAGCCGGCGGGGGTTAGCTCGCCCGTCATCCACAGGTCGAGGTGCTGTTCCTCGCTGAAGGGAGCCAGGGGTTTCTCGGCGGTGATGCTCTTGGCGGGGTCGGCGCTGTAGACGTTGCCGAACTCATAGAAGGCGAGGTTTTCGGCGCGTCGGTTGACGTTGCGCTGTAAGCTCTCCAGGCCGCCGTAGAGGAGCGTCTGCCGCATCACGCCGAGGTCGCGGCTGAGCGGGTTGACCAGCGTAACGCATTGGTTCAGAGGCCATTGCGCGTTGCCGTCGTAATAGCTCACGGCGGTGAGGGAGTTGTTGAGAATCTCGTTGAAGCCGCGTGCCGAGAGCCATTCGCTGACGCGGCTGCGCATGCGGTTGCTCTCGTCGATGGCGGAGAGACGGCCCTGCGAGGCGGTAACGCGCTCGGGCGTCTCCACGTTGTTGTAGCCGTAGACGCGCAGAATCTCCTCTACCACGTCGCACGGACGGGTAACGTCAACGCGATAGCGCGGCACACGGAGGCAGAAGACCGTGTCGTCGGCGCGCACCTCGGTTTCCACTTCTATATCCAACGCGCGGAGGATGGCTTCCACCAATGCCGGGGGTAACTCCTTACCAATCAGCGCGTTGCAGTATTTCATGCTCAGCTCCACGGGGAAAGGCTCGAAGCCTTCGGGACGCGTGTCGCGCAGCGGGCCGCAGATGGTTCCGCCGCCGAGCTGCTGAATCATGACGGCTGCCAGACGGGCGGCGTAGGGGAGGATGTTGGGGTCAGTGCCGCGTTCGTAGCGGAACGACGCGTCGGTGCTGAGACCGTGGCGGCGGGCGGTGCGGCGAACGCGGGTGGGGTTGAAGTATGCGCTCTCTATGAAGATGTCGGTGGTGGCTTCCGTAACGCCCGAGTTGAGTCCGCCGAAGACGCCGGCAATGCAGAGGGGCTTTTCGTCGTCACAAATCATCAGGTCGGCCTGCGAGAGCTTGTGCTCCACGCCGTCGAGGGTGGTGAAGGGCGTGCCGTCGGGGCAGGTGCGCACCTGTATCTCGTTGCCGTGCACATGGTTGAGGTCGAAGCAGTGGAGCGGCTGGCCGATGCCTAACAGGATGAAGTTGGTGATGTCTACCACATTGTTTATGGGTCGCTGTCCGGCAGCTGTGAGGAGGCGTTTGAGCCATTCGGGACTCTCGGCCACCTTGACGCCGCGGATGGTGACGCCGGCGTAACGCGGGCAGCCTTCGGTGTCTATTACGCGCACCTCCACGGCGCCTTTGTCGGTGTCTTCGCGGTACTCTTCCACCGAGGGGATGGAGAGGGTGGGGTCGCCGCCGTCGAGGCCCTGCCAGTTGAGGCAAGCCTTGCGTGCGCGGAGGTCGCGCGCTGTGCCCAGGTGCGAGGCGGCATCGACGCGGTTGGGGGTCAGCTCCGTCTCCAGGCGATAGTCGGAGGCGAGGTTGAAGTATTCGGCGGCGGGAGTGCCGGGAGCGGTCTCACGGAGCACCATGATGCCGCTGTGGTCACTGCCGAGGCCGAGTTCGTCGGCGGCACAGATCATGCCGAAGCTGTCGACGCCGCGCATGCGCGATTTTTTGATTTTGAACTCATGGCCCTCTTTGTCGTAGAGCACGCAGCCTATGGTAGCCACGGCCACTGTCTGCCCGGCGGCCACGTTGGGGGCGCCGCACACTATCTGCACCGGAGCGTCGGCTCCGAGGTCTACGGTGGTGATATGGAGATGGTCGCTGTCGGGGTGCGCCTCGCAGGTCAGCACCTTGCCGATGACCACGCCGCGCAGTCCGCCCGGCACGGCCTCTACCTCTTCAACAGTGTCACATTCCAGTCCTAACGAGGTGAGAGTGGCGGCAAGCTGTCGCGGGCTCTCCGTTACCTCGATAAAGCGTTTAAGCCATTCGTATGATATGTTCATTGCAGAATTCTCTTGCTCGGAAAAAACAGTTTTGCAAAGATAATGATTTTTTCCGACACGGCGAGAACTTTTTGGGCGGTTGTTGTTGTTAAGAGGTTATGACGGACCACGAACTGCATTTTTTCAACATCGTGGCACCCGAATGGGACAGTCGCGACACTCTCTCGAAACCTGAGACCATTGACCGCCTTCTCACGCTGGGGGGTGTGAAGGAGTGCGACAGTATTCTGGATTTGGGCACGGGCACGGGGGTACTTCTGCCATATCTGGCTCGGCGGGTAGGTGCCTGCGGGTCGATAACGGCTGTAGACCTGAGCGAGGGTATGCTGACGCTGGCGAAGGCGAAGGCGGTAACGCTGGTGCCGCATCCGCAGTTTCTGCAGACGGATTTCGAGGCGCAGCGGCTGCCGGGGATGTATGACCATATAATAATGTATTGTGTGTATCCGCACCTGGAGCACCCGGTGAAGACGCTGCGGCGGTTGCGGCGCGAGAATCTGCAGCCGGGTGGCAACATACTCATAGCTTTTCCCACGGAGGCTTCGCGCATCAACGCCATTCACCACCGTGTGCGTGTTGACCACCACTACCTGCCGTCACCGCGCGAGCTGACTACCTACCTGCGGGCGCACCACCTGCCGGCGCGGGTGCTTGCCGCTGACGCGCAGCTCTTTCTGGTGGCGGTGGGCGGGTAGCTTGGTAGCTAATTTAGCTGTTTTAGCTAAATTAGCTAATTTAATTTTTTTATTATCTTTGCGAGCTAAGTGAACTACCCATGAGCTAAAGACTC
>FR897887.1:0-10582 GCA_000437495.1 Prevotella sp. CAG:485
GGGGCTTAAGGAGATTAAAGAGCTTAAGGGGCCCAAGGGGTTTAAGGGTATATTGGCGGAAATGGAAGAGGGCGCATCGGTGGGGATGCGCCCTCTGGGTGGGAGGAGGAGAGGCGGGAATGGGGATGGTTAGCGAACGATTACTTTGATGTTTTCGTCGGCAATGCGTACAAGGTATACGCCGGCTGCCAGGGGCACGCGCACGCTGCTTTCGGGAACGGCGTTGTAGCAGTTGATGCCGGTCATGTTGATGATGGATACTTCCTTGCCTTCAGCTCCGATGATGGCGATGAAGCCATGTCCGGCGTTTACGCTGATGCCATCGGTAAGCTGATTTACGGAGGTGTAACCTACGTAGCTGTTGGAAGGTGCTGATTCGAGTCCGTCGTTGTAAACGGCGGTAACATGGAAGGTATGTTCGCCCTTAGGCAGTTTAGGATCTACGTATTTATTCTCGGCCACCAGAGCGGTGTTGAGAATCTTGCCGTCGCGATATACATTGTATCCGTCAACTTTCTTCGGCAGGCCGCGGAAGGTGATGTCGTCGAGCATGAACATGAATGCGCCCTTGGCGTAGCTGCGAATAGCGAAGTGCTTGGCGCCGGCAGGCACGTTAACTGAATACAGAGTCCAGGTGTTGGGCACGGTGTCTACGGTCTGGAGCACCTCGTAATCGTCAGTTGCCGTTGCGCTGCCGTTGGTGTAGAGAATCTGCATCTTTTCGGCGTAGCGGGCAGAGTAGCTGCGAGCCCAGAACGTTACAGTCTGCTGAGAGCCGTCGAGCATAGGCGAAACGGCCCAGTCGTCAACCTGACCGTCGTCGAGACGGAACAGAGATGCGAGATATTTGTCGCCGCTGTGAGCGACCATGTCGGAGGTATTTGCGAAGGGACCATTCTTATGGTCGAATACGAAGAATGCTCGTCTGCTGCCCTGCGGGTTCTGGGGTACTTCCATATTTTGGAAGCCGCCGATGGGAGCGCCGTCAACGTCGATAAACGTCCAGTCGCCCACATCTTCGTGAGCCCATGATTCAAATTCCTCACAGCTTTCAAGATCCGAAGTGGTGTTGTCTACAGAAGGAACATTCCAGTTGAGGGTTACTTCACGCCCAATGACGCCGCCGCGCAGTTCGGTAGGAGTGGCGCGGTTGTTGAATTTCCGCACGATGGTAACCTGGTCGGAGGTGTTGTTGGCAGTATTTTCGTCGAGGTCATATTTAACCACGGCATGATATTTTGCCTGAGCGTCTGATTCGAGGATGCTGAGTTTAACGCCTGCGTTGAACGTAGCTTCGGTTTCTGGGGCGAGTTCGATGCCTTGTACGGTGCGGAAAGGCGTAGGAGCATTGTCGCGATAGAACTCTACGGAGTAATCCGTAGCCTTTGCAGCGCCGTAATTCTTAACAATGACATTGACAGCTACTTCCTGATTCGGTTTTGCATTTTCGGGGGCGGTGATTTCAGTTACCATGAGGTCATGCTGAAGTTTTTCGCGCACCTCAATCTTATCGAACATTACCCAGTTGTAGCTGAGGCAACGGTTTCTCAGGCCTATCTGAATCTGTTTGCCTTTATAAGGCACGAGGCTCTGGCTAATCTTCTTCCATACTAAAGTATCGCCCTCGCAGAGCTCATTCACGGTGCCTTTCTTGATGACATCCCAGTCTTCCTTGCCAAGCTCGCGTACCAACATCTCTACTTCATTGATGTTGTATGCAGGCTGACCGTTTTGCATGCTGAAGATATTGTAGGTGTAGAACGAGAATTCTGGGTTTTGAGCGTTAGTGAGGTCAATCTTGCCCGAATAAACCATAGCCTGCGACTTGAGGTTTGTGAAACGACCTGCGAAGAATCCATTATCTTCATCGGCCGAGTTGATGCCGAGATTGCCGTCTTTGCAGAGCGACCATTTAACACCGGAGCCAACAGTGGTTCGGGTGGCGATGTTGTAAGAGTTTACGCCATCGGGGAACGATTCGCAATAAGGCATGGGATAGGGGGTGCCGGCAGCCGTTACAGCCGATGTGGTGCCTGTGGAGATTCCGTCAGCTGTTTCAGCGAATACAGCGGCGCGGAAGAACGTCTGATGGCCCGGTTCTGCGGCCACGTGAGTGTATGTGGGCGATGTGAGTCCCTGGGCATAAACAATTGAAAGGTTGGCGGCTTCTGCGACAGTGTAGGTTACGGGATAGCCGTTGAAGGGCTTGCCGTTTATGTCGGCCAGAGAGGGTTCCCAGGTAACGACGAGAGTGCCTTGCGGATTCTCCACAACCTTTACACTATCCACGGGAGCGGGCCTGTCGAAGCCGATGAAGGTCGTTACAGAAGCGGCAGTGCCGGCGCCGTTTTCATTATAGCAGGTAACCTTCCACGTGTTGTTGCCTTTCTTCTTCACGTCCGAGTCTTCCCAGGAGAATGCTTTACCGGGAGCCACATCAGTGAGAGTCTGCACCAGCGTGTCGTTGCGGGCGATTTCAATTTTTGTCAGCGAGGTCAACGTGTCGCCTGAAGCCGAGTGTGTGGGAGCGGTGGCGGAGATAACGGCTTTGAGAGCGCCCGAGGGGTCAGCCTCAGCCTTAAGGTCAGACACTGCGGCGGGAAGAACCACAACCACGGGTGCGCTGACGCTTATCTTCCTTATATATAATGTGCCATTTTTCTTTTCAGAGATGCCGTGGAAGCCTAAGTTGTAGAGACCGGTTTCGGGCACGGTGAAGTGAGCCTCGTAAGTGGTGGCTTTGTTAGTTTTCACCTCGGTGGTGTCGATTACGGTGAGCGTCTGAGCTTCGGCAGTGGCTTCTTTGCCCAGCTTGAGTTCAAACCGTTCTACTTTTGTTGTGCTGCTGCCGCGCACTTCTACGGCAAATTTATACGTCTTGCCGCCATGGAACTTGATTTTCGGGCTTATGAGCCAGTCGTCCATATCCTTGGTGCTGCTGTAAGCGCAGTTCACGCTCGAATTAGATCCGGTATAGGAATATTTCCACTTTTTGCCGTCATTATTAGCATCAATTACTGTAAATTCATTAATTGAGGCAGAGGAGGTGGTCTTAACCTCGTAAGGCGGCACATAGTTGCCCAGATCCACTGTGTTCGACTCAGCCGGCGAAGAGCTGATGCCGTCACATTCGGTAATCACGGTGTAGTAGAACGAAGTTTTAGCCTCCGGTTCGGCCACTTTGTCGACGTAAGTTGTGTCGGTAAGATTCTGAGCCACAACCACTGAGTCGGGAAAACGGGTAACGTTGTATGAGAGCTTGCTCACATCCATGTAACCGCCGTTGACGGTTGTGGTCACGGGCTTCCAATTCACCTTGAAAGCACCATTTTCGTATGCTATTGACACCTCTGTGGGTTTGGGAGTATCTTTGCCGATGAAGAAGGGTTTGGTCTTCACCACGGGGCCGTCGCCAACACTGTTAGTAACAACAACGGCAATGGTATACAAGTCAGCCTTGGGCACGGTGAGATCCACCGACATTGCCTGACCGTATGAGCAGGGACCTGTGGTGAGCACCGAGTCTTTCTTCATTATTTTATATGTGAGGTTGCCGGAGGCGGCGGTGCCGTCGAAGAGCGTTGTGGGGCATTTGAAAGACACCTTACCGGTCAGAGAGCCGTCGGTAAACGACGTTTGCAGGTCGGTGATGGCGTCGGGAGCTTTGTCGTAAGCCTTGAAAGGAATGAAGATACCCACCATCTAGTCTTTGTGGTCGAACTTGCAGAGCTTGGTGGCTGCGCCGGTCGAGAGGTTGATTTCGCAGAGATAAGCCTCTTCATCTTCGGGGCAGAGAGTCCAGAACATACGGCCTGTGTTTTTGTCGACAGCCGCTGCAGATATATATTTGGGCACGAAACCAGTGGGGCCCAGTTTCAGAGTATCGCCCGTGGCGGGATTTACTTTGTAGCAATCGCCGGCCATGTCAATGGCATACACATTGCCGTCGTTGGCATAAGCGCAGGCGTTCCACTGAGTTTTCATCTCCACGATGTCCTCCCACTTGTGTTTAACAAGAATGGCAAAACGGACACTTTGTTTTTCGACGGAGGGGGTGCCATCTTCACCTCATTCAAGGGCATATTTATGAATAAGGAGGGAGTGTTCCGCGTAGAGGCTCTTGCCGACAGCTGCGGATGGGAAATCTCGCATAAGCAATATACGCGTTTGCAGGAGCAGTATCATGAGTTGCTGAAGTTTGAGATTGGCGTTTTGCGACGTCAGCTGTGCAGCCTTGAGGACCATTATCACCGCTGGGCTCTCACCTCGCCTCACGAACGCTATCAAATGTTCTGGGCCAATCAGACCGAGGAGCTGAAGCGCAACCGCACGCCTCATTTGCTGAGCAAATTCATTCCGCTGAAGGTAATAGCGCAATACCTGAGCATGACGCCCCAGATGCTGTCAGTGTTGCGGCGGCGTGAGGTAGAGAACCGGCGCAAAAACGAGGGCTGACACCCTCGTCAGTAGATTTTTCAGATCCGAAGGCCGAGGTTCAATTGGCCTGAGGCTTTGCCAGCCTAAAAGAAACCCGGCGACCGCGTAACGTTTGCGGGTCGCCGGATTTAGAGAAATGAAATAAAGCTGTGTATGCTTAAGAGTTAAACACTTGGGAGGAAAGTATGAGAGAAGCAATGAGAACCGGTTTAATGCTTTTTCTCACTTAACCGATTGTATGAGGTGAGATTCCTGTTCTGCTGAAGGTTGTTCAGGCGATGCTTTCAGAGTTGTGCAAGGGAATCAGGCATCAGATAGTTTAGCGCGCAGAGCGCGGCGTGCATTAAGGATGCGGCTTTTGACAATGCCAGGGGTAAAATTGAGTTTCTGTGCTATTTCAGAATAGCTGTAACCTTCAATCAGCATAGAGAACGGGACTCTTTGGGAATCAGGCAATTGAGCAATAATCTGAGAGATTTGGTTTGCGCTGTACACGCTGTCGGGAGCGGGCGAAGTACTCGTTACGGGAATCTTAAGCAATTGCTCATCGTCAACTGCTTGGTCAAGGACAACCGATATGCGTTTTGAGTTTCTGCAATTGTTGAGAAACGTGTTGCGCATAATGGTCATAATCCAACCTGAGAAATTGGTTTTCTCAATAAATGATTCTTCGGCATGCAGGGCTTTCAGAGTGGTTTCCTGCACAAGATCGGAAGCATCGTTCGGATTGGATGTCAGTTTCATGGCTAAACTGTGCAGACTTGGCTGAGCCTGCACTACTTTGCTCGAAAACTCCTGAGAATTGGCTTTCATTTTACATTTAAGTTTAATAGCGTGTGCTGTTATTAAGATTATTGAATAGCTTTGGTTCTTAAATGCAAAGGTAATGAATATTTTTAATATGCCAAGCGCCCGGGCATTGTTTAATTGTTTTTTTAACAGAGAAGCCGGGTGTTACCGTTCAAAATTTTTGGCATTGGGGTTGTAATCGGCAATTTTCTGCACCAGCACCAGCTCTATGCGTGTTTCTGTGCGCGAAAGCACGGTGAAGCGGAGGCCGTCGATCTCCACGGGGATTCCCTTCTGAGGGAACGCCTCGAGGCTCTCGAGCAGGTATCCGGCCAGGGTGTGATATTGTTCATCTTCGGGCAGATGCAGATGCAGATCGTCGTTAAGCCGCTCAATCTCGGCGCGGCCTGATATTTCGTAATCGCCGTTGGGCAGACGGCGGTAAAGGAGCTTGTTGCGGTCGTGCTCATCTTCAAATTCGCCGAATATTTCCTCCACCAGGTCTTCGAGGGTTACGAGACCGGCCGTGCCGCCGAATTCATCCACCACAATGGTCATGGACTTCTTCTCGGCAAGCATACGCTGCATTATGGTGTTGGCCAGCATGGTGTCGGGGGCGAAGATTACGGGCTTTAGGCGTGTGCGCCAGTCGGTGTCGGCGTGGAACAGCTCCGAGACGTGTATATAGCCCACAATATCGTCGATGTCTTGCCTGAAGACCACAATCTTGCTCAGGCCGGTGCGGGTGAAGGTGTCTATGAGCTCATGGCGTGTTGTGGTCTGCAGATTCACAGCGATGATTTCGTTGCGCGGCGTCATGCACTCGCCCAGCTGCGTTGTCTTGAAGTCGAGGGCATTCTGGAATATCTTGACCTCATTTTCCACTTCGCGGTCGTGCGGATTCTGGTCTATTGACTGCTGAATGTAATCGTCAATCTGCTCAAAGGTGAGTTTCTGAGGCTCGTTGTTGTCGCTGCGGATGCCGAAGAGGCGCATCAGCCCGCGCGAGACGATGTTGGTAAACCACGACAGGGGGTAAAGGAGCCAGTAGATGAGCCAGAGAGGCATGGCCACCAGGCGCATGGTGAAATTGGGGTTGATGCGGAAAGTGGTTTTGGGGAAGAACTCGCCTGTGAGCAGGATTATCAGGGTGGAGATGATGGTGTTGAGAATCAGTATGATGGCCTGTTGTTGGCCAAGCCAGTGTCCGAGCAGCGGATCGAGGATGGCCGAAAAGGCTATGCCGTAAATTACCAGCGCCACGTTGTTGCCCACAAGGAGTGTGGAGATAAACATATCGGCACGGCGTGAAAAGCCCTGGAGTATGCGCGAGACTATGCCTCGGCGTGTGGCGTCGATTTTGATGCGGACTTTGTCGGACTGTACGAATGCTATCTCAGCCCCGGAGAAGAGGCCGGAGAAGAGGATGGCTATTAAGGTGATGACGATTGCTATCGTGAGGTCCATTGTCAGTTTGTTGTTTGCTGTGTGTTGGCGGAAGAGGACGGGGCTGATGCGGCTGCCGGAGCGGATGTCTGAGGCATCTGTGCTGGAGCGCCGCCGCCTGCCGGGTTGAGGGGGAATATGCCTTTGGGATGCACCACAGTGTATTTGGTCAACCGGTCGTCAGAGCGGAAGCCGTCGCCCTCGAGCATGTGCGTGGCGTTCTCTATATGAATAAAACACGATGTATAGAGCAGGTGTTTGCGCTCGTCCCAGAAGAGCTGCTGAGTCTGAAACAGGTCTTTCGGGGCGCGCGTAATCTCCACACGGCCGTCGAGGCGCCACAGGCGCTGGTTTTTGTAATAGATGGCGGAGTCTGCGGCCACGGTGGCTATGACGTTCTGAAAGACGTCGAAGCGCCGCAGATAAAGTCCCTCGGGGAAGCGCCAGTAGGGGGTGTCGAGGCTCTCATCTTCATACATCAGCCAAAGGGGCGTTACGATGCGGTATTGCACAATGCCGGAGTCGGAGATGAGGGTGTTGACGTTTGTGGTGCGCATGGTGGGTGTGGAACGCGAGTCGATGTTTCCGGCATCGACTTTGCGTTCGTTGCGGCACGCCGCCACCGGAAGCAGCAGCACGACGGCAAACCACAAAATGGCGCGGCGGAGGTGTATTATCTGATTTTTCGTTTCCAAAACCAGATTTCGTTGAAGTTAACGCCCAGGGTGATGTTGAAATAATTTTCCGACACGAGTTTCTGGGGCGAGGCCTGACGATGTTTGTATTCCAGACCGAGGTTGATGAGGGTCTTGCCTTCGGGCGTCGGGAATCCGAAGCCGCACGAAACGCCGTATTCCTTGACCTTGTTGCCGTGAATCTGCAGATAGTCGTTGACGTAATAAGCGCCAATGCGGTAGGTGATTTTCTTGAGATACGACCCGCGGGTCTTGGGGGTATATTCAGCGCCGAGACCCACACGCCAGCGGTTGTTGAAGTTCATGCCTTCAAACAGCACTTTGCCGTCGGCGTCGAGCAGGGGTTCATATTTGGCTTTTGACCAGTCCTGATAGAGGAAGTCGGCCTCCACCATGAAGTGCGAAGTGCGGTCGTGGCTGTAAGAGAGACCCACGCCGAAGGTGTTGGGGCGGTAATAACGACCTCCCATGTGCTGCAGTCCAACGGTGTCGGCTTTGGTAGTAGAGGAGGTGATGTTCTGGAAGGTGGCCCATGTGGTGCCGTGCATCGACATCTTAGGCGAGTAGATGAAGCCTATGGTAGCGCGGTTGGTGCGGTTCCAGCGTTTGGAGTATTGCAGACCTAAGGTGATGTCGAAATCGCGAATCTGCATTACGTGCTCAAACAGCGAGCTTGTTTCGTTTTGCGGCACGGCATAGAGGGCGTTGGTGATTGTGCCGAAGTTATAGCAGAAGTTGGCGCCGATGCTGAGGCCGAACCACTGACCGGCCACACCGGCGTAAGCCTGGTTGATGCCACCTGTGCCCTGATTCTGGCGTGTGCCGTGAACGATGTCGGAGCCGAAGGCATAGCCCACCGAGGAGTAAGGGATGAGGCCTATTGAGCCGCCCATGTGGCGCGAGAAGGGGAACTGCATGGCGAGGTAATCGAGTCCGCCGCCGGTTTTGCGCTCTGATTTGTCATCCTCTTTTGACCAGAGCATTGACACGTCGGCACCCATGTCGAAGAGGAAGGTGAGGGAGTCGATGGAGGCATACGAGGCGGGATTCATGGCATTGATCTGTCGGCCGCCGGTCTGCGCTATGCCCACGCCGCCCATCTGGCGCTGCATGGAAGTGGCCCGGTCGTTGAGCATGCCGTAGCCGTACATGGAGTATGGCGTAACGGAGTTTTGTGCTTTCAGGGCCGGGAAGGTGAGAATCAGTGCCGCGAGAGCAATGAGAGTTTTAGTCGATATTTTCATTGTATCGGAATATGCTGATGAGGCCGCGTTGCACCAGGTCAAGGCGGCATAAAGGTTTCAGGTGGTCGAGACAACGGGTGCCGATGATTTTCCGGGCATCGCCTCCGGTGAGCATCAGGAGGCATCCGGGGAACATGGCGGCGGCTTTGGCGAAGCGGCTTTCTATCTCGAAGATTGTGCCGAGCACAGCGCCCGATTCAATGGCGCCGTCGGTGTTGTCGGGGAAAGTGGTGAGTGTGTCGGCCGGATTCCACTCCACTTGCGGCAGGCGCGAGGTATAGGCGTGCAGGGCGTTCAGACGCATTGTTACGCCGGGAGAGATGGAGCCGCCCAAGTATTCGGCTTTGGGCGAGATGACATCGCAGGTAAGTGCGGAACCGCAGTCGGCAATCATCACAGCCTTTCCGGCACATATCTGCGCTGCGGCCACGGCGGCAGCGAGCCTGTCGACGCCGAGGGNNNGGGAGCCTGTCGACGCCGAGGGTGGAACGGCTGGCGTAGCGGTTGGTGACGGGCACCGGGGTGGCAGGCGTGAGGACAAGGAGACGGTCGCTGCACAGACGGCGCAGGCTCTCTATGAAGCGTACGTCCATGCCGGCCACGGAGGCATATACGCCGCCGCTTATCTCTTGCCCCTCGGCCATATCCACAATGGCGTCGAGGTCGGGCTTGGCTGAGACGTGCGTCTGCAACACAGCATCGTTGGAATCAAAAATGCTGTATTTGATTCGGGTGTTTCCTTGGTCAATGGCCAGCCAAATGCTCATTTATCCTGATTTTTGTCTGACTGTGTGTCGAGTTTCTTTTCGCGTGAATAAATCAGCCACGAAGCTATTATCTGCACCATGGCGCCGGCCAGGGTGAAGAGGATGGTGTTTTTAATCACTGCCAAGGGGCCGGCGTAGGGGCCGAGATGCTGCTCCTGATAAAACCAGAAGGCAGCGCCGACCATGAAGCAGACGCCTGCCCAGAACTCCATGCGTCTCAGGCGCCTCAGGCGCATTGGCTCATTGCTCTTCATGGAGCTGGCCACACGGGCACATATATATATAAGTGTGCCGGCCGAGTAAATCCATTTGAAGGGTGCTATGGCCTCCACGGAGGTCATGCCGAAGAGGGGTATCATGAGCGATACGCAGATGAACAGCATGCCCAGAGCGGCTATATTTTCGGCCAGGCGCATCATTTTCTTGCGCTTTGCCGTATCTGTGTTGTTGATGTTGCCTGTATTCTTTTTCGACATTTTTTACTGAAGCAAAAATACTTCCTCGTCCGGTTTCTGCATTCCGTATTGTTCGCGTGCTATGTGCTCGAGCACTTCGGGCGATGAGGTGAGTTGGTCAGATTTCTCTTTATAATATCGGGCTGAATCGCGGTTGAGTTTGATTTCGCGTTTCAGTTCGGCTATCTCCTGCATATATTGGTAGTTGCGCGAGATAGAGACGTCGTCGTTGAGACAGAGCAGCACTATAACGGCCACTCCAATGAGGAGCAGCGGCACGGGTACGTGATTTACAAACCACAGTTTCAGGCGTTTGGCTCGTTTTCCCATATTTAAAGCCCTGTCAGGCGGCGTATTGGTTGTTTGAAATACAAAATTAACTATTTAGCCGATATGGAGGCTCAAACTCAACGTTTTTTAACATAAGCGGCGTTTGCCTCTCTCCTACCCCATGACAAAAAATCTGTTTACTCCGTGTGATCGGGGTCATTTCAGGAGGTCAGGGCGGAGCCTGCGTGTTCTCTCAAGACTTTGCTCGTAACGCCATTTCTCTATGTTTGCCGCATGACCTGAAAGGAGCACAGGGGGCACTTCCCAACCATTGTATACTGCGGGGCGTGTATAGACGGGAGCGCCGAGCAGATTGTCCTGAAAGGAATCAGACAGCGCCGACTGTTCGTCACCCACGGCGCCGGGTATGAGTCGCACAATGGCGTCGGCGATGATAGCTGCCGGCAGCTCGCCGCCGG
>FR897887.1:10587-15018 GCA_000437495.1 Prevotella sp. CAG:485
CCGGCAGCTCGCCGCCGGTGAGCACGTAATCGCCAATGGAGATTTCGCGCGTAACGAGGTGGTCGCGGATGCGCTGGTCGATGCCTTTGTAGTGGCCGCAGAGTATGATGATGTTGTTGAGCAGCGAGAGCGAGTTTGCCATGGGCTGCGTCAGGAGCTCGCCGTCGGGCGCGGTGAAGATTACTTCATCGTAGTCGCGCTGTGCTTTCAGGGCCGAGATGCAGGCATCAACGGGCTGTATCTGCATCACCATTCCGGCTTCGCCGCCAAACGGATAGTCATCTACTTTGCGGTGTTTGTTGGTGGTATAGTCGCGGAGATTGTGCACACAGATTTCAGCGAGACCCTTTTGCTGCGCTCTGCCCAGGATTGAGCAGTTCAAGGGTCCGTCGAGCATTTCGGGCATTACTGTCAGTATGTCGATACGCATGGTGCAAAGGTAGCAAAATTGCCGTTAACGGGCAAACAGGGCTGCAAACTGCGGCTGCGGGCGACGTGCCGTATTACCGACGCGTCGCCCGCAGGGTTATGGTGTGTTGTGGAGGTGATTACATCTCAGGCATGCACTCTTCGGCTTTGCCGTCTGAGCCGAGCACGTTGAGAATCTTGTGCTTGTAGAGGCGTTCCATTTCGTCGCGGGCCGGGCCGAGATATTTACGCGGGTCGAACTCTGACGGTTTCTCGTTGAAGACCTTGCGTACGGTGGCGGTCATGGCCAGACGTGAGTCGGAGTCGATGTTGATTTTGCAAACATCCATCTTGGCAGCCTTGCGCAGTTCCTCTTCGGGGATGCCGATTGCGTCGGGCATCTTGCCGCCGTTGGCGTTGATGATGTCAACGTATTCCTGCGGCACTGAGCTTGAGCCGTGAAGCACGATGGGAAAGTCGGGCAGTTTCTTCTCAACCTCTTCGAGCACGTTGAAAGCCAGAGGCGGGGGCACGAGGCGGCCGGTCTTCGGGTCGCGTGTGCACTGCTCGGGTTTGAATTTGTAAGCGCCGTGGCTGGTGCCGATGGAGATAGCCAGTGAGTCAACGGCTGTGCGGGCCACGAACTCCAGAACCTGTTCGGGGTCGGTGTATGTATGATGCTCGTGAGCCACTTCGTCTTCCACGCCGGCCAGAACGCCGAGCTCGCCTTCTACGCTTACGTCGAACTGATGAGCATAGTCGCAGACTTTCTTGGTGAGGGCTATGTTCTCGTCGAAGGGCAGAGCTGAACCGTCGATCATCACTGATGAGAAACCGTTGTCGATGCAGTCTTTGCAGAGCTCGAAGGTGTCGCCGTGGTCAAGATGCAACACAATCTGCGGACATTCCCAGCCGAGCGAGCGGGCATATTCCACTGCTCCCTGTGCCATATAGCGGAGCAGGATGGGGTTGGCGTAGTTGCGGGCGCCTTTGCTCACTTGCAGAATGACGGGCGACTTGGTGTCTGCAGCGGCCTTGATGATGGCCTGAAGCTGCTCCATGTTGTTGAAATTGAAGGCGGGTATGGCATAGCCGCCGTGTACTGCTTTCGCAAACATGGCCTTGGTGTTGACCAGGCCGAGCTTTTTGTAGTCTACCATATTATATATATTTATATGTGTTCTTCAGATTTTGAATTTCAGTATTACGTTATCTTCTTAACAAGCCCCATTGGGCTACGGTTGATGCAAAGGTAACAATTATTTGTGAAACGGCACTCACCTCAGGCCCTATTTTCTTCCTTCAGCCACCTGCCGGGGGCGTTTATGGCTCTTTATAAAAAATTTTTTTAGAAAATTTATCATCATAACTCACTGATAATCAACGTGTTACATTTTTAAGGTGAAATTTTTATCACTTTTTATGATTTTCAAAGATGATTTTTCTCTTTTGCGGTGTTATATAAATCTAACGAGATAATAAAAAATACGGAAACAAGATGTCGAACGCATTAACCTTTAAGCAGCGCCTGCTCGGCTTACAGAGCAACCTCACGAACTTTGCCTTCCGACTCACGGCAAACAAAGAATCGGCAATGGATTTGGTTCAGGATACCACTCTCAAAGTGCTGGACAATGAATCAAAGTATGTTGAAAATGTGAACTTCAAAGGATGGGTCTTCACCATCATGCGCAACATTTTCATCAACAACTACCGCCGCAAAGTGCGTTCGGCCACAATCATAGACACCACCGAGGATTTCTATCACCTCAACCTCTCGCAGGAAAGTGGTTTCGAGACTCCCGAAGGCTCCTTCGCAGCCAAAGAAATCTCGGCTGTCATCAACGAGTTCTCGCAGGAGTACAAAGTACCCTTCACCATGTACATCGAGGGCTACAAATACTCGGAAATCGCCGACAAGCTGTCGCTGCCGTTAGGCACGGTGAAGAGCCGCATATTCTTCGCCCGCAAGCGCCTGCAGAAGGAGCTTAGCGACTACAAAAACTGAATCCTTGCAAATTAGCTACCCTCTTGGCGGATTTAAATTTTCCGTAATTTTAAAGCTGATATAACCGCAACATTTTTTAAGACATCTGAACCGGCCTTGAGGGTTAGCTGATACAGATAATTGGAAAGAAAGCGCCGCACAAAAATGCGGTGCTTTTCTTTTTGAGGGTATATCTTGCAGCGTCAAACAATGCGCTGCCGGTATGTCAGAAGAGGGGGAAGGAGGAATTCGTGTTGACGTATTTCTGCTCGAAGGTCTGGTTATCCATGCAGAACATGAGTATACCCTGTATCAGGGTGAGAATCTCCCAGATGCCGCAGGTGCAGAGGGTGATGACGATGGAGAGGATGCCTGCCATGACTTTGCCGAGGTAGAAATACTGTATGCCCAGGCCGCCAAGGAATATAGCCAGCAAAGCTGCCACGCCACGACTCTTGCCGCCGGGGCCTGAGGCAAAGGCATCGTTCTGATACCATTGCTGATATGCTCCCTGATAGTTATAACCGGGATTGGGATACGGAGGTTGCTGAGGATAAGGTGCCGAGCCTATCGGGGCGCCGCATGAACCGCAGAAATGTTGTCCGGGTGTCAGGGGCTGACCGCATTTGGGGCAATTTGTAGGTGTCATATATATACTCTTTTAATGTGTTACTGCTGAATAAGTGTATGTGTTGCCTGTGGCGATGTTGCGGAAACTGCCGGTGAGACGCAGCGGAGTGACGCCTCTGAAACGGCCTGTCCAATATTCTATGGGCTTGTTGTTGCCATACTTGAATGCTGTGAGCTTCACCTTGCCGGTGTCGTCAACCTCGCCTTCCAGAGTTATGTAAGTTGAGGGCACATCGCCGTTTTGGCGCAGAGTGGCGTCATACCAATAGCTGCCCGACACTGTGCCGTCCGGCTCCACTTTCAGGTCTATGCCTATGGAATATTTCCCGTTGATTTTGCCGCTGAAGAGCCATGAGCCGGCCAGACTTTCGCGCATACCCTCAATGGGCACGTCGTCGCCGTCAATTACCTCGGGCTGTTTTGCTTCTGAGGCGGGAGCGGCAGGCTGAGTGGCCGGCAGAGCGGCTGTCTCGTCGATGCCTGTGGTGATGTCGGCGTCGGTGTTTGCGAACTCGTCGTCAAACTGCTCCACATCCTCGGTGTTGTCGGCCGAATGGCGTGTGAAGTGTATCACAGCCCACGTCACCACTGCGGCCAGCAACGCCACAAGCACGCAGATTATCACCAGCATGCTCACCGTTACCTGACCCGATTTCTTAGGCTGCTCCACTTTTGGCTCCTGCGGCAACACATTGGGTATCACTGCCGGCGCGGCAAAGACCCGCGGCTCGGGTTTCTCCTCCTCGTCGTTGTAAGTCAGCGGCAAGGTTGCGGTTATCTTATTGGGATGTGTGGGAATGATTACCTCACCGCACACTTCGCATACGGTGGCGCCGGGCATCAGCATCTCACCGCAGCGGGGACACGGAATGCCTTTGTTCTCAGACGCTTTCGGTGCCGGATTCCCGATGGGTTTTGCCACACTCAGGGTGCTTCCCGGTGTGTCCTGTCGGGGCTCCGGCTCACGGTGCGGCGTACTTGCCGAAGCCGGGGTTGCGTCGTTTGTCGGTTTGCAATCTTCTTGCATTGTTTGGGCTTTTTGCCGGACCCGCTCTCTGCTTGACCCGGTATGCAACCTGCAAATTTAATTATAATTGATGAACTTTAATCCTTTCTATATGAATTTAACCTTATTTAACGTTTCTATTCCCTGTAATACAGCCTTTTAACCCTCGGCGACACGCTGGTGAGGATTTCGTAGGGTATGGTGCCGAGGGCTGCAGAGAGGCGCTCTATGGGTGTGTCGGGACCGAAAATCTCCACCGTATCGCCCACTTTGCAGGGAATGTCCGTAACGTCAATCATGCATTGGTCCATGCAGATATTGCCGATTGTGGGAGCCTCTTTGCCGTTGACTTTCACGGTGAGGTTTCCGCAGCCGAAGCGGCGGTTGAAGCCGTCGGCGT
>FR897887.1:15029-18858 GCA_000437495.1 Prevotella sp. CAG:485
GTTGAAGCCGTCGGCGTAGCCTATGGGCAGGGTGGCTATGACGGAGGGTCGACTCACTTTTCCGGCGCGCGAATAGCCCACCGCATCGCCGGGCTTCACGCTGCGCAGCGAGATGATGGCTGTGCGCAGCCGAGCCACCGGCTCAAGCGGATTGTCGACCTCCGGAGGCAACGTGTTGATGCCGTAAAGGCCTATGCCCAGGCGCACCATATCATAGGCAAACTCGGGAAACCGCACTATGCCGGCAGAGTTGAGGATATGGCGCAGAAAGGTGTAAGGAAGTCGCCCTGCCATATAGTCGGTCATCTTCCTGAAAGTGTCGTTCTGAGCCAGGGTATAATTGTCCATGTCTGTACAGTCGGCGGTGGCGAGGTGCGAGAATACGCTGGCGGCGCGCACTTCGGTGGCGGTGGCAAGCGTATCGCAGAGTGCTTCGAGGTCTTGTTGCTCAAAGCCGGTGCGGTGCATGCCTGTGTCGAGCTTTATATGCACCGGATAATGCTTCACCCCGTTGGCGCGGGCGGCCGCAATCACCTCTTCCAGCATCGACATGGAATAGATGTTTGGCTCCAGGCGGTTGGCGAACATCGACCGGTAGTTGACAGCTTTCGGATTCATCACCATAACAGGCATGGTTATGCCGCGGCGTCGCAGAGCGAGACCCTCGTCCAACACCGCCACTGCCAGATAATCGGCGCCGAGGTCTTGCAGGGTGCGCGAGAACTCATAGCTTCCCATGCCGTAAGCCTCGGCCTTCACCATGGCGGTGATGCGTGTACCTTCGGGCAGGCGCCGTTTGCAGGCCGCGAAGTTGCGGGCCATGGCGCCCAGGTTCACCTCAAGCACCGTTTCATGCTTACGCGCCGCCAACATCTCGGCCACGCTCTCCAGACCATCGCCCGGAGTGCCTTTCACCATCACGAACTCGCCTGAGAAATCATCCACGGAGAGGGCGGCGAGCATGGCGCTGACGTCGGCAAAGACTTGTGTCTTTTGGGGTAACAGCGCCGCGTTGCGCTGCATCTCGGGACCCACGGCAATCAGCCTGTCGACGCCTCCGTCTGCAAGCATACGCGTCAGCCGGCGGTAGTCGGCCTCACCGGCGTTGCACAGGTCAGACAACACCAATGTGAGGCGTTGCTGACGCGCCGAGTTGCGGTGCATGAAGTCGAGGGCTTCGGGCAATGACGACATATCGGCGCGATAACCGTCAACAGCCACTGTGCAGCCGTTGATGCCTTCCACCACGTCAAGGCGGGCGCTTACGGGCATAAGCCTCTGTAGAAGGCTGCCTATAGCGTCGCTGTCGTAACCCAACGCCTTGAGGGTAATCATCACAGCCAAGGCATCCTCCACTTCTCCGGGAGTATGTGCCGCTAAGGTATAGACCTCGCCTGAGCCCAGCGTTACGCGGGTAGCCGAGTCGAGTTTCTCCTCCTTATATATATATATAGGTGCCGCGGGGTTGGTGCGACTCCACCACAAATGCTTGCCGGGAGCGTCGGCCAACGCCTGCGCCAACAGTACATTGTCGCCGTTATACACCACCGTGTCGGCCTCACGGGCCATCAGAGCCTTCTCAGCCGCTTTCTGCTGAGGCGAGTCAAAGCCTGCGGCATGTGTATCTGTGTCGAAGGATGTGTAGACTGCTATTTTCGGCTTCACCATTGCCTGCAGATGCTCCATCTCGCCGCGCTGCGAAATACCGCTCTCTATCACGGCGTAATCATTGTCGGCCTTTACCTGCCACAGCGACAGGGGCACTCCTGTCTGCGAGTTGAAGCTACGGGGCGACCTATAGACAGAGGCTTTGCGGCCATTCTCGGGCATTGGCAGCTGCGAGAGGGCATCGTAGAGCCATTCTTTAGCCACTGTCTTGCCGCGACTGCCGCATACGGCTATGGTAGTGCCGCTGTAGCCGGGTTCCGAGCGTCCTGCCGCACGCAAAGCCGCGAAGGTGTCGGGAACTACGAGCATCAGGGCGTCGGGCAAATCACGCATCACCTCGGGTATGCGCTCCACAACAAACATGCGCACACCTTTATCATATAGGCTGCGAAGGTAGAAATGTCCGTCGCCGGTGTGTGTGTGCAATGCAAAGAATATTGTGTTGGCGGCGTTGCCCCTCAGGGAACGTGAGTCGGTAAGCAACGATTCCACCATACGGTCGGCGGCTCCCGGTAACTCAGCGGCTCCGGTGCGCCGACATATTTCTTTCAGTGTTACGGCCATATCAGCAGTTTTAGCTCGCAAAAATACAAAATTCTCCCCTACTCTCAAAACCGGCTGAATCAGCGCCGTAAACCCAAAGAGAGAATCAACCCGACAAAAGCGTCGTGAGGGGGTCCGACATCGGCGGTATATACATTAACGAGGCAATTTATTAGGTCGGTTAAGAGGCCGGGGGACAAAATGGGGCCTGAAAGGGTCGTCGGGTAGCTCGGTCGAGTCAGGGTAAAAATGGGTTTAAGGGGCGTTTTAAGCGTTAAATATTATATTCTTTTAACACTTGAGCGTTTACAAAGTTAAATATTCATTAGAAAAGCCATTTTTTTGGCCTGATACTATTGACAAAGGAACTTTTGTGATTAACTTTGCATCGGTTTTACAACACAACAATTGTTTTATTATAAAAGTCAAGACACAATGAAGAAAGTAGCACTTTCACTCGTAGTTCTCTTCGCAGCAGCTATGGTAGCTTGCAGCGGCAACAAAGAAAACACCGAAGCAGCTCCCGCAACTGATACCCCCGCTGTTGAGGCAACAGTTGACACCCCGGTAGAAGCAGCTCAGGTTGACACAGCTAACAAAGCAGCTGCTGCAACTGAGGCTCCCGCAGCTGAGGCTCCCGCCGCTGAGGCTCCCGCAACCGAAGCTCCTGCTAAATAATTAGAGGAACGGAAAATGATAACTTACGCGACTCATTGCGAGCCGCGTAAGCTTTTTTATACCCCTACCCTTCACCCTCTCCATTGACCTTATTCTCCTCTCATACTCCTCCTCCTCTACTCCTCTCCGCCTCTTATCCGCTTCTCCTCTCCTTCTCCTCTCCTTCTCCTCTCCTCCTCTCATCCTCTGTCAACAAATATCACCACCTCAGCGTTATAATTCTGATAAAGGGCTTACGGCCAACCTCAAGGCGGTCGATACCCTTTCGGAAACCAAATAAAAATTCTTTTTCATGCTTACTATGAAAACAAACACTCAACGTCTGAAGAAGCTTTGGGGGATACCTCTTATCACAGGACTTATCTGTCTGGGCCTCGGCATCTGGGAGCTGATGGTGCCCCAGGAAGCTCTTCCCATTCTTGCAATAGTATTCGGAGCCTGCCTCATTTTGGCAGGTGTGCTTAACATGACCCTTGGCTGCGCCACACGCAACGCCTCGCCAGTATGGGGCTGGAGCCTCGCCCTCGGCATCATCGAGGTGATTGGCGGCGTATGGATGCTTTGCCTGCCCATTCCCGAAATGGTCATCGCCTTTATCCTCATAGTTGGCTTCATGGTGATTGTAGGAGCCATCAACGCCTGCGTGGAGTCGTTCACTCTAGCACGCAACAACGGCTGGTGGGTGGCTTGGTCCATACTCCTGCTCGTTGCCACCGTAATACTCGTGCTCATAATGTTCTCCAACCCCCTGACATACGGCGTAGCATCGTGGCTCTGCCTCGGATGGGCACTTATCTGCTTCGGCGCCTACCGCATTGGTCTGGCGTTTGCCCTCAGGAAGCTGAGCAAGACAATTGCCTCCGACATCAACCTGATAATGTAATCTGCCCCCGGCAGCAATCTGCACATACACGCGGCTTCGGCACCTTTGCACGGCCGA
>FR897887.1:18868-45625 GCA_000437495.1 Prevotella sp. CAG:485
ACCTTTGCACGGCCGAAGCCGCTTTTCTCTTTCAATTCAACTCATGTTATCAGCAACCGACCCTCAGCACACATCCAACAGCTCCAACAGCCTTCAGCCGCGCCATTACCTGCTGTTTGTGGTTTTCATAGCCATTATAGGAGCCTTCTCCTCGCTGGTCAACGATATGTATCTGCCCACCATACCGGCCATGCGACGCGAATTTCACACCACCCCGTCGATGACTCAGATGGGTCTGAGCCTTGCCATGCTCGGCATGGGTCTGGGCTCCATTGTATGGGGCTCGCTGAGCGACCATTTCGGCCGAAAACGGATTCTCATAATCTCGCTGGCCATTTTCGTTGTGGCCACCGGGGTGTCGTTGCTCTCATCCACCATTGAGTTCTTCATCAGCATGCGCCTGCTGCAGGGCATCGGCGCCGGCGGGGCCATGGTACTCTCAACCACCATTCCGGCCGACGTATACGGCGGTCGTCAGTTGGGCAAGCTCATGGGCATTGTGGGCGCCATAAACGGCTTAGCGCCGGCCGCCGGACCCCTCTTAGGCGGCTTCATGGCCGATTCCATTGGCTGGAGGGGCATCTTCGTGGTGCTGATAGCCATCGGACTGATAATGAGCTGGTGGACAACCCGCATCAACGAAACGCTGCCACCCTCGCGCCGACTGGCAGCACCGAAGATTAAGGCTTATCTCATTGCTTACAAAATGATGTTGCTCAACGGCCGGTTTATGATTTATGTGCTGATAAAGGCTTTGGGCATTGCCATGCTCTATGCCTATATCTCGTCGGGTCCGTTCATTCTGCAGGATCATTACCACTTCTCGGCGCTTGAGTTCGGACTTATCTTCGGAACCAACGCGCTCGCCTGCACCTTGGGGGCTGCTGTGGCGCCGCGCTTCCATATAGAGAAGCAAGCCATGGTGACGGGGGTTCTGGGCATGTTCCTCTTCTCGCTGGCTCTGGCGGCGCAGATGTGGTTCGACTGGCCCTTCTTCCTCTATGAGCTGATAGCCCTCCCCATGCTCTTTTTCTTAGGACTTATCTTTTCTTCGTCCAACACACTTGCCATGGACGTGGGCCGCAGCGAAGCAGGCACCTCATCAGCCATCTTAGGGGTGGTGAAATACATACTTGCGGCCATTGTCTCGCCTCTGTGCGGCATCGGCAATATGCTGCACTCCACAGCCCTCACCATGGTGGCAACGGCCCTTATAGCGCTCTTTTTCGCCATTTTGGCCTATCGCCTGGCCCCCTTAGCGGATATGGTCAGGAAATAACGGCCACCTGCTTTCATTAGACCCAAAGGCCTCACCAAAAGAGTTTGCCTACAACGTTGAGGTCTCCCTCGTTGTCGATATACATAGTGTTGGTATGTCCGCAGGCCACACGTTTCACCCCTGTCTTGGTGCGTACGGGTACAAAGCGGTCGATGTTGCTGTCGTCGCCGAGCTGAGAGGCGTTATTGTCGCCCCAGGCGTAGAGGGTGCCGTCGTTGAGTATCGCCATGGTGTAGAAATTGCCGCAGGAAACAGCGCTGACATTCTCAAAGACCTTCATCGGCACGAACTGATTCAGGGTTGTGCCGTTGCCAATCTGTCCCTCGCAGTTATCGCCCCAGACATACAGCGACCCGTCGCTGAGTATCGCCATTGAGTGATTGCCGCCGGCAGCTATTGATTTCACGTTGCTCAGCACGGGCGTTTTGGAGATATTGCCAATGACGTCGCCAATGCCGAGCTGTCCCTTTTCGTTAGAACCGCAGGAATAGACGGTGCCGTTGACCGTAAGAATCAGCGAATGGTTGCCGCCATAGGCCGCCATACGGATGCCGGTGCCGGTTTTTACGGGACGGCTCTTCGGGGTAGGCATAAGCTCGCGGCTATTGAAGCCCAGGCCGAGTTGACGGCTGTTGTTGGCACCCCAGGCATAGAGGGTACCGTCGTTGAGCACTGCCATAGTATGCCCCCAGCCGCAGCTCACAGACTGCACATTGTCGAGTATCTTCACCGGCGAGTGGCGGTCGGTAGTGGTGCCGTCACCGAGCTGCCCGAATGTGTTCGAGCCCCAGGCCCACAGAGAGCCGTCGTTGAGCACTGCCATAGAGTGGGTGGTGCCGCAGTCCATGCTCTTCACGTTCGAGAGTATCTTCACGGGCTTTTCGTGTGGTGTGGTGGTGCCGTCGCCGAGCTGGCCGCAGTCGTTCCAGCCCCAGGCATACAGCGAACCGTCGTTGAGCACTGCCAGCGAATGGTTACTGCCGCAGGCTATGCTTTTTACGTTCGAGAGTATCTTCACGGGTTGCTGACGGTCGGTCGTGGTGCCGTCGCCAAGTTGCCCATACTGGTTCTTGCCTAATGACCACAGCGTGCCGTCGGCCATGAGTACGAGATAATGATTCTCTCCGGCGGCAAAGCGTTCATAATTGCGTGTCTGAGCCCCGGCGGCAAATGGCATAAACAGCGGGGCAAGGAAAAGGATAAGCAGATAAAGTCTGTGAATCATGAATCAGGATAATTTTCAAAGTCAGAATTTGAATGCCGAGCGCAGTGGTCCGAAATTGGTTGCAGGAATACTGCGGTCGGAGGGGATATTATGGTTGTGGAGCACCTCGCTGCTCACGCTTGTGCCGTTGTAGTTGAAGCGGCGCAGACAGCCGGAGCCGTTCTGATTGGAGTAGATTAGCACGCGGCCGTCGGAAGTCGGTGCTATTCGGCCGTCAGCAGTGGTATATATCTCGCGTGCATGACCCTTCTCGCTGTGATAAACGTGGATGAGATTGTCTAAATGCTTGCCATAGCGATACGTAATCCACAGCTCGGGAAAGCCGTTGGCGTTGATGTCTGAAATCCAGTATACCTCGTGGGGATTCTTGCGCAGTATGGCTTCATAATCGGCAAGGAGGGACTTCTGCCGCTGCAGAATCACGTCATCCTGCGCAGGGGTAGGGGTATTGGACGCAGGCTGCGTATTCCGCTCCACATATAACCGCTCATTTTCGGATTCCAAATCATGTTCCCTGGCGTCTAACTTGGCTTCGCGCGCGTCGAGCTGCTCTTCGCGCGCGGCTTCTGCCTTGTCGCTGTCGCTATTGTCGCTTTTGCCGGTCAGCAGCAGGGTCGCTATCACGCTTCCCACAACTAACACAACGCCTATCAGCACCAAAAGAAGGATGTTGGTCTTATTCTTACCGCTGTTTTGGGCATTGACGTTTTGGTTGTTGACGTTGGGGTAATTGGCTCTTGGATAGGCGGGCGCCGGCTGCGGCGGTTGTTGCGGAGGTTGCGGCTGAGGTTGATAAGCCTCTGAATTGCCGCGTATGGTACGGTGCTCTGTGAAGGAATTGCCCGTCAACGACAAATGGCAATTAGGACATTGCGTTGCATTGGGCGGCAATGTAGCACCACACGAAGGACATCTTTGATATGATTTGTTGGCCATAGTTCGAAAAGTAATGTTTTTTGCAGTCGCTGTAAGACCCCATTCCACAAAAAAATGTTAAAGCCGGGGTCGCAGGGCTGAGGTGATTTTTGCAAGTTGAGGAGGGCGCATAGCGAGCTATGTAACCGACGAAACTTGGCAAAAAGCGCCCAACCCTGCGAGACCTGAGTAACTTCAGTCTTATGGTTTGGGGCCATAATTAAAAATTTATTTTGATGTCTGGTTAAGCTCTCTTTTGATGGAATTGTTAAAAATTCTGTTCTTTGCAGAGCCTTACGCATATTAGTTTTTATTTCCCCGGCATCAACATTTTTTGTTGAATGGGGTCTTAAAGTGGATGACTGTGCTGTTCCATCTTCAATTTGACAATGCAAATTTACAATTTATCCTTGAATAAAGGCCTCCTTTCGCCCATATTTTCGCCTTAAGAGAACAAAAAAATGTGCCGGCTCAGGTTTCTGAACCGACACACTTTTATTGGCGTTGGAGGGGTGTTTCAGGCACTCCTCAGTGTTGTGTCATTAGTCTTTAACAACGGTTGCGCTGTAAGGTATCTTGCCGAGGTTAAGAGTGATGGTATAGGTGCCTGCACCGTTGGTTACGATGTTATCGCCGCCGCCAACGAGGTTGTCGAGAGCGCCACCGAGGTTGATACCCCAGTTGTCGTTCATGCGGAACTTCCATTCATTCTTAGCGTCATTGAAGGTTACCTTGCCTGTCCAGGTCTTGTAGTCAGCGCTCGGAGTGAGGTTGCTCTGTGAAGCCCATCCGTTGAAGCCGCCGATTACACCAAGCGACTCAATCTTGGTCAGCTTGTAGGTAAGCTCGTTGAGGTTAACCTCCACATAGTAGAGACCGTCGCTTGCCACCTTGATGTTGCCACCATTGGGAGTCAGAAGACCGTCGGAAGCACCTACGCCCCAGTTTACAGACCAGCTGCCGGCTGCAATCTTGAACTCACCCTGAATGTAAACATAACCATTGTAGTGGATATAGTCGGTGGTGGTGAGAAGCATGTTGTTGTCGAAGCTCCATCCGTTGGCCGGACCCGGAGTGTTCAGCTGAGTGAAGGCATAATTGATCTTGTAGGTAAGGTCAAGCATGTTGACTTCAATCTTATACGTACCGGCGGCTTTGATTACGCCTGCCTGACCGTTGAGGGCCAGGCTGCCGCTCATGTCGGCGGGGTCGCCCGTTTCGCTTACGCCATACTGCTTGCCTGCCTGCTGGTTGGACTGGTACATTTCGTTAACAATAGTCCATTTGTAGCCGGCTGCTGCCTCGGCTGCACTTACCTCAACGATGATGCTGAAGTTGGGGTCATCATACTGGTGCTGGGAGCTGTGGCTCATCTTGGTGAGCTTGCCGCCTGCATTCAGATAATAGGTGCCCTCAACCGGAAGCTTCAGGTCGATAGGTGTAACGGTGATTTCTTTGGTAGCGTAGTAGAAGTCCTCGCCGCCAAGACGCGATACCTGGCTGCCGTCAACCACGTAAGCTATGAAGCGGATGTAGTTTACACGGGGAGTCGGGTCTTTCTTGTAGAGTTCCTGATAAGCAGCTTCCCAGTCGGAGCAACGCACTGCCCCATCTTCCACTGCCACTGTTTCGGCATTGCTGAAGTCAGCCATTGAGGCTATCTGCATCTCATATTCCACTGTTGCGCCGGCCGGAAGGTCTTTGGTCTCCACGGTTGAGATAACAGGAATTACCTTGTCAGCGTATTGGTTCAGGTCTATGCTGCCGCCCTGAAGAGGCGTTTGCCAAGCCACTGTAAGACCGTTGGCCTCCATGATGGCTTCCTGCGGGTTCTTCTGCTCTATGCCAAGATCTGACTTGTCGTCGCAAGCGGCAAATCCTACTGCGGTGAGAAGGCCCAGCAAATATAATCCTATTTTTTTCATTGTGTTTCTTTGCAATTTTTGAATGTTGGCGGAAACAGGCACGGAGCTTGTCTCCGCCAACAGGTTCATATTACTGTACCAGTGTGAAGTCTACCTTCTTGGTCTTGAGGTTAACAGTCATTTTCACTGTGCCGCCGGGCCAGTTGGGAATCTGCCATGAGCCCTTGCCTGCACCCTTGGTAGCCGGGTCATAGAAGAGGTCTCCGCTGTAGTTGCCGTCGGTCATGGCAATGTCTACGGGGTTGTCGGCATCCTGAGCACCGATGGAGTACCAATCCCAGGGTTCAGTTGCGTCGAACTGGTCGTAGAAGCGGAACTGGAACTGGCCTTCCGGAATCTCGAATGTGCCCTGGTAAACACGGCTCTCGGGAACGGTCTCATAGAGGAGCCAGTCAGCGTTGTAAGCTGCTGACCAGCCTTCGGGCTGACCTACAAGCTGGATGGTGTCGGGCACCTTCACAGCCAGATAAGGCTTAACCTGCTTGAGTTCGATTACGTTGGAGTAGATGGAGCTGTATTCAGCATTATCCACCCACGCGTGGACGCGTACGTAAACCGGACGCGGGCTGTCGTCGAAGTTGTCGGGTGAGGTGTAGCCCCACAGTTCGCACATGGCTATGCAAAACTCTTCGCCGGCAACAGTGATTTTGGCACTGGTGGTTGTCGACGACAGGGTTTTATATTCGCCTTTCTCGAAGCCGTCGGCAGTCTTTGCTATCTCAACCTGATACAAAGGTGTGGTGGCAACGCCGTAATTGGGCTGCGACACTGTGAGATTGATTGCCGTGTTGGCATTCATCACATACAGCTGGTCGGCCATAGGCGGGGTGTTGAGGACGAAGTTGGTGGGAGTGCTCAGGCGGGGCTGCGTGTCCTCCTTGCAGCTTGTGAATGTAAAGCCGAGCAGCATGGCCATGACGGCCAGAATTACTGATTTTTTCATCTTTTTATGCTGTAAAGAGGGTTATTAGTAACCGGGGTTCTGCTGCATTGAAGAGCCGTAGCCTGACAGTACCTGTGAGGGCAGCGGATAGAGGTTGCGGTAGTCGCCTATGGAGCCGCCGGTGGGCTGGCCGCCCTTGTAAGCCCAGATGTAGGCAGAGCCGGTGAACTTGTTGAAGCGGATGAGGTCCGTACGACGGGTGCACTCCATGTAAAGCTCGCGGGCACGTTCGTCAAGCAGATTGTCGAGGGTAAGCTCGGCTGCGTTGATGGTGGTGAGGCCTGCACGCTGACGGATAAGGTTTACATAATCCAGAGCCAGAGCCTGGTCGCCGTTGCCGCGCAGTGCGCACTCGGCTGCCATCAGATATACATCGGCCAGGCGGATGATGGGCAGGTCGGTGTTAGGGAAGATGGACTGTGCGTCGACGGGCTGTACACCTACTCGGGGCCAGCCGTTGTTCGGGTCGTTCCATTTCGGAAGCTCGCCGTTGGCTTCGGCATTCACGTTGGTGAACTTGATGGCGCAATAGCCGCAGCCTGCCCATTCCTTGGCATTCTCAAAGTTCATGGGATAACCGGCGTCGAGAGCCTCGGTGAGCCACAGATATGAGCGTTTGTCAATGCTCTTGCCATTTACGAAACCGAAGATTTTGGCAAATTCCGGACGTGTGCGCATACAGCCCCATGCGGCGTTCATGCCGTAGAAGGTCTTGTTGCACCATCCTTTGTTAACCTGGTCGGGAGTAGCACCGTCTTTGATAGGAGCAGCAATGAGGAACATTGTGCCGCCGTAAGGCTGGGTGTTGTTGCTGTCATAAGGTATGCCCCAGAGTATCTCGTTCTGAGCCGCGAGGCTACCGCCGGGCATGAACATGTCGTTGTTGCCGCAGAACAGTGCCAGATAGTCGTTGGCAAGACCTGAGCCCTGGAAACCGCCGCCTTTATGACGGGCGATGATGTTCTGGGCGTGTGTCCAGCATTTGTCATACATCGGAGTGCCGGTGAAGACCTCGGCATTCAGATAATATTTGCAGAGAAGTGCCTCTACTGCATCTTTGCCGATGCGGCCGTAAACCGGAGTTCCGTCGGGGAATTTGCTGAGTACATCTTCCAGGTCGGCAACCACCTTGTTGAAGAGGGCTGCGCGTGATTCAGCCTGCGGGGGAGTCTGGCCATAGTCCATGTCGTCCCATGCCACAACGCCGCGGCCGAACCAGTTGATGATGTAGAAGTAGCTGAGGTCGCGCAGTGCGCGTGCTTCGAGCACGAACTGGTCTACCTCTGCCTGGCTGATGGCGTTCTCACCGCTGCCGCCTACTGTGATGCCGTAGTTGCCCAGATTGCGGGTAAGGCGGATGAAGTCGTTGCAGACTGCAATGTGAGTGTAGTAGCGCGAGTAGGCACCGTAGATGAAGTTGTTGTTGTCGCTCCATGCATCATTCACCATGTCAGGCACACCTTGGTCCTGATAAATCCAGTAAGACACATCGGTGGGGAATTCCTCCATGATGTAAGCTACGCGGCTCCACTGGCTTGTGCCGCCGTCCATACCTTTGATGTCGGCATCGCCGTTAGGTCCGTACTGGCCGGAGATGGCCAGCGAGGAATAGCATTTACCCAGAATGCCGCCCAGATACTCTTTGGGGTTCTTAGCGAACTGGTCGGGCGTCAGCACATTGGGGTCCTTGGGCAGCTGATCCAGGTCGCCGGTGCAGGACACCAGACCCGCAGTAGCCAAAAGGGCAGCGCCGATGAAAAGTTTGCTTATTATTGATTTCATTTGCTTTGTTTCTTTTTGTTGTGGCGAGAGAGTTTAGAATGTAGCTATCAGACCGATTGTGTAGCTTACCGGACGCGGGTAAACGTTGTTGTCGATACCGTCGAATACCTCCGGGTCGATACCTTTGTAACGGGTGATGACAAACGGATTCTGAACTGCACCATACAGACGGAGCTTCAGCTTGTTGTTGAGAAGATCAGTGAAGGTGTAGCCCAGGGTGATGTTGTCGCAACGTACGAAGCCGGCGTTCTCCAGATAGTAATCTGAATAGTACTGCTGTGTGTTGAAGTAATCGTCGCTTACAACAAGATTGCGCAGTGTGGAGTTGGCATACAGGTTGCTCTTGTAGGTGCGTTTTGCGCGTACATTATTATAGATGTAGTTGCCGATGGAAGCACGCAGTGAGATACCGAAGTCCCAGTTCTTGTAAGTAAGAGTATTGCTCCAGCTCATGGTTACCTTCGGGTCCTTGCTGTGTTTGAGCACCAGGTCAGAAGAGTTGATCTGGCCGTCGCCGTTCTGGTCAACGTATGCACCCTCAATGGGATGACCGTTCTTGTCGTAAATCTGTTCGTAGAGCAGGAATGAGTAAGCCGGGTGACCTACTTTGTGAGCCTGGCAAGTATTACCGGTGGCGCCCATGCCGCCCAGCGTTACCATGTAGTTGCGGTCGTTGGAGTTGTTGAGCTTGGTAATTTCGTTCTTGTTCCATGCAATGTTGTAGCTGGTGTTCCAGGTGAAGTCCTCGGTGTCGATGATGCGGGCACCGATAGTAGCCTCAAGACCAAGGTTGCGCAGTGAACCAACGTTCTGAGTCATCTCGTTGGTGGTGGCGGCGCCCGGGCTTACGGTTACAGTGCCGAGCAGGTCTTTCGAGTTACGCAGATACCAGTCGAGGGCTACGGTCAGGCGATTGTTCCACCATCCCATGTCTACACCTACGTTCCAGGTAGTGGTAGTCTCCCACTTCAGATTGGGGTTGTAGCCATTGGGATAATAGGTAAGGGCGTTGAGCGAAGGTGTGCCATAAAGGCCGGTATAGGGGTTCGGATAGTACGAACCGGTCTGTGAGATAGCATAGGTAGGCATATAGTCAAAGTATCCGCCCACACTCTGCTGACCGGTCTGACCCCAGCCAAGACGCAGCTTGAATTCGTTCATGTTTTCGCGTACGCTTTCCATGAAGGGCATATTGTTGATCTTCCAAGCTAGAGCAACTGAGGGGAAGAGACCCCAGCGGTTGTCTTTGCTGAAACGTGAGGTACCGTCATCACGAAGGGTGAAGGTAAGCAGATAGGTATCCTTGAACGAGTAGTTCAAACGGCCGAAGAAGCTGATGAGCTGCAGACGACCTGAGTTCCAGAAGTAATAAGGAGCGTCGAGGTATGAGTGGCCTACGCGGTCCACGGTTTCGGGGTTAACGGTGAGCACGTCGCCCGTATCGCCGGGGAGCAGGAAGCCCGGAGTGGTGTATACAGTGGCGTTGTTACGTCCGTGGGCGTCGAAACGCTGCCATGAGTAACCGGCCATGATGTCGAAGTTGGAGTAGATGCTTTCAACCTCTTTCTTATAGTTGGCATAGAAGTCGAGCAGAGTGTTGCGGCGCAGCTCATAGCTGTAGTAATATGTGCCGGCACCATCCTTGGCGTTCGAGTTCCAGGCTGTGGGAGAGTTCTGTTTCAGATAGATGTCGTTCTCGGCTTTGCTTACGTCATAACCGAGGTTGAGGTTCAGGTGCAGGTCGGGCAGGAAGTGCAGAGCGTAGTCAATCTGCAGGTTACCGTTGCTGCGGTAGATGTTGGCGGTGTTGTCTTTGTCGGTAGCGCATGCCAGCGGGTTCAGAGTACCCTGGTCGTTGAAGTTGTTGCCCGACGTGTTGCAGCTGTAGCCGTTATAGAAATACGGGAATGAGCTGTTGCCGCTCTTTATGTTTGAGTAAACCGGACGGGTGGGGTCGGCGTCGAGGGCCAGACCAACGCAGCCTTCATCGGTGAATTTGTTGCGGATGTAGTAACCTTTCACGTTGGCGTTCACCTGCAGCAGACCGTCGAAGAACTTCGGGGTGAGGTTGAAGCCGGCTGTTACACGCTGCATCTGAGAGTTTTTCAGAATACCGTTGTTCATGGTGTAAGAACCTGAAACGCGATAGGGAAGGAAGCCTGCCTGGCCGCCGATGCTCAGGTTGTATTCATGGCTTACGGAGGTGCGGAGGATTTCGTCCTGCCAGTCGGTGTTGGCTTTGCCAAGAGCGCCGTAAGCTGCTGATTCAGTTCCGTAGGTGTCCACAATCATCTTGCGGAAAGCGTCACCTGAGAGCACATCCCAGCGTTTGCGGTCGTGGCTCAGAGTAACGTTAGCCGAGAAGTTCACCTGCGGACGGCCGCTGCGGCCCTTCTTGGTGGTGATGATGATGACGCCGTTCGATGCACGCGAACCGTAGATGGCCGTTGCGGAAGCATCTTTCAGAATGGTCATTGACTCGATGTTGTCAGGGGCGATCATAGCCAGGGGGTTGGCCATACCGTTAACACCGTCGTTGCTCAGGGGCACACCGTCGAGCACGATCAGAGGGTCGTTGGAGGCGTTCAGCGAAGCGCCGCCGCGGATACGGATGTAAGCGCCGCCTTCAGGCGAACCGCCGGTAGAAGTAACTACCACACCGGGGCTTGCGCCGGTAAGAAGATCCTGTGCCGAGGTGGCGATGTTGGCGTCTACCTCATCGGGCATAACCAGGTCAACCGAACCGGTGGCGTCTTGATTGCGCACCGAACCGTAACCAATCACAACCACATCCTGAAGCTGAGTGGCGTTCTCGGACATCACAACGTTGACGTGAGTACGTCCGTTAAGTGCCTCTTCCACGGGGTTGTAGCCCACGTAGGAGAAGACCAGAGTGGCACCGGGGTTGACGGTAAGCTGGAAGTTGCCGTCCATGTCGGTGGAGGTGCCGTTAGTGGTGCCCTTCTCCATTACGGACGCACCAATAAGGGCTTCGCCCGTCTGGTCAGTTACCGTACCGGTAACCGTTACCTTCTGAGCCAAAGCGGGAAGCGCAAACAACACCAGCATCGCCAGTGTGGCCATTAGCTTCCTTGTCGAATGAAAACAAATGTTCTTCATGCAAGAATTAATTTAGTTTACATTTGTTGGTTAATATTTTATTTTTCTCTCTTGCAAATCTAATGAGGACGACACGCGTCAAACCCAAGTCTTAAACATACATTCCGTTTCCGTTTTTCATGACACCGTTTGTGGCTTTCGCCATCAATCTAAGGTTACCTTTTCGGAGTTTTTCATCAAGTTTTTACTGTAGCCCTCTGTTTAAAATAATGCATAGCACACCCGTTTTTCCGACCCTGAATCGGCGGCTTACCGAGCGATAGACCTATACATTCCCTAAACAGGCGCAAAATTAACAATTTTAAATATATCAGCAAAGCATCCGTATTCGATTAACCAATGTTAATTAACAGTTTTAACACAATTAACCGCCCTATTCTGCACAACTGCCGCTTTTGCGGCTCTTCACCACCGCTTCCTCTTGTCGCCCAAATACGTCGGTAAGGCGCGTGGCGTGTATAAGCAGTAGCCACGCACATCGTCATCAGGGTGGCAAGAAGCCGGGCAAAGTGGCCGAAAAAGCCTGAGATAAGCGGTGTTCAGGCCGGTAGACTCCGGTGCCCTCAGAAGGCGGAGAGCACGCGGCGGCGGATGGCGTAGAGGTTTACGCCCGTGGTGATGAGGCTGAGCACCAGTCCGGCGGCAAGCGGAAGCCACACGGGAGCGCCGCCCCCTATGGCGGTTACCGAGTCGATGTATATGCTGCGCAGCAGAAAGCCGGCGCCCACTGCCATGGCGAAGGTTACTGCCGAGGTCAGCAACACCACCTGCCGGTAAGGCTTACCCACCTCGGCAACGCGGTAGCCCAACTGAAGCAGCGAATGCAGCTTGGGACGGTTCTTCTGCATCAGCAGCGAGATGCTCAGGAACAGCACGAAGAAGCTGAGCAGGGTAATCACCACTCCCACAGCCAGAATGACGCCGGTGGCCACGTTGAGCAGGAAGCTGGCGCGCGAGGCCGATTTGTCGCCGCCTATCTCCCACCCTTTCTCTTCCATATAGTCGGTGATGGCCACGTCGCCGGGTGAATTAGTGTCGATGATGATGCGCGACGGCTCACGTTTTGTGCCGCTGCCGTAAACCTTGTTGGCCCAGTCCATAAACTCCTGTGGCACCAGGATGGTGTTCAAGCGCGACGAGAAGCCCACAATGCGTGCGTTTATATGCATCGACTGCAGCGGATTGGCGTTTGAGGTGATGTAAAGGCGCAGAGGCACGGAGCTTATCATGCTCTCGTTCACCTGCGGCAGACCGGCCGACGTGGCAAACCCGAAGTTATAGAGTGCCAGATAGTCGCGACTCATTATTATAGGCACGGTTTTATCGCCGGGTTCAAAGCCCCATCCTGCCCCTTTCACGTCCACATACTCGTCGGGCAGCGACTCAAAAAAGAGGAAGGTGTTGAGACCGCGGTTCTGCCCGGGAGCCGTTATGCTTGCGGCCACGCGGAAATCGGCCGTGGTGAAGGGCGACAGCGACCTCACCCACGGCTGTTGTTGCAGGTCTTTGACCTCGTCGGAGGTAAAGGCTGTGGACGTGCCAAGGGTATTTTCCAGCGACACTTTTTTGTTTATCACCACATAGTCTTTCTTCATGAAAGAGTCTTCGGTGTTCCAGATTGGGCGGGCGTCGAGATATACCATCAGCCCGGCCACCACAATGGTCAGACCCACAAAATTGGCCAGAGCAAAGCCTATGGTCTGGGTCAGCGACAGGTTATGGCGCAGGAGTTTGCTTACAGGATTCATAATTCAAGCATAATAGGTTGCGGAATGGCCAGATGATTACCCACCGAGGTAGCCACCACGGCAGCACCCTGGCGCAGAGCCTCGTCGAGAATCATCTTGGCGGCCAGCCGGTTGTTTTCGGCATCGAGGTGGCTTACCGGCTCATCGAGCATAATAAAATCGAACGGTTGACAGAGCGAGCGGATAATGCCCACGCGCTGTTGCTGCCCAATCGACATTTTCCCCACGGGGAAATCGCGCCGGTCGGCAATGCCCAACTGTTCCATCCATTCCTCCACACGCTTCGGAGGGGTAAAGTCGGTGAGGCGTCGTTTCAGCTCAATGTTCTGCCATGCAGAGAGTTCGGGAAAAAGGTCCAATTCCTGGGGCAGATAGGCCAGAGCGGTACGCCGCAGCGCCAGCCAGTGGTCAATGTTGAAGTCGGCCACGTTCTGATTGTCAAACAGAATCGTGCCGCTGTAATCGCGCCGCGAGCCGTAGATATAAGCGCACATCGACGATTTGCCGGTGCCGCTGGCGGCTGCTATTATATACGTGTTGCCGCGTTCCAGCTTCACGTCCTGCTCCCAAATCTGCGAATGGCGCTTCGGTGTGCCCGCAAAGACTGCCGGCAGCGTGTGGCGCAGTTCTATTGAGCTGATATGCAGGGGATGTTTTTCCATCACAATGCTTGAAATTTGAAACCTTATCGAGTTATTTTACCTGATTTTTTCGCCTGCCACTCCCCTCTTATCACCATATTCTGCAACATAGGGCTTAAGAGCATCAACAGGATGTTTTCTTCCGAGCCGGTGTATATTCTCACATTCATCTCCAAGTGTTGGTCGTCATCGTCGGCTTTCACGGCCATTGTCAGTCCGCCGGAGTGCATATACATGAGCGGGAACTGCCTGTCGAGAGCCTGCGGCGACAGAGCCATGCCGAAGAGGGCGCCGTTCAGGTCATCTATGTGAGGCCATACAGCACCTTGTGCCACTTGTGCAGGCTGTCGGCCTATAAACAGCTGATTGCCGACCACATTCACCGGAAGGCTCTGAGGCAATGCTGCCGTCAGGGTATGGCTCAATGTTGTGGTGTCAGCGCCGGGGAGCAGTGTGGCAGTTACGGTCATGGCCGGCATGCCTGTGGAGTCGATAGCCATTGTGTTGACGGCTATGGCAAAGGTGCCGGCAAAGACGTCTGCGGCGTTCTGCGTCAGTGCCGACGGCATGGCTGCCGCTATCTGCTGCAGAGTGGCTTTCTGCAACCCTATGGCGGTAACTTTCTCGGCGTCGGGAAGCAGGGTCAGCAGGGCATTGCGGTCAATGACGGCGAGTGTGCCGGGGTTGCGCACCGGCTGAAATTGCTGATTGAGGAATTCTCCGTCCAGCTCAAGCTCATCGTCATCCACATCACCTTTCAGGCACAGATAACCGGCTTCTCCCAATATCTGCCGGGCAATCTGAGTCGCCACGGGCGAGTTGCCTGCCATGGCGGTCAGAGCGTCGCATTTTGTCAGCATTGCAAAACCGTCGTCGGCATCGTCAGCCAACATATCCGCCGCTTTCCGAGGCAACGCGTCATCACCTTTCAAGCGCGAGAGTTCATACACTTTACTTGCATCTGCATCCGACACCCAGAAGCGGTCGCCGATTATCGTCACCGGGCCGCAGACCTGTCTGTCGCCCTGATTGCTGAACTGCCTTCCTGTTCTGCTTTCAACCATCTGCATAAAGGCATCTTTGTCGGCCACGAAGCCTGTGATGAAGGTGTGGCTCTCCACGCGGAACATCACCACTGCCGAAAGCCTTATGGCGCCGCTCTTCAGCAACTGCAGCAAAGCAGCATCAGCCTGCGGCTCAATGGCGGCATAACGCTGCGGCAGGGTGAGGCGGTTTGCGTCCACGGTGAGACGGAATTCCTTTGCCAGAGCCTCAATGTTGACACACACCACCGTTTCGGCCTCGGCGGGCACGTTGCGCAACAGCCTCCGCATATCGCGCCCTTCCGAGCACCCCATAAGCAGAAGCACCGCTGCCAGCAGAGCAGGCAGCAGCGCATTTCTGTAACTATTGTTTCCTGTCAGGAACATGTCTTAGAGTCTGTTCTCTTTCTTTGCCGCATTCAGAAGGCTTACCAGAGTACTCAGAGAATTTTTGTCGGAACCGGTGAGTATGCGCATTTCCATCTTAAACGAGTCGCCGTCGGGACGCAGGGTCAGCGATGCTCCGGTGAAGGGTATGGTGTTGCTGGGCAGATACGATTTCACCACTCCGGGAGCTACCACATAGCCGAAGTACGCACCTTCCAAGTCTTTGAGGCAGGCACCCGCTTTGGCTTCCTTGCCGGTGAACGAGGCTGTGCGCAGCAACAGGGTCGAACCCTTAACCGATACGTTGACAGCATTCTGTGTCATGGAGGTAACAGTCTGTCCCAGAGCCATGGCGTCGTCTCCCTCAGCCATCTTCACGGCCATCATCATGGGCATCATGGAGGCATTGCCCTCAGGTCTTACCTGAATACCAAGAGCCATTGTGCCGTCGATTTTCTCTATTTGGGGCACCTTCAGACCACCGTATGCGTTCATCAGAGAGCCGAGAGCGTTGGCCAGCTCAGGCTTGATGCCGCAGGCCGCAATCATGTCGAAATCGCCTGTGAGGCAGTTGATTGTGCCCATGTTGATTTTATCGAAGTATTTCGACAATGCTTTGCCGTCCACGGGAGCGCCCTTGGCGTCAACGGCGCACATAGTGGCCAGAATCTCACCCTTGTTGAAGCTGCAGTCGAAAGCCAGATGCTCAACAGCGCCAAGCACCATGGCCATCTGAGCCGGATTCAAGCCGCTGTTCGATTCGGCCAGTTCGGTAAGCACATCCATGGTGACGATGCCCGAGAGGTCGCAGTTGTCTTTTTTCAGCATCGACGATACCTCTTTGCTGAGGATGGAAGCATCTTTGTCCTGCTCCATGAATTTGGCCAGATTCTTTTCAGCATCCGTGTCGCAAATCCAGAAACGGTCGTTTACAACGGCTATTGAGGCACCACCGTCGGTGAGTATGCTGAAGGAGCCGTTCTTTTGGAAGGTGCTGTTGCTTTCCTTCTCCACAAAGCTCATGAAGGCATCGGCATCAGCCACGAAACCTGTGAGATAGAACTGTCCGTCCTCATAGAAGAAGGCCATGGGCGCCAGTTTCAAGGCGCCGCTCGACAGAAGCTTGGATACGGCGGGTTCACTCTCAAACAGGGTTTTCAGCTGATTGCTGAATTGCACCTTGTCGCCGTCAGTTTTCAGATTCAGGTCTTCAACTATCTTCTCATAGTTGATAACAACCACTCCATCGGCGTCAGCCGGCACAGTGCAGAGGAGTTTGTCTGTATTGTTGTCTGAGCAGGAGGCAAGACCCAATATCAGCGCTACGATTGCTGTTAGTGTCAGTATTTTTTTCATATAGGTTGGAGTTTTGCGCAAAGTTAACACAATCACGACACATTCACAAATATCTGCGCAAAAAAATTACAAGATTGAAAGTTACGCGGATGAAGCATCAGCACCGGTGGATAAAAATGCATTTGCACGGGTGGATAAAATTGTGTAGCTTCGCACTTGAAAACACCTTCTTACCTTAAATCTACTGCCTGACAAACGAAAGACACTTAACAGCGGTAATCCGCAGAGGCTGCTCCGAAAGAATCACGGGGCAGCCTCTCATTTATATTAGGTATGTGTAAGGGCTTATCTAAAGTATGTGTAAGGGCCTGTTATTCGGGCAGATAGAGTGGTTTCAAGGTCTTGGCGGTGGCTGAATAGGCAATCATCAGTCCCAACTGCCAGCCGTTGAAGCCGCCCTGGTCCGACGAATAAACGCCGCGCACGGCATACGGTGTAAGGCGAAGGCTCGACATCAGAGTCTGTCGTTTCTGACCCGAGCTTACCACAATGTTGCTGAAATGCCAGTCGAAGTTGACACCAAAATCTATATTGAGATCCTTGACCCTCATCTTGCGCTGCGGCATTCCCATCACCTCGTCGCCCGATTCGTTGAACTCCAAGGGTCTGGCCGTCCAGGAATAGTTTGTCCATTTCACGCCTGCAAAGGGTATGATGCTGAAGTTTCTGCTGTCATAAACCGAATAGCCTGCGTTGAAGCCCCATGAGGTGTAATTGGCATTCTTCACATTGGCGCGAAACTTCTCGTCGGGGGCGCCCACGGTGGTCATGCGCAGTTTACGCAGCGTGGGTGAGGCAAACGACAAGGCAGCTTCAAGATATATGCGCCGGAAAGCCACCTTACCGCCCACGGTAAAGTCCCATGCCCAAGAGAAATACTCATTCAGCCGTCCGGCCGTCCACCGTGGCCCGGTACCGATAAAGAGGCCATAGGTCCATGGCGTCGTTACCCATTCCACGCTGTCGGGCAATATGTTATCTTCTATGGTTACAGAATACGGATTCACCAAGGTGTCGGCCACTGCCGCATCTTTACCGCCGACCGGAGTTGCCGCTTCTGCCTGCGTGCTGACGGCGCCAAGTGCCGCTAATACAAGTATTATGGTTGCTGAAAATCTCTTCATAATGGCTTCATGGGGAAACAGGCTTGTTCCTCACTCCTTATTATAAAGCCTCAGAGTGTTAAAAAGTTTGCACGGACCTGTGTCTAAATTTAGTCAAAATTGAGTCAAATGCCTCCGCAGCTGCCTCAGGGCATTCCCTTTGAAGCTCGCTGAGGTGATCTCAAAAAAAATAAGCGGTAAAAAATCGACTTCTTTCAGACCGCATTTTTCCGCTTGCAAATGCCGTTGGCGAGAACTTCCCGAAAGGGCAAAAAAAATTGATTGTCATCGCGACAACCAATCTCAATTAACCTTAAAATCTAATACCATGAAAAACTCAATGCAAAGATAATACATTTTTCAGAGATGTGGTTATAAAACTATGTTACAAAACATAGTTTAACTTTTATTTAACTTTGGTTTTGTTTTATTAACTCATTATTTTGCATTTCAAGCTGATTTCGGGTTTAAAACGGGCATCTTTCCTATTCTCCCGAATATCTGCATCCGCATCATGGCCATGGTATGTTTCCGCACTTTCCGGCATGGTTCATGCAAAAAAAATCAATTTAGCCTTGATTATGTTACGGAATTTTATGTACCTTTGCCATCGGAAACTTTCACTGCCTCGGACATGAACCTGAGTGCGGTTGAAAATGTTGTAACTGATAAAATCACCGTCCGCATTTTTCAATCGGAACAACCTGATAATCATCAACAAATACACACAATATGAAATCACTGAAAGGCACCAAGACCGAGAAGAATCTCGAAGAAGCTTTTGCAGGCGAATCCATGGCCCGCAACAAATACACATATTTTGCCTCTAAGGCCCGCAAAGACGGCTACCAGCAGATAGCAGCCATTTTTGAGGAAACGGCAGGCAACGAGAAAGAACACGCCAAGCTGTGGTTCAAATACCTCAACGGCGGTGAAATCTCCGACACAATGACAAACCTGGAAGCAGCCGCCGCAGGCGAGAATTACGAATGGACAAACATGTACGACCGTATGGCTCGCGAGGCTGAGGAAGAGGGATTCCCCGAGATAGCTTTCAAGATGCGCGGGGTGGCCGCCATAGAGAAGCACCATGAGGAGCGCTATCGCCGTCTGCTGGAAAACATCAGGGAGGGCATCGTCTTCTCGCGCGACGGCGACCGTATGTGGCTGTGCCGCAACTGCGGGCATATCCACTTCGGAAAGAAGGCTCCGGAAATCTGCCCGGTATGCAACCACCCGCAGTCATTCTTTGAAATCAACCCCGAGAACTACTGAGAACTTCCGCCGCTTGCTTGATTAAGCTCCTGCGGCAGTTAAACGCAATAAGGGCAGTGCCGCCATTGGCACTGCCCTTAATCTTAGTTGTAAATCTCTGATTTACAGTGAGTTATCAGCGATTGAAGTTCACTTTCTCTATCTTGCGTGTGCCGTTGGCGAAGGTGGTGATAACCACATTGACGCCCTGCCAGGGTGAGGCAGAGGTCAGGCCGGAGGCATTGACGTAGATGACGCTTGCAGGAACCTCGGTGTCGTCGATGCTGCCGATGCCGTTGCTCTTCAGTACGCGTGAAATCTCGGCCGACGGATAATAGTTGCGGTGAGCGGCAATGGCACGCACTGTAATGTCGTTATTGACAACGCGCACCTCAGCCACGCCGTTGGTTGTCAGCGATGCCGAATTGTCGGGACCGGGAGCAGTGTTGTTGATAGTGTAGTAGTATGTAACGCCGGGAACGGTGTGCGAGAAGACAAGCTTATATGTCTCTTTGTCATACAGCAGCGTGTCGGCCAGTTGCGGCACGGCAAGTGTGTCGGGTGTTGCCATAAGAGCATAGCGGCGAACATAATTGCCGTTAGTGGCCACCAGGGTGTCGTTGAACTCCTTGCCGGCATACATTTCCAGCACATTGCCGTTTACGATGAAGGGTTTGTTGCCCTTAGCCAGCGACCATTTCAGACCTTCGGCCTGAGCCAGAGCTGCGTCATGTTTCACTGCCAGATGGTGTTCGCTGTCGCCGAAGTTGACCACTGCCGTAGCGGCTGCCACTGCCATCGGTTCGTCGGCATACATCTTCAGCATGGGATAACGGCCCTTGGCGAAGCTCCAGTAAGCTGTGTCGAGACCCTCAACGGGTTCACCGCTGGTAAGAGCGTTGGTCTTAAGACCCTTGGCGTTGGCGAGGTCTTCGCTCTGAGCAGCTTTGACTACTGACGAAACCTGTGCATCCCAGTAAACAGAGGCCACATCGGGAACTTTGTAGTTTTTGCCGGTAACCTGACCTTCGAAGACGCTGCCTGTGCGGCTGTAAACATCACCGAGGTTGAGAGCAGCCGTCAGAGACTTCTGTTTGTCGGTGGTGTTGTGCCATGACTCGATGCCGCCTACATACTGTTCTGCCTCCACATAACCTGTGTTGAGCACGTTGTAAGCCTGGGCGAAGTTGGCCATTATGACGCCGCCGGCGCCATCGAGTTTGCTGGTAGTATATGTTGAGCTGATATGCTGCAGCGACACCTTGCCAACATTCTGGCAATTCTGAACAACGCCGTAGTTGTAGCTGACGATGCCGCCCACATAGTGGTAGCCACCGACAACCTCGCCGGCATTGAAGCAGTCTTCAATGCGACCGCCGGCACGGTTATAACCGCATATAGCGCCCGAAGTGCCTGCGTGAGCAATTACTTTGGCATAGTTGCGGCAGTTGATGATGTCGCCGTAGTTCTCGCCTACGAATGCACCCGACGAGGAATAGAAGATGAACTCGTTGTCGGCGCCGAGACGCAGATTCTTCACTGCGCCGCCCTTCTTGATACGGCCGATGAAGCCGCGGGTGGAAGTTTTGCCGCCAACAATTAATCCTGCTTCATTGAACACAGGATAAACGAGGCTGATGCCGGTGATGGTGTGGTTGCCGCCGTCGAGGACGCCGCCGAACTTGTAAGTTGACGATGCGCAGTTGCTGATGCCCTTGAAGGCGGTGTCTTTCTGCAGATTGATGTCGGCGGTGATGAGGAAGTGAGAACCGTCGAAGGTGAGCTGATTGAGGGTTGTTGCTTCCGACAGACGAATCAAATCGGCTTTGTCCTTGATGAGATAAGGCTTCTCGGCTGTGCCTTCGCCGTCGAAGATGCCGGCGGGTGCCAGCTTCATCACAACCCATTTGTAGATATTGCCGTTGGCGGCACGGATGGTATCGGTGGCTATGGAGCCGTTGAGCTGCACGTTGGCGCCGCTGATGATAACGCCGTGGCCTTCAGTGCCGAAGACGCCGTCTTTCAGAGCCGTCCATTTCACGGAGCCGGCGGTGGAAACGGTGAAGTTGTTGGCTACATTCTCCACATTGTCAGTGCCGGTGAAATTGATGGGAGCTTTTGCCACGTTGGCAACCGAGTTGGAACCGATGGTGGCCAGTGTGGGATAAGAGCCCTTCTCAAACTTCCAAATCTCGGTGCTGTAATTCTCCCAGGGTTCGCCCGAAATCATATCGGCAAGCGCGGTAAAGCCCTTGGCAGTGTTGTAGTTGGGATGCAGCGAACCGTCGATGCGGCAGTTGGTGATTATCGGGGGCTCGCCGTAAGTGCGGGTGTCGAACCAGCCCAGATAGGGAGAGTAAGAGTAGTTGGAAATGGAACGAGAATGGCAAGCCATGTAGCAGTTGGTGATTTCCGAACGTTCGGGATGTCCGGCCAGCTTGATGTTGATGGCATAACCAACGAGGGGGCTCGTCCATGAGCCGCCTACTTCCATATTGCCGTTGAAGAAGCAGTTTTCAACCTTCACACCCTGGATAGCGCCCACGATGCCGCCGGCAGCCGTTGAGCTTACCGAAGAGGTTGTGGAGATTTCAGCCAGAGCGAAGCAACGGCGGATGTCGGCCTCTGTGGAGCAACCGGCGATGCCGCCGGCAAACATGGCGTAACGGTTCATGATGATCTGGCCGGAGAAATAGCAGTCTTCAATATAGCCGCCGTATTGCTGACCCAGCGAGTTGGAGGTCATGTAACCTACCACACCGCCTACAGAATAGTTCTCACGGCCGCCGTAACCGGTAACAGTGGCGTTGGTGGCGTTGCACTTGGTGATGGGGAAACGCATATTGCCAATCACGCCGCCCACGTTGTTGGCGCCTTCCACAGTGCCGGTGAACGACAGACCGGTGGCCGGACCTGACGAACCGCAGACACCGCCGGCAATGAGATAACCGCGGATTTTGCCGTTGGTAACTTTGCAGTTTTCAATCTTACCCATGGAGTAAGCTGCCACGCCGCCTGCGTAATAGTAATTCTCGCAGGAGATATCGGGCGCGCTGAGGGTGATGTTTTTCAGCGTGGCCACGGTGTCAACAGCGCCGAAGAGGGCTGCATAACCCTTTGAGCCGGTGCTCACGGTGAGGTTCGATATGGTCTTGTTGTCGCCGTTGTAATTGCCGGCGAAACGCTTCATGTCGTCGCTGCCGCCGATGGGCGGGAAGAGATAACCCTTCATGTTGATGGTCTTTGTCTGCTTGAAGTACTTGCCCTCAAACACTTTAACCATTTTTGCGCCGTCGGGGATAGTGGCGGAATTGACCTTTTCGGAAAGACGGAAGAGGTCGGCTGCAGTGGCGATGATGTAGGGGTCTTCTTCCGTACCCGTACCGGCCCATTCAGCCGATGTGGGCGGGAAAGTGAGGTCGAACGGCAGGCTCAGCTCGGTGCTGACATACCGGCGGTAATAGTATTTGCCGGTATTGGTGTAGATGCCCCAGTTGCCGAAATGCAGAGTTTTGTTGTTGGCCGGACCGGTGATGTCGCGCGAAGGCCAGTAAACACCCTGATTCCAGTCGGCCGGATAGCAGAAGAAATCTCCGTAGGTGTTCGACATAAGCTGCTGCGGAGCGATGCTGAAGGTGGAATCGCTGTTGAGGTAGCAGTCAACTTTTCCTCCCGTGTTCGACAGGTTGTAGATGCACAGCGAGTTAGTGCCGGGTTTCTCCACATAGATGTCGATTGTTTCGGGAGTTGTGCCGATGACCTTGCCGGTGGAGTCCATCTCGGCAATCTGAGATGTCATGGTGGCGTTGGAGCCTACAAAATCAGATTTTTTGTGCAGACCGTAGCCGATGGCGCGGTTCTTATACTCGCCTTCGGTGATGAGAGCCACCCACTGGCCAATCTCAACTTTGCCTTCGGAGATATGTCCGGGAATGGTGCCGTTGGGGTCAAAGACGTTGGCATCAACGTCGCAGGCCATGAGGTCAACATTGCCGTAAGTGGGATGCATATAGACCTGCTGGCGGTTGATGGTGAAATCGCCTGTGGTGAGGTCTACTTTGGCCTTGATGGTGGTTCCCCAGCCGAAGAAATTGCCGAGGAAGATGGAGTCGCCTTTCAGCGTTACAGTGGCCGGATTGGCCAGTTCAAAGCGCGTTTTGTTGTAGGTGAGCTGCAGGGGTTTTACGGGCAGATCGGCCGCCGTAACGGCTTTTTTGGGAGCCGACAGACGGGAACCCGTAACCGCGCCGCTGCGCAGAGCCTTTTCCGACAGACCGGCCACGGCACCTTGAATCTGCTGCCGTGCCCTCACTGCCGACTGCTCCGGAGCAGCTGCCTGACGCTGCGGCTGACGCGCCGATTTGGCCGCCGCGGCATCACCCCAGTCGGGCGTCGTGGCGTTGGCGCCTGTAATGGCCAACAGCACGGCCAAAATGGTGGTAGTGATTTTTTTCATGCGTTTTTATTTGGGTTAGTGACAATGTTCAGGTTCTTGCCAACGCAAGGTAATGCGGATGTATTTTTGTGAATCGCCGGAGACTTAGTGTTCCGACTGCAAAGATAATAAAATTTTATTTAAGGAGCCCAAAACAACAAAAAATTTTCAAGACGGGAATTTTGCAATCTCCCCGAAAAATATTAACTTTGCCGAAAAGTAAGAACCTAACCTGACAAGACAAGAATGAAAATCAGCCAACTACTTGTGGCGATAGGTCTCAGCGCGCTTCTTGCGCCGATGAGTGCCGACGCATGTACCAATCTCATAGCAGGCAAGAAGGCCACCGTCGACGGCTCGACGATGGTAACATACGCCGCTGACTCTCATACCCTTTTCGGAGCCTTGTATCACCAGGCTGCCGCCGACCACAAACCGGGCACCATGTGCAAGGTGATTGAATGGGACACGGGCAAATACTTGGGCGAGATTCCGGAAGTGCCCCACACTTATAATGTGGTTGGCAATATGAACGAGCATCAGCTTGTAATTGCCGAATCTACATGGGGAGGCCTCCCGGAACTGGTCGACACCACCGGCAAGAGCATCATTGACTACGGTTCGCTCATCTACATAACTCTGCAGCGTGCCAAGACTGCCCGCGAAGCCATCGACATCATGGCCGATTTGGTAAACAAATACGGCTATGCATCGTCGGGCGAAAGCTTCTCCATTGCCGACCCCAATGAGGTTTGGGTAATGGAAATGATAGGCAAAGGCGCCGAGAAGGGTGCCGTGTGGGTGGCTGTGCGTATTCCCGACGAGGCTATCTCCGGCCACGCCAACGAACCGCGCATCCGCAAGGTGAATTTCAAGGACAAGGAGAATGTGAAGTATGCCAAAGACCTGATTCCGTTTGCCAAACGCCGCGGATACTTCAAGGGCAAGGATGCCGACTTCTCGTTTGCCGACGCCTTCGAGCATCACACCATGTCAACGCGCCGCGGCTGCGACGCCCGTGTGTGGAGCTTCTTCCGCCGTTTCAACAAGGATGCCGAGAAATATTACGACTGGTGCGCCGGCAAGAGCAATGAGCCTATGCCGCTCTATATCATCCCCGACCGCAAGGTGTCGCTGCAGGATATGCAGGCCCGCATGCGCGACCATTTCGAGGATACTCCGTTTAACATGACGTCTGACCCGGGCATGGGTCCCGACAGTGTGCCTTATCGCTGGCGCCCGATGGATTACACGGTAAACGGCAAAAATTATTGCATGGAACGTGCCATTGCCACGCAGCAAACAGGCTGGCACTTTGTGAGCCAGAGCCGCGCCAATGTGCCCGACCCCGTGGGCGGCATTCTCTGGTTCGGCACCGACGACACCAACACTTCGGTGTATATGCCTTTCTACTGCTCGCTGACGGAGATTCCGGAAGAGGTGCGCGTGGGTAACGGCGATTTGCTCACCTTCTCCCCCACTTCAAACTTCTGGATGACCAACTGGGTGGCTAACCAGGCCTATAACCGCTACGATCTGATGATACCCGACATTCGCCGGGTGCAAGGCGCTCTTGAGGAGGGTTTCATTGCCGAGCGTGCAGGCAAGGAGGCCGAGCTGATAGCTCTGTATGAGGCCGGAAACACCGACGCTCTGCAGAAAGCCGTAAACGCCGATGCCGCCAAGGTGGCCAAGAAAGCCACTGACAGCTATCGCGATCTGGGTCAGTATCTGCTGGTTCGCTTCCTCGACGGCAACCGCAAGAAGGTGAATGCCGACCACTCGTTCAAACGCTCTGCCACCGGCATGCCGGTAAGTCCTGATTTCCCGGGATATAACAAGGCATATTACGAGAATATTGTAAACAAGACGGGCGATCACTTTCTGGTGCCCAAAGGGGAATAATTGATGAGGAAAGTAATTTTGCTGCTGTGTGCGATGGCCAGCTTCCTGGCGATGCCGTTCATCGCTCATGCTCAAAGCAAGTATAAAGACATTGCCGCTGGTCTGCAGCATGCCATGGTGCTGAAAACTGACGGCACGCTGTGGACGTTCGGGCTCAACAGCGATGGTCAGCTCGGCGACGGCACCCGCACTAACCGCGACAAGCCGGTCAAGATTCTTGACAATGTATCGAAGATAACAGCCGGCGAACGCTGCAGCTATGCTCTTCGCAACGACGGCACGCTGTGGGCCTGGGGTCGCAATGACTTTGGTCTGTTGGGCGATGGCACCAATGTCGACCGCCTGCGTCCGGTACGTATCCTCAGCGGCGTCAAGGACGTCGTGGCCGGCAACAATCATTGTGCTGCCATACTCACCGACGGAACCCTGTGGACATGGGGTGACAATGCATGGCTGCAGCTCGGCGACTATACGGACGAGAACCGCAACAGCCCGGTGAAGGTGATGCGCGGCATCTCTACAGTAGCCTGTGGCGGCCGCATGACCGGCGCCATCGGCAAGGACGGAGTGCGCTGGGGTTGGGGCGACAACCGCTACGGACAACTCGGCGATGGCACTACGGAATATCCCGAAGGTCCTACCAAAGTTACCGGCATGAAAATGCAGAAGCTGGCCATGGGCTGGGAACACGTCATGGGCCTGACCCCCGCCGGCGTCCTCTACACCTGGGGCGCCAACGATGCCGGACAGCTTGGCGACGGCACTACCACCGAACGTACGTCGCCCGTGAGAATTTTAAGCGGAGTGAAAGATATGGCCGCCTTCGACTTCACCTCGTTTGCCATCCTCACCGACGGCACTCTCTACGGTTGGGGACGCAATGACCACGGCCAGCTCGGCGATGGCACCACCACCGACAAGCAACGTCCCGTGAAGCTCCGCAGTAACATCAGCAAAGAAGCTGCCGGAGGCAGCTTCACCATGTTCCTGACCACCAACGGAGACCTGCTCGTTACCGGCACCATCAAATAGCCATCAGCGTTATATTTTCAAAAAAATAAATTACAGTCCGAAAGATTCCCACATCTTTCGGACTGTTATATTTATTACAATAAAATTCCCTCTCAAGAAGGATTTTCAGATGATGGATTTATCTGCTTGGACACAAAGTAATTACCTTTGTTAAAATGAATTCCTGAAATGCCGGGATAATCGTTCCTTTGATCATCCTCGTTCAGATTCAGGCTTTTGACAGTGTATCCGATCAAGTTGTTCGACAGTGTATACAGATTTGACAACACGCTGTCTTTGAACTGGTTCTTGGCAAAAAGCTGACCCTCATAGTTGATCTTTTCCTTGTCGGAGTCAAACAGATTCTGACAAAGTGTTATCCCGGTATTGTTCAGACCATCGCCCTCAAACAAAAAGTTTCCGGTGCAATCGGAGAAACGGTTCTGCGACACTTTGAGGCGGCAGTCTTTCATATCGAACAAGGCCATGGCAGAGCCGTCAAATAGTGAGTTACCTTCTATGTAGATGGAGTTGTTTTTCATGTTATGCACCTCGTTTCTGAAGAGGAACTGGTCGCGACATCTAAGCACCAGTCCGTAACCAACAGCCTCGTTGTTACAGAATCTCACGGAGTTGCTGTCGGTTTTCTTGCATGGAACACAATGCAGCAACGACACCGGATTTT
>FR897888.1:0-15756 GCA_000437495.1 Prevotella sp. CAG:485
CGGCTTTTTTCGGACGGATACAGATATAAAGAATGCCATATCCTTTTACCATTGGGCAAAACAAGAAAATATAACGGCTCAATGGTATGCCTGTATGAGAGCATATGAGTTTTATAAAAAGGCTTTATTGTCTACATTTACAGTGACAAAGTCTCCGCTGAAAAATTATTTTAGGCTGTATAAATATTTGCATGATAATATCCCAATTGATCACATATCGAATATCTTTTCAGAAAGGTTGACAAGATTGCAGAAATTGCGTTTGATGGCAAACCGACTGTTTTATCCCCTGAACGCATTAGTCGAATTGGGTTTTATAAAGATTGTTACCTTGCGTTTGCGTAATATAGTGCGTTGTAAGAAGCGTATAAACGTGCCGTCTGATTTTCCTAAATCTGTTTTATGAATCTTAAAATATTATAAAAAAGGGATCACGTTCCTAATAGGCGCCGGATATGACCTTCGGTGAATTTAAGCATCCATTTTGAGGTTCGGAGATATGGGTATTTTTTGAAAATTGCAAGTGCTTTGAAGAATGGGGCCTTCAGCATGTCATAAATCAACTGTCGTTCAATTTCTTGTGAGCAACGGGCCTTTAATTGCTGATGTAGGAATTCATCGCGTTGCGTATGTGGAACGAGTGATTTTATAAACTCTCGCATTTCTGAGCGATGCAAATCTGTAGCGATAGCCTTTTCTTTTAAATCAGAGATACGGGAAGATATGTTCTGGTTGGAGGACCGCCAAAAGAACAAAGTCTCTTGAGAACAAACCACCCCTTTGCCTCGTGCAATTTTATAAACAGTCATTTCATCTGAATGCCATGCTTTAGGATAGTCGGTGAATCCTCCGATGTTCATTAAAGCAGTCCTTCTGAACATAAAATCAGAAATGAGCTGTGTTCGTCTGTTGACTGCACGTTGGTAAATGAAATCAATATCGCTCTCAAATTCTGCTATGGATGCGCCCCAGTGAATTGGATTATTTTGTCCGTCAATAACACCTACTCGACAATGAAATAAATCAACAGACGGGTATTTTAGGCTTAGATTAACTAAAGTGGATAAAAAAGCAGGGTGGTAGATGTCGTCGTCAGAAGCTAAGACAACTAAATCTGCATCCTCTGCGTATTTTAACATGGAATTCCAATTTGCGACTAAATTATGACCTCCGATATTTTGAGGATTTCTGTAATACTTAAGCCTGTCTGAGCTAAATGACTTGACAATGCCCTCGATATTATTAGGTGAAGCATCATCAACTACAGTAATGCTGAAATTATCGTAAGTTTGCGATAGGAGGCTGTTAATTGACTGGCTCAGGTAAGAGTCTTTAAAAGCAGGTACGAGCATTGATACTTTGGGATTCATGATAAAGAGATTAATGAATTGAAGTTTTTTGTTACAATGTTCATTAGTTCGACTCTGATTTCATTGCTGAGATTATAATTATATGCCGCATTCAGTTTGTCGGCAATTTCTGTTATGTTGTCAGTTTCAATATTAATCAGAGAGTCAGCAGCATTTATCTGATTTAAGAAGCCTTTGAATTTCCATGCGTTATGTAGGGATATGACATTTGCTCCCCCAATATAACCAAGGATAAGACCGTGTAAATTTCTACTTATCACAAATTTTGCTCCAATAATATGTTTGGCAACATCATTGAAGTTATTTGGAATATCTAAATCAGCTTTTACCCCTTGATTTCTAAAGGTGAGAAGTGTTTTACGGGCACATCTGACATCTGCATTATATAGACGAGTAATAGCTATTCTGATAATTAACCCGTTCGTTATAGCAAAATCAGCAATGCCTTGAATTATTGAGTTGGTGTTATGTAATGGTAATTCTGCAGGTATAAATACAATTTCATTTTTTGGATGTGGGGATGGTTTAACATCAATACCGGCAAGCACTAAATCCGGTGCGATGGTGGATACTATTCCCATTTTTTTGAGCATATTAAAGGAATCGGTATCACGGACAGAAACGCCGTTACATTTTGAGAGTAATGACTTTACCTGATCCCTGTAAATAGGTTGGAAATCATCAAGAGTTTGTCCTATGATAAATGAAGTAACGTTGAAGCGTTGTGCTAATTGAAGTTCGGTGCATCGTGATATTAAGCTTTCTCTCCAGTTATTGAAGTACCCTCCACCTGACATGATGAACATATCCGCTTCCGCAAAAAGATATTCTAACTCTTTTAGAGCCTTGAAATCAGGTTTTATTACATGATGTGGCAGATAATGCTTAATGCGATTTGATATTCGCTTTATTGTATATGGCATATTAACGCTCTTTTTGTATGTGTGTAAAAATCTAAAGGCACTTTTACCAAACAATAATCTGTGTACAGACGAATGCAATTCGCAATTGCTATCAAGGATTATGTCCTTGGTTTCATTTGGAGAATATGAAAAGATATGAAGTTTTGCATTCGGAAATTTAGAACGAGTTAATTTGATAGTAGATAAAAGAATGGCATCATCGCCAAGGTTGCCATAACCCCAACCGCCTGAAATTAGAATATTTGTGGGTTGTATCATATATAGTTTAAGCTTTGATTATGCTTCAGACAACAATTTTGTTGCAAAGTTAGCACAAAAATCGGAACTAATAACTACCTTTGCAGTGTGAAAGAGGTTCTTGTAAGTATAGTTTTGCCGGTTTATAACGGAGCCTGGTGCATCGGAAAGGCCATTGACAGCGTGTTGCGACAGGATGGCAGCTGGGAGCTGATTGTAGTCGACGACAATTCTTCGGACGATACTGCGGAGATTGTCAGGTCGTATGCTGACTCGCGCATACGCATGCTGCAATCTCCGGCTAAAGGCGTTACCACGGCAAGGCTGCATGGTACCCGCTCGGCTAAAGGCGAATATGTGTTCTATATGGATGCCGATGACGAGCTGCCTCCGGGTATCATATACCGTATGGAGGAAATCTGCCGGACCCATCCCCTATGCGATGTGGTGGTCTGCGATATTGAACACGTATATGTGTCAGGTACACAGGAAATACAGGAATATGCCCACCATGTTTCCTCCGGCAGAGAATTGTTTGACTGGATTGTGGACAACCGCACCGGTTTCATCTGGGGTAAGGCAATCCGCCGCGAGCTGATGTTGAGATTGCCATACATTCCTGAGAAGTTGCGGTTCTGCGAAGATTATTTGCAGATGCTGCAGGTTGGTTTGTTAGCCGGAGAAGTCAGGCACGCAGAAATGAACGGTTACCGATACATACAGCATTCGGAATCGGTGTGCAACAGGCGGAAAACACGGCGGGAGTACGCCTTGCAGTTCTATAATCTGGGAGAGGCTCTGTACAGACTTACGGAAATGAAAGGATTGGCACTCAATGAAGGGCCGGTATCACCCGCTGTAAGGATTAAAGTGATGTTTCTGTATTATATGCGCCTGTATCTGGCCGTGTCGGGCGGTCGGTATAAAGACCCGTCGCAACTGAAAGGCATATATGACGCGTGGCTGTTTGACAAATCTCTGCAGGCTGACCCGTTATACACTACATCCCGCAGGCGGCAATGCAAGTTGGCGCGATACTTTGCGCCATTGGCCGCAGCAATATATGTCCCCCTACTTCGTTTCCGATATAAACGAATTTGGTAAATTTGCTTACTCAATAATGCATCTGAGTAAGATTTTTGCAATTCCCACAACACCATCAAAGTTGCGTACGCAATGAAAACAGGTTTTTTGAGCCAATTTAATCCTCTCTCGACAGGCTATGAATAAAATTATCGAAGGTAAGATGACTGCATATATGAGCGACAAACTCCGTGTATTGTCGTTCCTGTCGATCATACTTGTAATCTATATCCATATGTTCTACACAGAAGGGACGGACATGCCGGGATTGAACATTGTTGAATCTTTTTGGGGACAGGGTATATGTCTTTTGGCGGTTCCTCTATTCTTTGTGATTTCCGGATATCTCTTCTTTCTGCGCTGTCCGAATGGCGTGAATTCAATATGGCCTAAGATACGGAAACGAGGCAAGACCCTCTTGATGCCGTATCTCTTGATGAATACTGTGGCACTCCTTTTTTATATAGTGCTTAATCTCATCATTGACAGGGTTTCGGCATTGAGTAATGTGGTGAATTTTCGTATTCTACAATCCATGCAGGAAATAGGTGTTGGCAAAGCCCTGCTCGGTTTTTATTGGACTGATCCGGTCGCTTTCCAGTTGTGGTTTGTACGCGACCTCATGGTTGTTGTCCTTTTCTCACCTGCCATTTACTATCTGTTGAAATATTCAGTACGTAATTTTGTAGGCATGATGGGCTTCTTGCTTGTGGAGGCATTTCTTGTGTGGGGTAATTGCTTCAGTGGTTACTTCGGAGCGGCATTTTGGTTCATCGGCGGGGGATATTTGGCCATGCACCCGAAAATCAAGCCTGCGAAGTTTGAAACTCGCATGGAGACGGCTATCCTCTCTGTTCTGCTGACTATAGGATTTGCAGTATGGAATGTGATATTGCCACATCAGATCTTCGGCTGGCTCATACCTGCAGCAGGGATTATTGCCCTTTGGACCCTGTTTGATGTGCTGTTCAAGAAGAAAGAGAATATATTCAGCGCAAGGCCAATACTTGCATTCTTGTGCGCATATCCTTTTTTCGTGTATTTGGTGCATGAACCGCTGCTGAATATTCTAAAGAAACTGCCCCTGCTCGCGAGCCGAGGCGAATGGGTATTCATTTTGTCGTATATAATCGTTCCCCCGCTCTTCTATGTGCTGGCAGCATTGTTGGGAAAGTGGCTGAAGCATATCATGCCCAAGCCATATGAAATTTTCACTGGAGGGAGATAAATTATGGAGAAGAAGCTTTCGGTGGCGGTGATAATTCTCACCAAGGACGAGGAGAGGCACATCGAGAGGTGTGTCAGGAACGTGCTTCAGATCAGTGACGAAGTGTACGTGGTGGACTCTGAGTCGACGGACAGAACCTGTGAGATTGCCGAAAGGTTCGGGGCGACGGTGGTGGAGCATCCGTGGCCCGGAAATCAGTCTGAGCAATTTAACTGGGCTTTGGACAATCTGCCTCTGAAAAGCGAGTGGGTGCTCAGGCTCGATGCCGACGAGTATCTCACCGACGAGCTTATAGAGGAATTATATGAGAAAGTGCCTCAGTTGCCCGCAGACGTCTCAGGGGTGGAGTTTCCGCGCGGATATATATTCTTAGGCAAAGAACTACGTCGTGGCACGGGGCGGATAAATCAGTTGCGGCTGTTCAGACGCGGCAAAGGGCGTTGCGAACAACGTCTGATGGATGAGCACATTGAGCTGACCGACGGGAAGACTGAACATTTCAGCGGTGCTTTCTTCGACGATAACCTCAACAACCTGAGCTGGTGGACGCAGAAGCATGTGGGGTATGCCATTCGCGAGGCGGTGGATTTGCTCGATATGGAATATGACCTCACCGGGGCTGCCCGCGGCGATGAGAGCCGCCATATCTCGGAGCAGGCGCAGGCCAAACGCATGAAGAAGCATAAGTATGCCCGCCTGCCGCTGTTTTGGCGGTCAACGGCTTATTTCCTCTACCGATACATTCTGCGAGGCGGATTCTTAGAGGGCAAAGAGGGCTTTCTGTGGCACTTCCTGCAAGGCTGGTGGTATCGCACGCTCGTCGACGCCAAAGTTCTTGAGCTTAAGCGCAAGAGCGGCGGCGACCGCAAGAAAATAATCGAAATCCTAAACAACGAATACGGCATACGGTTATGAGCAAGCCTTTAGTGAGCATCATCACGGTAACTTTCAACAGCGAGGCCACGGTGGCCGACACGCTGCGCAGTGTGGCCAGTCAGGATTACGACAATGTGGAGCATCTGATTGTGGACGGTGCCTCCACCGACGCCACCCTGCAAATCGTGGAGCAGTGGCGCCCGGAATACGGGTCGGTAAAGGTGCTGAGAGTGAGCAGCAGTCCCGACAAGGGCATCTACGACGCCATGAACAAGGGACTGAAAATGGCCAAGGGCGAGATTGTGGGTATCCTCAACAGCGACGATTATTTCTCGACAGAGACGTCGCTCAGCACCCTGATTGACGCCTTCGACGATGACACGGATGCCGTTTATGCCGACCTGCATTACATTATGGACGAGCGTCCCGACCTGGTGGTGCGCTATTACTCGTCGAGGGTGTTTTCGCGGCGCAAGATGCTCATGGGTTTTCAGCCCGCCCATCCCACCTTCTATTGCCGCAAACAATGTTACGACCGATTCGGACATTTCGACATCGACTTCAAGGTGGCCGCCGACTTCGAGCAACTGCTGCGAATGATTTACAAAGGCCGCATACGCACGCGGTATGTGCCCTTCGACTGCGTAACGATGCGCATGGGCGGTGCCTCAACCTCGGGCATGAAGAGCCACCGACAGATTATGCGCGACCACATTAAGGCGTATCGCAAAAATCGCGTGCCGGCTAATCGTTTCACCGACGCTCTGCGTTATTTCTGGAAACTGGGCGAGATGGCAGGTGCCAGAATCAACTGGCATCATGAAATAATCGACGATTCGCCGAGTTCATAAATAAATATGCCGATGACCGACTCACGCCTCCGTCTGCAATACCTCGACGCCCTGCGCGGCTGGGCCATCTTCATGATGGTCTGGGTACATTCCACCTGGCTGTTGCTGGGAGCCAACGAGTGCTATCTGCAGCTGTTTGGCGAGTTGTATGTCATGCCCCTCTTCTTCACCGTGTCGGGCTGGCTGCGGGGGTGCCACCGTCGGCGGCAAGCCCTTCTCTGGCGCCGCTGGATAAAGATGCTTGCCTGTCTGGCGGCCGGAAGCATCGGCTTCGCGGTTTGCTTCGGCATGCCGCTGCACCTGATGTTCACCGACTGTTACTACTACTGGTTCTTCACAGCCCTGCTGCTGTGCGAGATGATATATGAGCTGTGTGCCGCCCTTTCGCCACGCATCCTCCCCGAGCATTTCCGCACACCCTTTTACGCCGCCGCAAGCATCGGCATAGCCATTGTCTGCGGGCTCATCTACCGCCGCTATGGCATGAACACCGGCGGCATACCCTGGTATGACATGACCCTCTATCTGCCCTTCTATGCCCTGGGCATACTGATGCAGCGTTATGGGCGCCTTGGCCAACTGCTGACGTCACTGCCGGCGGCCATCGCGGGCTTCCTCGTGTTAGCCCTTGCCATCGTCACCTGGCAGCAGCCCCCTTCTCTGCCGGCCTACATAGGGTCGCTGGGAGGCGTTGCCGTATCCTGGTATGTGATGCGGCTCTTTGAAGGGCGACTCAGACTCCTGGCATGGACAGGCCGACATTCGCTGGGCATCTTCCTGCTCTCATACTTCGTGCTGAGAGGGCTTGAGCCGGTCGGTATGCTTGTGCCCCGGTCATGGGTCGACTCTCCCCTGCAAATCATAAGCGCTTTCATTGCCGCCCTTATGCTCACGCCCTTCATGGGACTCGTAGCGCAGGGTGCATCGCGCGCCTCCTCCCTCCTCATCAACCTTTGCAAAAAAATATCTTGACAATATGAAGAAAAAAGCTCTTATCACCGGAATCACCGGACAAGACGGTTCTTATTTGGCGGAATTCCTTCTTAACAAGGGTTATGAAGTTCACGGCACCATACGCCGGTCGTCAACCGACTATCGCGAACGCATAGCACATCTCGAAGGCACCCCCGGCTTCCACCTCCATTATGCCCATCTTGAAGATTCAATGAGTCTGCTTCAAGTAATAGGCAAAGTTCAGCCTGATGAAGTCTATAACCTGGCGGCGCAGAGCCATGTGCAGGTATCGTTCGACTCGCCCGAATTCACCGCCGACGTCGACGCCACCGGCGTTTTGCGCGTACTTGAGGCCGTGCGTCTTTGCGGTCTCACCTCAAAATGCCGCATTTACCAGGCTTCCACATCCGAGCTTTACGGCAAGGTAGAAGCCGTGCCGCAGGACGAAAACACACCCTTCCACCCCTACAGCCCCTATGCTGTAGCCAAGCTCTATGGCTTCTGGATTGTGAAGGAATATCGCGAGGCATATAATATGTACTGCTGCTCGGGCATCCTCTTCAACCACGAGAGCGAACGCCGCGGCGAGACTTTCGTAACACGCAAAATCACCCTCGCCGCCGCCCGCATAGCACAAGGCAAGCAAGACAAGCTCTATCTGGGCAACCTCAGCTCCCTGCGCGACTGGGGCTATGCGCCGGATTACGTAGAGTGCATGTGGCTCATCCTCCAGCACCCCACTCCCGAGGACTTTGTCATTGCCACCGGCGAGCAGCACTCGGTGCGCGAGTTTGCCACCCTGGCCTTCCATTATGTGGGCATCGAGCTGCGCTGGGAAGGCGAAGGCCTCAACGAAAAAGGCATCGACACCAAAACCGGCAAAGTGCTTGTGGAGGTAAGTCCCGACTTCTATCGTCCCACCGACGTGGTTAACCTGCTCGGCAACCCCGACAAGGCCCGCCGTGTCCTGGGCTGGAACCCGTCGAAAACGCCCTTCCCCGAGCTGGTACGCCGCATGGTTGAGGCCGACATGGCCAACATTGCCGTGGAAAGCGCCGGTAAAAAAATACGTACCAATCTGGCCGAATACCTCGAAAAGGGAATTGTAAAATAGCAACTCACCCCCATATAAGAAGTGCCGCCCATGGATTGCGGCTGGTGGTGTTCGCCGCTGCCTCAGTCGCTTGAGAATCAGATCTCCACAGCTCTGATGATGGACTATGAGCTGCTGGCTGAAAAGGGCCGAAACGGCCGTAAGCTCATCCTCGACAAATACTCCACCGAGGTAGTCAGCAACCAGATGATTCAGCTGTATAAATGGCTCCTCGGCGAAGGTCCCAAACCTTCATATATCATTTAGCACGTTAGCTAAGCAACGGGGGCGCAAGCCATAGCCACGCACCCTCGTAAAAGATTCATAGAAGGTTTCTGCCGCCCTTTCTCGGGCCAAATGAAGTTTCTCCTCTTATATGTCGTAAAACACCGTAAAAGTGGCCGAGAACGGCGCATTGCGCGCCCCGAAGCCCGGCAGGAACCACGGCTGCGAAGAGGAGCCGTCTGACACGTGCATGCGGAACTTATAGCGAAGCGACCAGCCAAGACTCAGCCCGCGGTAGATATGCACCTGTAAGCCGGCAACAACCTCGCCCCACAGTGCCGAGGCCTTCTGTTGAGCCATCTCCACAGGCTGAGAACCGGAGCCCCAATAATCATTCGGAATGGAAATGTCGGTAATGTCGTATTTGAAGCTCGAATACCCGAAACGCACTCCCAACAGCGCCTTATAAGCCGGATTGGAGTTATAGAGAAAATTATAATCCACGCCTACTTTGGCGAACAGTGTCGGCGAAGTCTTGTACTTGTAATTCTTTCCTTTGGGCTTATGGTCGGCAAAACCGAGACCCACTTCCACGGTCGGGAAGAACCAGTTGTGCATATTCACCGCCCCGCTCACAAAATAGTTGGCATAGCTCTGCCCTGCCATCTGCAGAATGCCGTCGAAGAAATTCACGCCCACCGTAACGCCGTTGTACAAAGGCATTTTCGGAGCGCGGCTCACCTTCACCGTATCTTCGTCAATCCATACCGCCACTGGTTCGTCGAGCGGTTTGCCGTGCTTGTCGTAATAATGCAGCTGAGGTTTTGCCGTTAGGTTATCGCGGTTTTCTATGGGCGTCACGGTGCGCTGCGGCATCTTGCGCGCCGCTGTGTCAATCGTATCGGTTAGCGCCTGACACCACATCACCACAGGCGCCACAAGGGCTAAGAAAAGCATCGTCAGCCTCATTGTTCCGCCTCCTCTCTGAAATAGATTTCAATATTTTGGCCATTGACGTTGGTGATGACGCCGCCGGGCACCGCCACAGAGTCCATCAGATAACGCGTATGGCGGATGCTGTCAACGCGGAAATGATACACAACCCCACATTGCTCGGAGGCGAACCACGGCTGAGTGGCGTAGTAGAAAGTCAGCGTATCGGCCACTCCGGTGTCGCCGTAACGGAACTCAAACGATGTGCTCGGGCTTTGCGGCCTGAAGGGCAGATAAACCTGCTCTACAGCCGCGGAATCGGTCAGCAGAGAATCGCCGGGAGCGCCTATGCCCGCCACGGTGAGATGCGAAAGGGTAACAGCGCGGTGTGTTGCCATATCACGGAAACCGGCCAGCGGCAAGGTATTCTGATTCTCATAACACTCCTTGCCGGCGCATGCCGCTAACAGAAACCCTCCGGCAAATATCGCTGCCAACGTCAGTCTTTTCATTCGCCTATTACCTCCGCTATGCCGTATACGTTACGCTCTGAAGAATTGCGCAAAAGAAGCTCGCCTATGAAACCGGTGGTGAAGAACTGCAGTCCAAGCACCAGACACAGCATACTCAGATAGAAATATACCGACTTAGTAACATAGAAGTTGAAATCTCCGTTGCACATACTCACAATCTTGAGCACGAGCACCGCAAGGATTGCCAGGAAGCCTATTACGAACATTATTGAGCCTAACAAGCCGAAAAAATGCATAGGCTTTTTGCCGAACTTGGTCTGGAACCACAGGGTGCCCAGGTCAAGGTAGCCGTTTACAAAGCGACTCAGGCCGAACTTCGATTTACCGTACTTGCGTGCCTGATGATGCACCACCTTCTCGCCAATCTTGTGGAAACCGGCATTCTTGGCCAGATAAGGGATATAACGGTGCATATCGCCATATACCTCTATACTCTTCACCACATTCTGTCGGTAAGCCTTCAGGCCGCAGTTGAAATCGTGCAGATTGTGGATTCCGCTTACACGGCGAGTGGTGGCGTTGAAGAGCTTGGTGGGTATAGTCTTGCTCAGAGGGTCGTAACGTTTCTGCTTCCATCCGCTAACAAGGTCATAACCCTCCTGCGTTATCATGCGATAAAGGTCGGGAATCTCGTCGGGCGAATCCTGCAGGTCAGCATCCATGGTTATCACCACATCGCCGCGGACAGCCTGGAAACCGGTGTGCAGAGCCGGTGATTTGCCATAATTGCGCATGAAGGAAATGCCCCTTACCCGGTCGCTCTCTTTTGCCAGCGACTTCACAACGCTCCACGAATTATCCGTAGAGCCGTCGTCTATGAACATCACCTCGTAAGAGAAGCCGTTGGCCTCCATCACGCGTTTTATCCAGGCAAAAAGTTCGGGCAGCGATTCCTCTTCATTAAAGAGAGGCACAACTACCGATATGTCGATTTTTTCGTTATTCATCCGTTTACAATTTATCACTGAAGCTTAACTACAATGCGTCGGAAAAAGCCGGTATGGGGCAAAATCAGCGCTAAAACAAGGCTCAGCAGCGAGCCGAAGAAGCCTGTGGCCCAAAACATGGAGCTTACAAACTCCATCGGGGTTGGAATCACTAAATCCTTCAGGTCCGGTTTCGGAGCGTTGGGCTGAGCCATAATCTGTTCAACTAAATTCCTTACATATTCGTCGAGATAACCCGGCTCTAAGAAGAGCAGGAAAATCAGGGTCAGCAGCGAGCAAATCAAAGCGCCGCAAATGTACATTACAATGCCGCTCATCCACAGGGCTGCAAAGCCTGAATAGGCCTGATTCACCCGTGCCACTTTTGCCAGCGCAAAGGGCAGATACAACATTGCCAAAGAGCCCAAAATCACCAACAAAAGACTCAGAGCTCCTATCTGAAGACTGTAAAGCAGGCAAGCCGACATACATGTAAAGAGTATGCCGAACCTCGTTCCCTGACGTCCGCTTTCATAAAATAAGGGTCCTAACGGTGCTCTCTCCATAATTAAGCCTCACAAATGAATCTCAAACCGTTGCAATGCGGTTTAATTTGCAAATTTACAATTAAACCTTCAATTAACCAAATCCGCATTTTCAGCGCTTCATTTTGGAATCTTCTCAGCGCTTCATTTTGTCATCTGCACGCCTCTTCGTTTCAAAAGCTAATATTACGGTCTTAACCGCCTGTTTAGAAATTGAAAGACGGCGATATGCTTCCAGCATATCNNNCGGCGATATGCTTCCAGCATATCGCCGTCGAAGGTGTTATCTGTTGTCAGAACACCGGTGGTAGATTACCAGAGGAGTTCGCTGACGTCGATGGCTTTGTTGTAGTCAGATTCTACGCGCGGGAGCATGAATACCCAGTGGTTAACCTCATCGGGAGCGATGTCAATGGCGTAAGTTGCCGGGCAGTTGCCTGAGGTAGGATCGTTCTCAACCCAAGCACGACGTACGTTATGCTTGTTCCAGCGTTTGAGGTCGAAGAAGGTTGTGCCTTCGCCCCAGAGCTCTATACGACGCTGAGTGCGGATGAACTCGATGAGTTCGTCGCCGGTCAGAGTAACGGCTGCTGAACCCGGAACACGCATCTGAGTCAGTTTGCTGATGAGTGCCTGAGCGTCACCGGTTTTGCCCTGCATTGCGCAAGCCTCGGCCTGGGTGAGGAGCATCTCAGTGGCACGCATAAACGGATACTGGCAAAGCTGCATGGAGCCGCCCATTGCATAGAACTTAACCTGAGCGCCGAATACGTATGTAGGAGCGGTGCCACGGCCACCTATGTCGGTGTAAGCGGTAGCTACTTCAAGACCACTTGAGGGTGTGGGAGGAGTTGCCTGCTCCATGAAAGTTGTGATGGCAGCTAAGATCTGACGGTTCTTCTTGTTGCTGCCTTCAAAGAACATAGTTGTCGGGTTAAAGACAGTAGCTTTGTAGAATTGAGCTTTGTCAATATTGATCTGGTCGGGCATCAGGAAACGGGTACGACGGATGTCTTTCGGGTCCATCTGCTCATAGAGGTCGATATTGATGTTGCCTGAGCCAATCTGCCAGTAGTTAGGATAGTTACCGTTGCAGGCATTGTAAGCTGCCCAGGAGATGTTGGTAAGACGGTCGTCCTGGTTTACGGAGTTTGTCCAGAGGTAATCGTCGCAAGCCTCCATGAAGCCGCCGCACCACTGTGCGTTGGTCATGATTTCGTGGCCTTTCTGAGCCTCGGCAGCCCATTTCTCGGCAGTTGCCCAGTCCTGTTTCAGAAGGGCTGCGCGTGCGAAGGTACCACATGCTACCTCATAAGTAGGAACTGACCAGTTCGGACGCTCGTTGTAAGTAGCGGGGTCAGCGAACAGAGTTGTGGCCTCGGTGCAGTCAGCGTATATCTGATTCAGCACCTCGTTCATGGTTACGAGGGGTAAAGCCTCGGTGCCCTGATGCAGACGGAGAACGATGCATTTGCGCTCGCCGTTGTTGCTGTCCTGCCAGCGCGGACCAAAGATTTGGAGCAGACGTACGTATGCGTGAGCGCGGAACGTAAGAGCCTGAGCCTTGATCTGGTTGCGCTGTCCTTCGATGGATTCTTCTGCGCCGTCAACCATGTCGAGGATGGCATTGGCCTGACGGATGAGAGTGTAGTAGAAGCCCCATGCTTTAGCCTGCGAATAGTAGCTGTTGTTGGCTACATAAAGCATACGGATCATATCGCCGCCCTGGAAGACGGCGAAGTGATTCTGATATGTATCCTGGCCGTAGCAGTCGCCGAAGTACGTCATCATGTAGGGTTCACCGGTTGTACCGCAGGGATAACCGCCGCCTTCTACTTTACCGTTGACTATCTGAGGATAGTTCATGAACCAGCCGATGCCGTTTACGGCCTTCATCAGATCTTCTGTTGATTTGCCTACCTGTGCGTTTGTTACGCTGGCTATCGGCTCGGTATCCAGATAGTCGGAGGCACATGACGCCATTGAGCCGATAAGCAGTAAGCCAAGGGCGCCGTTGATTATGATGTTTCTTTTCATCTTGTACTTTTTTTGTTGTTACTTAGAACTTGGCGTTAATCTGGAACGAGAATACGCGTGCGGTAACGAAGTTGAGCGACTGACCACCGCTGAAGCTGTACTGCGGGTTCATACCCTTACGTGCAGTGATGGTGAAGAGGTTGTCAACCGAGAAGCCGATAGAAAGCTGGTTCATGTCGAGAGCGCGAACCCACTTCTGCGGCAGAGCGTAGCTGACGTTCAGGTTCTTGAATACCAGATAGTCGGAAGAGGTGAGCCAACGGTCTGAACCGCCGTTGTTGTCAACCTGCTGAGCGAAGTTGAATACCGGAATTCCGTTGGGGTCGATACGGTTGGGGCTTTCAGCTGTCATGCCTTCCGGAGCTGCTGTCCATGCTTTGAGCACGTCTTTGTGGAGAGCTGAGGTGAGGCTGTTGGGCTGAGAAACACTCATCAGAGAGCTGTAGTTGCTGTCCCAAGTTTTGCCGCCGAGGCTGTAGGTGAAGAGCATACCCAGGGTGATGCCTTTCCAGTTGAAGTTGGTGCCGAACGAACCGTAAACGGTGGGAAGGGCTGTGCCACGCCAGTCGCGAGATGCGTTGTTGGTGGTGGTTACATAATATTTGCCGTTGATTTCACGAAGCTGGCCGGCTGAACGTGCATTTTCCAGTTTGGTCTGGAAATTCTTTTCGCCGTTGGCTGAGCTTCTGAATTCGTAAGCGTTGGGGTCGAGTTCATAGAGAGCGTGGCCGTCCATCTGGTCAACACCTGCGTAATGATATGTGTACCATTCGTAGATTGAGTGGCCTTCAGAAATACGCTGTGAGCCGTTGTCGATGTCGTTTCCGCCGGGGAGTTTCTTAATGGTGTTGTCGATGAACGAAGCGTCTAAGCTGAGGTTCCAGGTGAAGTCCTGAGTGCGGAGAATGTCTACGCCGAACTGAAGTTCCCAACCGGTGTTGAGCATCGTACCGATGTTGGTAGGAATCGTAGGATTGAGCCAGCTGGTGTTTGAACCGGCTGAACGGGGCTGAGCCACGTTGAAGATAAGGTCGGTAGAACGCTTGTCGAAGTAACCGATGGTGAAGTTGAAGCGGTCGTCGAAGAGGCTGCCTTCCAATGCGATGTCGAAGCTCTTGGTGGTCTCCCATTTGAGCTTGTCGCTGGGATAGTTGGTAGGAATTACCAGTGATGTTCCGAAGTAGTTGCCCAGACCATAGTTGGTGTAGTAGCCATAGAGACCGGCTGAGATGTCGTTACCTACAGTACCGTAAGCGGCACGAAGTTTCAGATAGCTTACCCAAGGAAGTTCTTCCATGAATTTCTCTTTGGTGATGATCCAGCTGCCGCCTAATGACCAGAAGTTACCCCAACGGTTGTCTTTGGAGAAGCGTGAGCTACCGTCGCGACGGAAGCTGACTTCACCGAAGTACTTCTGATTGTAGTCGTAGCGTGCGCGTCCGTAGTAAGATTCGCTCTTATACTCCTGTGCGCTGCCGTCGAGGCTTACCAGGTCAACGAAGTTGGTCATGGTGTAGATGCCGTTGAAGCTCTGGTCATACTTGCTGCCGCCGAAGTAGTCATAATGAGTCTGATAGTTCTCATGACCCAGGATAACGTCGATGTGGTTCAGATCGTAGTTCTTTGACCAGTTGATGTTCTGCATGAATGTGGAGAAGCGGTTGTCCTGAGCTTGCTGCTGGAAGATACCGTTCATGTTCACGCCGTTACCGGTAACGTTGTTGGTGTAGATGTTATACTGTGTCTTGGCACGGTTGATGTTGCCGCGAACAGTAGCTTCGAAACCGTAAGGAAGAACTGCGGTTGCGTAAGCGGTGGCGTTGATGTTGTAGTATGTGTATTCCTGATAGTTCAGACGCAGATACTGGCCGATGTTCTGACCGCCGAGGTAGTTGGCGTCATTCCATTCGGGTTTGCCTTCTGCAGTGTACTGGAGTTCACC
>FR897888.1:15773-29948 GCA_000437495.1 Prevotella sp. CAG:485
GGAGTTCACCTGTTTCTTCGTTGTGCTTGTAGTACGGGAAGATGGGTGAGTACTGGTCGGTGTAGAACGGGTTGGAGGTGTAGGAAGTACCTGCGTTGTCGTTCTGGTTGCCTTTCTGGATTGTACCTGAGAGGTTTACACCAACTTTGAGGTATTTGTTAGCTACGAGGTTGGAGTTGATACGGCCGGTGTAACGCTCGAAGTCGGTCTGCAACAGATAACCTTTCTCTTTCAGGTAACCGATAGAAGCGAAGGTGTTGAAGTTTTCGGTTGCGCCGGTGGCGTTGAGGGTGTATTCCTGACGGTGACCTGTGCGGGAAACTACATCCCACCAGTCGAGGTCGTTGTACTGAGGCAGTACTGAGCGGGTCAGCTTACCGTTTGTGTCGAATACCGTTTCCGGATCTCCGCCGTAAATGTTGGAGGGGATGTAGGTTGATGACATGATGCTGCCAACCAAGTAGTTGGCTGCATATTCGGGAGTCCAGTCAGTTGTTGACAGCAACTGGTTGTAAACACCTGTCCAAACCTGTTCCATCCACTGGTTTGAGCCCAGAGTTTCGTATTTGGGCAGACCGCGGTTGTACATACCCTGGCTGATGGTGAGGTTTACGTCAACTTTGCCAACTTTCTTAGCACGCTTGGTGGTGATAAGGATGACACCGTTAGAACCTTTGTTACCGTAGAGTGCGCAGGAAGCAGCGTCTTTCAGTACGGAGATAGATTCGATGTCGTTGGGGTTAAGGTCGTTGATACCGGTGTCCCAAGGCATACCGTCGACAACGTAAAGGGGGTTGTTGTTACCCGTTACGGAGCTGAAGCCACGGATGCTGATCTTAGGCTCGCTACCCGGGGTGCCTACGGTGTTGTTCACACGTACGCCGGGAGCATTACCTTCCAGAGCCGAGGTGGCGGTGGTGATAGGACGGTCTTCGATCTCTTTGGAACCTACAACAGCAACAGAGCCTGTCAGAGACTCTTTGTTGGCGGTACCATAAGCAACAACAACCACGTCTTCGAGGTTAGTGGCTGAAGATGCCAGATAAACGGTCATGCCGGGAGTCAGGTCAACTGTCTGAGCTGTGTAGCCCACATAGGAAACCTTCACCTTGGTGACGGATGACGGAACGGTGAGTTTGAATTTACCGTCCATGTCGCACGAGGTACCCTGGCCGCCGCCGATAGGCATAACGGTAGCGCCAAATAGGGGCTCGTTGTTCGCTGCGTCGAGCACTGTACCTGTTATGGTCTTAGTCTGTGCAGACAAGGACCAGCTGCAGGCCAGCACCGCCATCAGAATTAGAAACAGTTTTCTCATACTTGTTTTTTTAGATAATGAATTGTGTTTTTTTCTTTGTCATTGGTTTCAAAGTGGTCTGCGAACAAACCTCTCCGCACCTGCTGCCGTAAGGTGAACAGCCCGATAACCTCTATCAGAGAGTGCAGTGAGCTTATTCGGAATCGCTTTTTCCATGCAAGGCCACTTCAATGTCATGTTAGTTTCGCGGTTGTAGTTAAAGTCAAAAAAGTTGCACTTGCAAATTTAATACTTTTTTCCCAATCTTTCACACTGCTGCAAAAATTTTAACATAAAATTCACTTCCGGAGGTTCAACGACGGGAGAGATGATGGCTAAGCCCTCGCCTGCCGGGCTATTCCACCGGCTTGAGCAAGCCCTATGCCAATCACACCTAAACACCTGAAAATAAGCAATATAAATACTTTTTGACATGCTCAGACACTCCCCTTTCCCTCCTCGCGTCCCATCATCTCAGCCTACCGAATTTTTTACATCATTAGCGTTAAATATTATTCACGCCCTCAAAGTTCATGATTTTTAGTTAAATGGATTTATAATTTAACATTTGGAACCACCACACTGAGCCACAGCCAAGCCTCAGCCGAGCCGATTAGCGGTGCCTAAAGCGTATTTTCTAAAAAACAGGGGCAGAAAAAGCAACTATAACGCTTTTCATGTTTTAAAAATGAAACTTTTTAGGGCTTTGCAATGTTAATTTTATAAACGTCTGTCTGACGTTGTAAAATTCGGTAAGCTGCAAGGCATTATATCACACTCAAATGAACGACATCAAGATACTCTCAATAAACCCGGGTGCCAGAGAGCACATTCCGAGTTTCACGGCCTCCAAGAAGCCCGAGAGAATCATTGTGCCGGTCAGCGACCGTTTCCAACAGTGGTTCGGGATATCTTCAGCCGACTCCTTCAGCAACTCCTTCAGCCGTCTGGTGGTTCGTCTGGTGGCTATGGTAGCTGTTTGCACTGCAGCGCTGATGCAGATGAACGGAAGTATCTCAATCTTCGGAGTGTCGCATATCAGCTATGCCAATGAGTGGCTGAGTTCCGATGTCTCAGCCAATCTGCCGGCTTTGCTGTTCGGCATAGCGGCGTTTGTCTTGGGGCTGATGATGGGATTCGGCATCATGGGACGCTATGCGGCGCTATGCCTGTCGCTCCTCACGGTGGCCTCGCTCATCAACTACGCATATTATAATGGTGGCGTGGCCGACTTCTCGGCTGAGAATCAGCTGGCTCTCTTCTTCGGTTTTCTCACGGATGTGGTGGCCGTTACGGGCACAGGCCGCATCACGCTCTACAATCTGCTCAGGTATAAATCGCGGTATAAATCTCGCGCCACACAATATTAATATATGAGGGAAGCTTCATTATAAAAAGTAGCTCTCGCAAGCGCGGTTTTTAACTCTTCCGGGGTCGTCTCCACAATATGGTGCCGTAATATGCGTTTTCTATATAGCAGCGTGTAACCGGCTATAAATCAAAACGTTACGCTGCCTCATGATTTGGAAAACCTCATAAACCACTCAATAGAGTTTTTTAATTTCTGCGATACGGCATTGCTGCTCGGGCTCAACGGGCATCATACGGCCTTTCTCGACTGCGTAATGGACATCGTCAGCATGCGGCTGGTGTGGGCTCCGTTATACATAATTCTGCTGACAATGGTATGGCGGCGCTACGGATGGCGCGGCGCCGCGGTCTGTCTGCTGACTACGATAATGGCGGTAACTTTGGTTGACCAGGTTTGCGGCTCGGTGATGCGCGGCATGGTAGGCAGAATGCGCCCGTCGAACCCCGACAATCCGCTCAGCGCCTGGATTCAGATTGTTGACGGCTACCGCGGCGGCAAATATGGCTTTCCGTCGTGCCATGCCGCCAACACGGCTGTGGTGGCTGTCTATCTGTCGCTATGGCTGCGCAGCAAGGCTCTTTTCGCAGCATTATGCGCCTGGTGCCTCCTGGTCTCTCTCTCGAGGGTCTATTTAGGGGTGCATTATCCCAGCGACATTTTAGCAGGCATGACCATAGGGGGAGGCGTGGCGTACGGTTTCTACAAACTTTTGCACCTTTGCAAGCCTGTGTATCCGGCTTTCCTCCTCAGGATAATGCGACTGAAGTGGTAAGGCCCCATCTAAGACCCCATCTAACTTCCGCTACTCTTTATCTTTGAAATCGTCGGGCAGAATGAGGTGGCTGTCGGTCTCCTTTTTATGCCGGTTCACAATATACTGGTCGTAATACGAGAGCAGCAGTGTGGTCAGCGGCAAGGCGATTATTAATCCGATGAAGCCGAGCAGGCTGCCCCAAACGGACAGCGACAACAGGATAATGGCGGGGTTCAGACCCATGACTTTACCCATGATGCGCGGCGTGAGATAGAGGTCCTGAATACACTGCACCACAACATAGACTGCCATCGCCTCCCAGAAGAGGCCCCAGAAGGGTGTGCCCATGCTCACCGAACCCACTACGCAGAGCAACGCGCAGAGGGGCAGCGAGATAAGCTGCAGATAAGGCACCATGTTGAGTATGCCGATGAAGAGACCGAAAGCCACGGCCATGGGCAGTTTGATGATGACGAAGCCTATGCAGAAGAGTATTCCCACCAGCATCGACACTATAAACTGACCGCGGAAATAGCGGTTCATGGCATTCTTGACGTCGCGCGACACCTTAAAGACCCGGTGGCGGTATTGATAAGGCACCAACTGGCGGAAGCTGAGCATGAGGCGCTCATAGTCGAGCATGATGAAGATGACGTAGAGCACCACGATGAGCCAGCTGAGTATGCCGGCAATCAGCGCGATACCCGACGAGAGGAACGACCACGAAGAGCTGATGGCCTTCTTGCCCAACTCCACCCACTCGTCGCGCGAGAGCATACGACCCACCGCGTTCCAGTCGATATTCTCGCGCAGGAATTTGTGAATATCCTCCGACAGGAAGGGAATTTTCAGCTGCGTTGAGGCATATTTCTTCACAATGTCGGCCATGTCCGAGACCTCGTCGATGAGATAAGGCACCACCACAAGGCAGAAGACCGCGCCCAACACTGCAGCCTCGAGCAGGGTCATGACCACGGGCAGGAAACGCTTTTTGGTATGCAGCAGCTTTTTGTTCCATCCCACCACAGGCTCAAGGATATACGCTATGAGGCACGCCACCAAGAAGGGCAGCAGCACGCCCTGCAGCATATCAATCACAAACAAGGCCAAAGCCAGCCCGCATATCGAGAAGAAGATGCGGACTACCCGGTCGAAGGTATAGGGTCTGCGCAACGAATTGTCGGCCATGTTGAACGGGTCTTATTCAGGCAGGCGGAAACTTATCACTACATTGGCAGTGGCATCCACAGGAGCGCCGTTGTTGTCGGCCGGAATCCACTTGGGCATTTCGCGCACCAGGCGTATGGCCTCTGCCTCCAAATCAGGGTCAATCATTCGCGTAACCTTGATTGAAGAGATGGTGCCGTCGGCCTTCACAATAAACTGAATAGGCACATTGCCCTCAATGCCGTTGTCCTGAGCCTGTTTGGGGTAATGCAGATTTTCGGCGAGGTACTTGTTCAGCGCCTGATCGCCGCCGGGGAACGAGGGTTTGTCGGCTGCATAGAGCGCCACGGTTGCTATGAGAAGCAATAAGGTTACAAGAGTGCGTTTCATTGCATATCTTTTATTTGGTCAATCAAACATTGGCAGGCATCTTCAAGCAGGTCGAGCACCAGCTCGAAGCCTTCGGAGCCTTCATAATACGGGTCAGGCACATAGTCCCAACCGGGATGCTGACGCAGGAATCCGGCCATACTGAAAATCTTGGCCTCATCCTCAAGGGTAGGCGCCAGCCGTCGCAAGTCGCTGATATTGGCGTCGTCCATGCCGATAATAATGTCGAAATCGCTGAAATCGCTCTCACGCACCCTTCTGGCCCTGTGAGTAAGCTCATATCCGCGACGACGGGCATGAACCTTCATGCGCGGGTCGGCGCCCTGACCGGCATGGCCGCCGTAAGTACCTGCAGAATCGACCTCTACGGACACACCCTGTTGCTGAGCCAGCGACTCCAGCACGCCCTGAGCGGCCGTCGACCGGCATATATTGCCCAAGCAGACAAACAGCACCCGCACTTTCGATTTGTCGGGCAACGTGTCTGCAATGCCTTTTAAGTTATGGATTCTTCTGCGGCTTGTCATTGATGTCTGTCTTTCTGAGGCCAAACCTCCCATCCGGCTGCAAAGTTAATGAAATTAATCCGAAGCAGCGCACAAATTGCTGAAGTTATTCCTGCGGATACATCGACTCTATTTCGGCGGCATAGCGCTTGGCCACCACCGGACGGCGCACTTTGAGGGTATTGGTAACCTCGCCGTTCATCACTGAGAAGTGATGCGGCAGCAGTGCGATGCGCTTGATGCGTTCGTAGGGAGCGAAACGCTGCTGATTCTCCTCCACGCAGCTCATCATGAAATCCTGCACCTTGGGGCTGGCGAGCAACTCGGCCGTATCGGCGTAGCTGATGTGATGACTGTCGGCCCAGCGGCGCAAGTTGGGGAAGTTGGGCACAATCAGCGCGCTGACGTATTTGCGGCCCTCGCCTATCACGGCCACCTCGTCGATATATTTGTTTTCAGCCAGATGCGACTCCAAGGCCTGCGGCGCTATGTATTTGCCGTTGGCCGTTTTGAAGAGGTCCTTGATGCGCTCGGTAAGCACCAACGCGCCTGAAGGAGTGAGATAACCGGCGTCGCCGGTGCGGAAATAACCGTCGGGGGTGAAGGCCTGCGCGTTGGCTTCCGCATTTTTGTAATAGCCGCGCGTCACTGTGGGTCCCTTCACCAGAATCTCCCCTTCGTCGCTTATCTTCACGTCGAGACCCGGCAGCGGCACACCCACCGTGCCAATCTCATACCCCACATCGGGGAAGCAGCTCACGGTGGCGGTGGTTTCCGACAGTCCGTAACCAATCTTTATGTCTATGCCAATGGAGAGAAAGAACTCGGCTATGCAGTCGCTGAGGGGGGCGCCGGCGGTGGGGAACATATTCGGATTCGGGATGCCTATGTTGCGCTTCACCACGGCAAAGAGCCTGCGGTCCCAGAAGCGGTAACGCATCTCGAGCAGACGGGGCACCTTGAGACCCAGGCGCCGATAATGCAGGTTACGCCGGTGGCCGATGCGAAGGGCATGCGACACCATGACGCACTGAAGCCGGTTCATCCCTGACAGCTTCGACCGCACGGCAACATACACTTTTTCCCAGAAACGCGGCACACAGCACATCAGGTTGGGATGAACATGATGTATGGTGTCCTGGATGATGCGGGGGTCGTAGTTGACGGCAATGCGAATGCCTCGGCTGAGGCAGAAATAACACCAGGCCTTTTCCAGGATATGGCTCATGGGCAGGAAGCTCATGCTCAAATCGCTGTCCGTCACCGTGTGCAGAATCTTGAAATGCGCTTCCACGGCGGCATCGTAATTGGCATGAGTAATCTCCACACCTTTAGGCTCGCCTGTGGTGCCGGAAGTGTAAATCAGGGTTGCCAGGTCGTCGGGCTGTCCGCTCATGGCTCTCTGTTCCACCTCATAGCGCACCTGCTCGGAGGCATGAATGCCTGTGCGCACAAAGTCATCCCACGAGATGCTGATGTCATCGTCGGGTTGCAACTCCAGGTCAACGTTCTTGAACACCACAATGCGCAACAGCTGTGCGGGATGCGTTTTCCAGAAGCTGTAAGCCAGCGGATATTGCCCCTTGTCGCCCACAAAAATGATTCGGGCATTACCGTTGGCAGCAATAAAGTCGAACTGCTCCTGCGACGAGCCGGAATAGACGGGTATGGCGGCAGCCCGGTTGCGAAAGGCGCCGAACTCGGTAATCAGCACCTGAGGCGTGTTGGGCGAACAGATGGCTATTCGCTCGCCCGGTTTCAGACCCATGGCACACAACGCCCTGCCGGCCACATCTATCTGGACTCTGAATTCTTCCCAGGAAGTAGGAAGCCACTCCCCCTCTTTTCGCCAACAGAAACGGTAGGCTTCGCGGTCGCCGTAACGCAAAGCCTGCCGTTCTATCATTTTCACCAATTTGTTTCCCATATTATTATTAACGCGTTGGTGAGATGCTTGTTCTAAGACCCCCTTTGTTTCCGGGGGTCTGAATTATTTCTTTTATTTCTCCTCTCTCAGCTTTGAGAAGTAATAATCGAGTACCTGATGCGCTGCGGTGAAGCTCGACTGCTCGTTGTTGAGCACGCGAATCTCTTTCTGCTCAAGCAACGCGCGTACGTCGGGGCGGCGGTAGAAATTGGCCTTCAGCTGCTCGTTGATGCTTTCCACCATCCAGTATTTGGCCTGCTCGTTGCGCTGACGTTCGAAATAGCCGTTTGCGCGAGTGAACTCAAAATAGCGGTCAATCATATCCCAGACCTTGTCTATGTTCAGCTCATAATATCCGGAATAAGTCATCACCTCAGGCATCCAGCCCGACGGTGTAGGCGGAAACAGATGCAGCGCCGAACGGAATTGACCGGCTGCCAGCTCGGCCCGTTTTATATTGTCGCCGTCGGCTTTGTTAATGACAATGCCGTCGGCCATCTCCATGATGCCGCGCTTTATGCCCTGCAGCTCATCGCCGGTACCGGCCAACTGAATCAGCAGGAAGAAATCGACCATGGAGTGGGCTGCCGTCTCGCTCTGCCCTACTCCCACCGTCTCCACGAACACCGTGTCGTAGCCAGCCGCCTCACACAGCACGATTGTCTCGCGCGTCTTCCTGGCCACGCCACCTAATGAGCCGGCTGTGGGGGAAGGGCGTATGAAGGCATCTTTCTGTTGCGAAAGTCGTTCCATGCGCGTTTTGTCGCCCAAGATAGAGCCTTGCGTACGTTCGCTGCTCGGGTCAATGGCCAAAACAGCCAGTTTGTGTCCCTGGCCTAAAACGTGCATGCCGAAAGCATCGATACTCGTAGATTTGCCGGCGCCAGGAACACCCGTGATGCCTATGCGGCGCGAATTACCGGTATAGGGCAGACACTTCTCAATAACTTCCTGCGCCAGGGCCTGATGGCGGTCAGCCGTCGACTCTACCAACGTAACGGCTCTGCCCAATATGCTGACATCGCCTTTGCGGATGCCTTCCACATACTCGGCGGCGGTAAGCTGACGCACTGCGGCGCGAGGGCGACGATAAGGATTAACGGAGGGCTGGCTTATTACGCCGCTGTTAACTTGTAATCCTTTATATTGCGAATCATTTTCGGGATGCTCCATGGTATCTTCTTTTGGTCTGCAAAGTTAACAATAATCCACGTCTTTGCAAAACTCCGGTCAGCTATGTCAAAGCGCCCGGATATCTGCGGTCAGGGAATGTTGAGGAAGCGGTGAAGCTGAGCCGAGAGTGTCCAGCGCGGGTCGGCAATCACCCTCTCCACAGTGCGGCGGATGTTGGCCTGCCGTTCCTTCTCATCAGCCACGAAACAGGGCTGAAGATACATCAGGGTGCGCGGTGTGCGGCAGCCAAGACTGAAATATGGATCCAGGGGCTGACCAGTATCCACCACTTTTATCTCATCGGCCCTGTCTATGCGCAGAGGCAAATCCGCTTCACCGCAGATGCCGGTTTTCGGCGACAGGGTAATCCAGTCGATGCCCGGCGGCAAAGGATGGGTGCCATTGGTTTCTATGGCCACTTTTTTGCCGTTCTGATGCAGCAGATCCACCAGTTCCTGCTCGGCCTGAAGGCTCGGCTCTCCCCCGGTGAGTATCACCCAAGGAGCGTTATAACGGCAGGCTTCGGCGGCTATTTCCTCGTTGGTCATCAGGGCGTAAGCGGCATGGTCGGTGTCGCAGAAAGGACACCGGAGATTGCATCCGGAGAAGCGTATAAAAACCGAAGGAACACCGGCATGGTGCCCTTCGCCTTGTAGTGATTGGAATATTTCGTTAATCCGAGGCATAGTCAGATTTCGTAGGCTGCCGTATTCCCTTCGCTCTCCTGCACTTCACACCGGTAGCAATGCGGCACGTTTTCCACCACCCAGCGGGCTATGTTCTCGGCCGTGGGGTTGAAAGGGAACACATCGTTGAGCACCCGGTGGTCCATGGTGTCGAGAATCAGTTTCTTGACGTGGGTGAAATCCACCACCATGCCGTCGGCATTGAGTTCCTCAGCCTTACATTCCACCGTCAGAATCCAGTTATGACCGTGTAGCTGGGTGCATTTGCTGGGATAGCTGAGGCAGAGGCGGTGAGCTGCTGATACTTCTATTTTCTTTTTTACGTAATACACAGTCAGTTGTCGGAATATATTGTGGGGTCGTCAACGCCGGCTTCAATAAAGGCTTCGCGGCGTTCGCGACAGGTGCCGCACTGCCCGCAATGCTTCTCGCCGCCTTTATAGCAGGAATAGGTGTCGGCATAATCCACGCCCATACGGGCGCCGCGTTCAATTATCTGCGCCTTGGTGAGATATGTGTACGGGCCTTCTACACGGATGCCGGGGTAGGTGCCCTCTTTGGCGGCTTTATCCATGGCTTTGATGAACCCGGGACGGCAGTCGGGATAAATGTCGTGGTCGCCGCCGTGATTGGCTATCATGACGCTTTTCAGACCGCGGCTCTCAGCCAGACCTATGGCCACGGAGAGCATGATGCCGTTGCGGAAGGGCACCACAGTGCTGGTCATGTTCTGGTCGCTGTAATCGCCCGTGGGTATAGCCTCTGAACCGCTCAGCAACGACGATTCAAAATACTGTCCTATGAACTTCAAAGGTATCACTATATGCTCTATGCCGAGGCTGCGGCACTGGCGTGCGGCACATTCAATTTCGCGGGCATTGTGGTTTGAGCCGTAGTCGAAGCTCACTGCCAGAGCCGTGCGTGCGGCATAGTCATGGAGCAGCGTTACTGAGTCGATGCCTCCGCTGAGCACTACCAATACATCTTTCTTCATTCTTTTCACTGTTATTTGCCGGGGAAATTATCGAGCATACGCTGCTTGCAAAGATGCTGATGCTCCTCATCTGCGCGGCATGCAAAGGGATTGATGCTGATGCCGCCGCGGGGCATGAAATGGCCCTGCACCTCAAGATAGCGCGGCTGCATCAGGTTCCACAAATCATTGAGGATGATGTTTACACAGTCTTCGTGAAAATCGCCGTGGTTGCGGAAGCTGAACAGATACAGCTTCAGGCTTTTGCTCTCGACCATGCGCACATCCGGTATATAATTGATGTAGAGATGTCCGAAATCGGGCTGTCCTGTCTTGGGGCACAGGGTTGTGAATTCCGGACAGTCGAGACATACCAGGTAATCACGATCCTGATGCTTGTTAATGAAGGTCTCAAGCAACGACGGATCATAATCCACCGGATATTTTACGCCCTGATTTCCGAGTAAGGTCACGCCTTCAAGTTCTTCTTTGCTTCTCACTTTTCACCTGTTATAAGTACGTTGGCAAAAGCGGCTATACCCTCCTTGCGTCCGGTAAAGCCAAGATGTTCGGTGGTGGTAGCCTTCACCGCCACAGCGTCCGTCGGCACCTCCAACAGCGCAGCCACACAGCGGCGCATGCTTTCGATATGCGGCATCAGTTTCGGCGCCTGAGCACAGATGGTGATGTCGGCGTTTGATGTATGCCAGCCGGCGTCGGCAAGCATCTTCACCACTTTCTGCAGCAGGATTCTGCTGTCGATGCCCTCCAGCTCCGGGTCCGTGTCAGGGAAGTAATAACCAATATCGCGCATGCCTGCGGCTCCGAGCAGAGCGTCACAAAGGGCATGCAGAGCCACATCAGCGTCGCTGTGCCCCAACAGTCCCTGCTCAGCCTCCGGAATCAGTATGCCGCAAAGCCGGAGCTTGCGCCCCGGCTCGAATTTATGAACGTCGATTCCTAATCCTGTACGAATCATTTCATACCTTTCATTTACGCCGTTTGCCCAGTAAATCGCGCAGGCCGTCGAGGTCAAAGCTCAAGGTGAAACGCAGGGTCTGGTCCAAAGGCGAGTTCTGCGACGTGGCCAACAGATACGAAGCGTCGAGGCGCACCACATTGAGGCTGAAGCCGGCACCGAAGCCGAAGTATGAACGGCCACCCTTGTTGGCATTCTCGTAATAGTAGCCCATGCGGCCGAAGAACTGCTGGTTATAGGCATACTCGGCGCCGATGCTCCAGGTTATCTCCTGCAGCTCCTCCTTGAAGCCGCCGGGGGCATCGCTGAAGCTCTTGAAGATGCCGGCTATGGGACTCTGGTCGTTCCATTTCTGCACAGCCTCCTCATATTCAAGCTGACCCTCGGGGGTTGTCATGTCGTAGTCTTTGGAGCGCGGCTTGGTGGGTACAAGCAGCTTGTTGGCATCCACGCCGAACGCCAATGTGTGGTAATCGGCGAGCGGGAACATAAAGTTGGCACCTATGCGCAGGTTGGTGGGCAGGAAGGCGTTGTTGGCGCCATGGTCATAGCTCACCTTCGTACCGATGTTGGAGATGTTGAAGCCCCAGGCAAACTGACATTCGTTGCGTCCTATCATGGGATACGAAACGTAATATCCGGAAATGTCGGCCGAGAAGGCTGACGCCGCCGAGTTCGACTCCGACGTATAGGTGTCGGTCCACGAAAGGTCCGACAGGATATAACGCAGCACAACGCCCATGGAGAATTTCTCCGAGAGTTTGCGCGAATAGCCCACGTCGAAGGCCATTTCGTAAGGATTGATGGTCTGCACGGTGCCTCCGCCTGTGCTGTTGCCGCCGAAGGTTACCTCACCCAGCGAGAAGTAGCGGAACGAGGCTGAGATAGCCTGATTGTCGCCGCTGCCGGGTTTCCAGAAGCCGGTAAGCTCGGCCAGAAAGATGTCGTTGACAATCTTACGCAACCACGGTGTGTAGCTCAGCGCCAGGCCACCCTGCGAATATCCGAACGCATACTTCGACGGATTCCAGTATTGAGAGTTGACATCAGGATCTGTGGCCGCGCCAAGATAGCCCATACCCGTGGAACGGGCATCGGGGGCTATGCCTAACGTGGTAACACCGGTGTTCACCGGGTTGAAATCATTTTCCTTGATGTCATCGTTGCCGCCCTGAGCCACTGCCACACAAGGTGCCATGAGCATCAGGACTGACAGACAGATTAGAATTTTCTTCATTGTTTAACCGGAGAGGTGTTGGCCCTCTCTAAGTTATTAACTCATTATGCGGCCATTTATTGCATAACGCTGTTCTTGCCCAGCACGGGAACGTAGACGCCCTGTGTTACTGCGCTGCGGCCGTAAGAGTCGGTGAAGCGGACAAAGGCTTTATAAAGGCCGGGAGCCACCTGCACATTCTTGGTGTCGTTGAGCTTCCATACGTTCTCACCCTGCATTGACCAGTTCTGGATGCGGATGATTTTGCCCAATGCGTTTGTTACCACAAGCTGAGCGTTGTCGCCGATGCTCTGCAGCACGTCAGCCTCGAGGGTGAATGTGGCCTGTTCGCGGCAGGCGCGCTCTGCCAGCAAGGGGGCGGTGATTTGCTCCGAAGTACCCACCTCGAAGCTGAATTCCTGACGGGTGATGTTGCCGGCGTAATCGGTTACGCTCAGTATCACGCTGTGGCGTCCAGAGCCAAGGGCCTCCATGGGATAGCGCAGAATCATACGCTTGGCGCCATTTTCCATCTTCACGAAGTTGGCGATGCCGGTGGGCATAGTCTTGCCGTCGAGGGTCATCATCAGCGGGCCGTCGATAGCTTTTTCGTCAATTCTTATGCCGGTGTTGTCGGTAACGTCGGCCACCAGGGTGAAAGCCGAGGGGAGCATATCGCCTTCATGCTGACCTTCTGCCATCATGCTCTCTATCACGGGAGCCTGATTGTCCACGCCGGGAGTTGTGCTTGTGGTTGAGTCTACCACTACGTTGAAGTTCCAGCTGCCGCCCAGGCGTTTGTCGGGGTCGTATGCCACCACGCTGACGCGTATGGTGTCACCAATATACGAGCGGGTCATCTCGGGCACGTTGGCCTTGATGCTGAAGCGTCCGTCGGCAACGTTAAACGACTCTACGGCAAAGGCTGTGTGGTCATATTCCACTTCCACATTGCCCGGGTCTTTGGCAATCTTGCTCTTGGCTTTGCTGATGTACGAAGGCTCGTACCATTTCATCACCATCTCGCCCTTGAAGTCCTGCACGTTCATGCCGGCCGGCGTAGTGACGCTGCCGGAGAAGGTATATTCGTCGCCGGGTTTCACCACTGACGGGGTCTCGGAAACGGCAAACTTCAGCGTGGGACGGATGTAACGCAGCATCGGGTCGCAAATCAGATGATACTTGTATTTGCCCAGATAGCCGGAGGTCTCATTCTTGGTGCGACGAACTATCTCACCCAATTCCTCGCAGCGGCCGGTGCTTCTGTCATAGAGGGAGGTCGACATACGGCCGAAGTTGCGCATGAACGCGAAGTTATCGCCCGAGAAGGCGGTGCGCACTGTGCCGAGGCTGCCTATGAGGCCGCTGTTGGTCGACAGCACCAAATGCTCTGCAACGCCGCGCCAGCCAAGTTCGTAAAGCGACATTTCGCACGAGGCAAAGGCCATCAGACCCAGGCGTCTGTTGTTTATCATGCTCATGTCCGACGAGTTGAAGATGGCCACATCATGACCCAACTGGGTGCATGAGCCGTGTCCTATGTATTCGGCCAGCGAGAAGCCCTCGTTGAATGCGTTGTAAATGGGGCGTTTGACCTCGGGGTAGCCGAACTCTCCAACGTGTACTTTGTCGAGGGTAAGGTTGTTGCCCGAATAGCGGTTAAGCTCGTTGCCAAGGATGTTCGACTGGTCAAGGTGGCTGTTGCCGTCTTTGTCATCGGCGGTGAGCAGCACGC
>FR897888.1:29959-40888 GCA_000437495.1 Prevotella sp. CAG:485
GGTGAGCAGCACGCGTTCGAGCCAGTAAGCGCGGGAGTCGTCGAAGGTGTAGTTCACCACCTTATTATAATAGCGCTCAGCCTCGCTCTCGCTCAGCACAGGCAGCGACGCCACGGCAATGCTCATCTGCTCTGTTTCTATATATGTGCGCAGATAATCGCTGAACATGCCATAAATGTCGGTCAGAGCCAGCCAGTTGGCAACACGGTCGGCCGACGGGTTCTGATAAACGATGAGAGCGTCGGGAGCGTCGGCACCGTTCAGGCCGCGCACATCGCTGCGCTGCGGGCCATAGAGCAGCACGCCGCGCAAACGGTTGTTCTTCTTCTCATAGACCATACGCAGCATTGTGCGGTAGGCCATGGGGTCGGGGCGGCCGGCCGAGAAACTGTTGTAACAGTCTTTGTTGGTTACCACGCTGATGCGTGTGCCGTCGTGCTGACGGTGGAAATCGGCCAGCTTCTCGGCCTGGGTGCGGAAGGCCTCGGTGGTGAGGATGATGTATTCGGGATTCTCGTTCAGCAAACGGGCTCTGAAATCCTCAGGCTGCACGCTTTCTATCACAGTGGGCTCGGGCAATGCTTCGCCGCTGCGGAAATAGACTAACTGGCGCGGTCCGTAAGGCACCAGGCCAATGCCCTTGTCATTGACCAGATAACGCGGGTTGCGGTTGTCGGTAACATCCCATACCATAACGTCGTTGTCAGAAGGTATTGTTACCGCCGGAGTATCGGTTATCACGGTCTGCACGGCAAACTGCTTTTCGCCCGGCTCAAACTGCAGACGGCGCGGATACGTCATCAGCAGATAATCGAGGTAAGCCTGTGCCTGATACAGTGAAATCTGACTCCAGTAAAGCTCAATCTCGCCTTTCTCTTTCAGCTTGGGCAGCGTATAGCGGTTTATGCTGTTCTCTTTCACATAGCAATAAGCATCCGGACGCGGCTCAATATATGACGATGCAATGTCATTGCCGTCCACTGCTATTTCCAGATACGAGGCGCCCCAGCTCAGGCCGCAGAAACGCACGTTAAGCGCGCCGGGAAGGGTGTCGACGAGGCCGGGCATGGTGTACTGAAATTTCTGCCGCAGCTTGTCGGTGGCTGCAAAGGCCTCGCCCCAGAAGGTCTGGCCGCTGTGGCTGTTGCCCTGCGTAATATCTTTTTCATGATAGAAATAAGCCTGTCCCACTTTCACCGGATTGGAGGTAACGGAGCTGCTCACATCCATCGCCTTTACGGATTTCTCCGGGCCCTGGTCTGAGAGGAAGTACACTCCCTGTTTGGTATAAATGTTCTGACCTTTGTTCACAAACAAACCGCCGGACTCATAAGTGTCGTCATATTCCCACGACAGATTTTCCGGACCCCGGCCGTAGAAATACAACTTATTGTCGCGGTGCATACAGGCAATCTGCGGCATGGTGTCGGGAATCTGACGGCTCAGTGTGGTGGCGTTGATGAAGTCGCGGGGATACATCTCACCGCCTTCGCCCCAAACCCTCACCTTTGAAGGGTCGCTGAAACCCATCTCGCGCAATTTGGCATAGCTGATGGCATAGATGCCGTTTTTCGGAGTACCTATCTTAACCCATTTCCCCTCGGTTATCTGCGAGTGGTCACTGAATGTCAAATCGCGACCCCACAGTGTTGAGCTTGCGGCCGCCAAAAGAACAAAAATTAAAAATCTTATCGTTTTCATTTGATGTTAAAGTCGAGTATCTTGTCAGATGTCAGATTGTTCGTATTTATGAATTTGCCACATACGTGGTCATTTATTTTCACAGAAAGTCCCTTTCCGAGAGCCGGCAAAATCAAATCGCCGGTACGGAAGGTAAACAAACGGCTCATCTCGCTGAGGCGGTTACGCCAGTCGGGAGCGTCGGTGGCCGTCTGCCACTGCACGCTCTCGCCGCCTGCCGTTATGCTTATCTGCAGCGCGTCCATAACCTCGGCGCTGAACGGCACTGTGGCGCCGCGCGGCACACTGAAGTCGAAGCTGCAAGCCGTCGTGTATGGCAAGCCTAACGCGCGACAACGCGCCAGCTCATCCATATCCCACAGCACAGCTGCTATGGTGAGGCTGCCGCAGTAACGGTCGGTGAAACGAGGCGCAATCTTCTTGCCCGTATTCACCGTGAGTATGCCGGCCGAAAAGCTCATTACATAGCTGTGCTCTGCATGAGGCAGAAAGAGGGGTTTCCCTCCTGTCAGCACCGAAGCGTCGGTAAGGGCGAGGATGCTCCGAGGCTCCCTCGGCCCGTCCGTTCGTTCCGTGTCGGTCATTGCCAGCACCTTCATCTCTGCAATTATTGAGCTGTTACCGCCAGTTTATTGGTTTTCGACACCGAGATGCCCTCATCTGTCATTATGGTGGCACGATAGAGATAGATGCCTCGCGGCACTCTCCGTCCGCTGCCGTCGGTCAGATCCCAGCTCACCGTTGAGCCGCCCTGCTCCAGGTCATGCACACGACCCGACAGCTTGCCGGTCCATATCTTGCGGCCGCTCAGGTCATACACTGCCACATTGCTCTCCGTAACCTCGCTCAGACGGTCGTGCATCAGGGTGAAGGTTACCGATGTGGTGGCCGGGTTACAGTCGGTGGTTACATCATAGAGTATCGGTTTCTTGTTCACCGAAACGGCAAACTCCAGCGACTTGGTAGTGGCGTTGCCCAGATTGTCGCATACCTTGAAGCACAGGGTGTGGCGTCCCGGCGCCAGGTCGCTGAGCGGATAGGCCAGCGAGCCTGCAAAGCTATCATCCGTGCTCGGCAGATAATACTCCGTCAGGTCGGTATAATAATCTTTATCGTCAATACATATCTCCATTGTGGTGCCTATGCCCAATTTCGATATGTTGATGCCGCTTTCATCCTTGAACGAGGCGAAGAAGATAGGATTCGCCGTTACGTGGTCGCCGTTTTTGAAGTTGTACGTGTTCAGACCCATGCCGGTAATCTCCGGACCCTCGTTGTCTGCCTGTTGCTCATCGAGGCCGTAAACATAGAATTGCTGACAAATGCCGTTTGCCTCCTGCCCTTCGTCGGAGTAAGCATACATATATAGTGAAGCCGGCTGATAGTTGTTCTCAATATCGGCGCTGATAGGTATCTCAGCCTCCCAGCGACCCTGAGCCACCTTTACTCGGCCCTCATACAGCTTGTTTGTGCGGGCATTGAAATCGAGAGGCTCTTTTTGAGTTTCATCCTGCGTGGTTACCACACGTTCGGCGTCATACAGCGTCAGGCACATTGTGCCGTTGAAATCACGCGCCACATTTTTGCCGCGTTTCACCACACCCTGGAACTTAACCGTGCTTCCTCCCTTGAATATAGGGTAATCAGGTGCGTTGACGGTGTCCGGGTTCACGCCTCCGAGGATTTCCACTTCAGCGTTCATCGTTGGCAAACTCAGGCGCATAGCCGGGTCGCCTATAACCTGATATATCAGATTGTTGTTGTCATCTTTTGTATTGTTTTTTGCCAGCCTCAGTCCTTCGCCTATACTTAAAGTTCGGCCGGCGCTGTCCTTGCTGAAGAAATACCGGCTCATACTTTGTGTAATATGGTCATTACCGCTCATAAAAGCTGTACGGACTGTAGAAATCAGGCTTATGGCGCCCGATTCCGGATGGCTCCACAAAATCTCTCCGCCCGACACATCATTGGCATCCCAACGCGTAAATTCACACGTTGCCGTCATAAATACCGGCCAGTATGTATTATCGAGATTACAGATATCGGTGTAAGTGAAGAAATTCTCGTGCGTCCATTCGCGGGGATTGGCATGGCCTATATACCAGACAACACCGGTGCCCTTCTCCAGACTCCTCATGTACTCTGCTTTCAAAGTCGGGAACTCCTTGCCCGTAGTGGTCATTGTGGGCTTTAAAGTACTCAAAAATATAGGCTTATACAGCAGTTTTTCGCCGCCGTTTTGCAGCAGAATATCCCAGCTGTCCAGTGTCTGCCTCAGATGGTCAAGGTGGTCGCCGTCGTCCGCCACCAAAGTAACAGTATTTCGCGCAGGTCCCAATTTGGGATTTTCGCAATAATTAATCAGCTTGTCCACCATTTGGCGTGCATGTTCAACGCCTCTGAAAGGCATTCGTCCCACAGCAATCGACAAATCCAGATTTGCCAGTTCTATCGAGCTCCTGTTATTGTCTTCAAGCATCACAATATAGTCGTCAGTACAAATAGAGAAGCTTTTCGATGTAAAACTTGAATGGAACATATCGGCTGTCTCTTCACCCGGCGACTGATATATCAGCGGACGCGGATAATTTGTTTTCACATCATTCGTTATCTGACGCTGGTCGTAAGTGGGACGGCCCAGTATCAGACAGTATTTCAATTTCTTCGGGTCGCGGTCATACCACATTTTCAGTGCCTTGCGATAGGCCGTAACGTCAGGAGCGCCCGACGAGAATTCATTATACAGAGCCTCCGGAGTAACGATATAGGTATCCATGCCGTCCAGGCGGTCGTGCATTTCTGCAATACGCTTAGCCTGCTCCAGGTATTCGCGCGGCGATATTATCACCATATCGGGCACATCCTGGCCATGAACATTCTGGTTCGTTATATATGCGTTAACCGGCGTAGGGTTCGTCTTTACAGTACCCGGATTGAAGGCCACATATTCGCGATATGACGATACTCCGGGCGAGAAGAGGGCTTTGCCGTTTTCAAGCTTGTATTCAATACGTGCCGGAGCCTCGGGCTTGGTCACGTCCCATATCTGGGTCTGCTCCGTAGCGCCCGAAATCTCATATACGCACGGCAGGTTATAGTGAGCTGTGTTGTAGAATGTCAGCGGGCCGTCGGTGATGTCGAGCTTGCGGTTGTAATTGACTTCAATGAAACCGAGACGGGCGAGGTACAAGGTGCCGCCGGGTTTGTAGGTTATTGAAACCGTCATATCCTCTTTTGCCACAGGCACAAGCACGGGGCAGAGGTTGTAATTAATAAACTGCGCGTCGCCGTCGCAGAGTGGAATTGTCATACCCGTCTCCTCAGCCAATGGCTGACCGTCGACAGACACGGTGTAGCTCGAAGCCGCCATCCTGGTGTGGGTGCCGAAACCTATCATCAAAGCGGCGGAAGTATCGGCCAGACCGGGAAGTTTGAATTTAAACTCGCGGGTGTTCTGCTGGGTAAAATCCTCCCCAAGCATCCAGTTGCCTGTGTTCGACGGGGCATATTCCTCCTTTTTGTGAAGCAGACGCTCCACAAAAGTGGTGGTATGTTCTTCTATCGTCTCGTTGGGCTGCCAGTTCAGCACCGGCATCTCGAATACCGAGTCCGGCTCCACATCCGACACAAAATAATAGCTGTTGAGCGAATACGGATTCAGAATCGGCTTATACGGTGTGTTGCGGTTGGAAAAGAGCTCCCAGCTCATGGTGTTGACGCCATAGAAGATAATGCCGTCGGCGGTGCGCACCACAGGCTGCTGAGGCACGTCGTCAACATATTTGTTGGTATTCAGCAAATCGCTGACCTTGCGGCCACCATAACCGTAAACGTTCACCTTGGCGGGGTTGCTGAAGCCCATGGTCTTCAGCTGAGCATTTGTAATCAACTGCATGCCGGTGGTTTTCACCTCCACCTTGCGCCAGCGTCCGGAAGCCAGACGCGAGTTGGCCGCATAATGCTCCACAGGCATAGCCTCGGCAGCTCCGATAACTGTCAATACCGAAACCGCCAGCAATATGACTTGCAATCCCCTGCGGGTTATGTTGTTAAATAGTCGTTTCATAATCAATCCGGTTACTGTTTAAATTCCGGGTTACATATATGGGCGGTTGCGACGAATCTCAACCGAACACTACTTCACCGTTTCTTTAACGTATAATGTGTCATTTTATTGCTCACCCTGTTACGCCTTTCAACCCTTTGTTTTCAACCCTGCTGTCAATGTTGCTTCAATGCTGTTGTCAACGCCGGATTCTCAGTGCCTGTAACTTTTATTATGCAGGTCAAATTGTTCACCGTGCATTTTGCTGAGATGGTCAAACCACTCGTTCCTGGAGCCGTTGAACGCGTTGAGGTCAACGTTGCCGTTGATACCCTTTACGCGCCCTTTGTGGCTGTATTGCCAGAAAGACCAGTCCCTGGCAATGGGCGGATTGGAGAAGGAGCATATCCACAGCGGTCGGTCGCCGAAGCTGTTGTCGATCAGCTCATAATACCCGTCGCGGTTGGAATAGAGGGTTACGTGATAACCCTTCATGCTCAGATATTCCACCATTGCCGACAGACGGTCGGTAATCAGCGCCGGGTCCACACCCTTGGCATTGCCGGTTTCCTCAACATCCACCACCAGGCCGAGGTCCAGATTCCTGTTGCCCACCCTTTTGAGGAAATTGATGGCTTGCGGCACTCCCTCCACATCGAATCTGAAAAAGTGATAGGCGCCGACTTTCATTCCGGCTGCCGTTGCTTTTTCGTGGTTGAGGGCAAAGTTCGGGTCTCCGAAGCTCTCGCCCTCCGAGGCTTTGATAAAAGCAAACTCGATGCCGTCGGCACGAGCTGCCTCCAGATTCATCATACCGTTATGCGACGATATGTCTATGCCACGCACCGGAAATCTGGCTTCGTCCAGATACGGCGGTGTCTCCATGTACTCTCTGACGGCATACCATACTGCCCCCAGAAAGACAAGAATCACAACCAGGAAATCGGCTATCAGAAACAGCTTTGCCCGCCTCAGCAAGCCCTTGCTGCCGGAAGCCTTTGCAGACTTCGGCTCTCGGACTGCTGATGCGGTCTCATCGTCAGACTGACGCGTTTTGCCCTGCAAAACTTTGTCTTTCTCTGATTGACGCCCTGTTTCCCTATCTCCCATCGCGCTGTAATTCCTTGATATGCAAAGTTACAAAGAAATTGGCGCTCTTGCAAATTTCAGGGCCCTATTTCTTCACTATTTTTCTCTTACCCCTCTCTTCACCATCTGCTCATCTCCTCCCCTCTCTTCTCCGTCAGCTCGCTTCTTCTCCTCTCTTCTCCGTCAGCTCGTTTCTTCCCACTATTTCTTAGGAGGCACCGTGGTGAAGCTGTAAGCGAAGCCGAAGCTGAGAATCTCTTTAAGCATCCACTTCTTCCAGCCTTTGCTTTTACCGGGCGCCGAGGTATCGTATCGGCCGTGCAGATACACTTGCGTCGACAGAAAGCGGTTGATGGTGAAATTGAACGTATGCTCCCAGTCGCCGGTGAAATAGTCGTAATCGCTGAAGAGATAGAGTCGCTGCCTCCAGCTGATGTTGGGAGCTAACTGCCAGGTCATTGTCAGCTCGGCATTCGAACCTATCTCGCTACTGCTCTTGCGGCCTGCCTTGATGTTGAAAAGGGTCGGGTCAATGTTGCTGTCGATGCATGTTTTCAGGTTATACGACACCGGGGCAATGGAGGTCTGAAAGACTATCTTGCGCCGTTTGTCTTCCTTCTTGTATGTCATACCCAGGCCGAGGTTCAGCTCACCGGGCGACAGGAACGAGGCTTTGCGCTCTTTGCTGTTCGAGGCGTAGTTGTTGAGCAGCTGAGTCTTGAACAGAAACGAGAAGCTGTAGTACCAGTGGCGGAAGGCTTTTAGACCGGCCGTGAGGTTATACTGGAACAAATCCTCGGATATGGCATACTTATGCTCCTCGTCGTGAGGCGTGGAATATAATCCGAGCTTATACTGCAAGTTGCTTTCCAACAGCAGGTTAGGATGATAATTCTGGTTCAGCTTCACGTTCCAGCGGGCGTTTGCCAGCACCGTAAGACTGTTGTCGCCGCCCTGATACCAGTTGGGCGACAAGTATGCCTGCGAGAACTGCATGCCGAAGTCCATGATATGCAGCCAATGGCGGGGTTTTATCACCTCTTCGGGGGTTGACGTCATGCTCGGCAGGGCTTCGGGTATCGACTCCATGGCGGGCATCACCGGGGCTTCTGTGATAGGGGCCAGTTCGGGCGGGTCGGGCAGCTCCCAGGCAAAATAGTCTATGCTGTGCGCCGGACCGGTCATCAGGCGCTGTTGCAGATAACGCGATGCCCTCCACCGGGCGGTGGCCTCACCGAGCCATTGCGGATTCAGCAGCGAGTCGGCAAAAAGGGGTTTGCGCACAGGCATCACCGTGGTCGGCACGGAAAGCCGCAGCAGGGGTTGCGAGTCATACACAGCCTCCGTATAAATCAGAGGTGAGACGGGCAGCGACGGCGCCGTGTCGGTATACACAAACTGCGGCAGCCGCTCCAATATCAGCTGCGATTCTATGTTGACGACCGTGTCGGGCAACACTCCGGCAGGCAAAGCGGCCGCGCCCATGGCATATACCGTGAGCGCCGCCGCTGTAGTCAGTAATTTTTTCATGGCTTGCTATGCACCTCAGAGGTCTATAAGCTCCGGACGCTTCAGCTTGGCATCATATTCATCGGTGGTAATCAGCTTCAGCGCCGCCTTGTAGATGTCGTTGTTTGAGTTCAGAATCCTGTAGAAGAGATTGTCGTCGCCATAGACGTCGCGGGCTATGATGGCCTTGATGACGTTTTTGATGGTCGGCTCCGACCGTTTCAGCATCTCAGGCTTAGGCTCTATGCCCTCTTTTTTAGCCATTTCCACAAGCTCGTTTATCATAGCCTGGGTGATGTTGAAGCGCTGCTCAAAGGCGTTGGCATCCTTGTATTCAGCCTTTATCTTCTTGCGGTTGGTGTCGGTGTAGCGTATGGCGAACTGGTTAATCAGCCCTTTGGCATTCAGGTCTCTGTAATAGTCGGAATAGAAAGTAGTGTCGAGGGGCACAAAGACGTCGGGGGTGATGCCGCCGCCTCCGTATATGGGACGTCCAAGCTTCAGGGTATGCACCTTCAGTGAATCGGCATAATGAATGGAATCGGCATGCTGCAGCTCGCCCTGGTTATAGCGTGTGATGATGTCTTTGGCATACTCATCGCGGTTTCCTTTGGTGTAGGGTTTCTGAATGTCGCGGCCCGTGGGGGTGTAATAGTGCGCTATCGTCAGGCGAATCATAGAGCCGTCGGGGAAGGGGAAGGGCCTCTGTACCAGGCCTTTGCCGAAGGAGCGGCGCCCCACGGTGAGACCGCGGTCCCAGTCCTGCACAGCTCCCGACAGAATCTCGCTTGCCGAGGCCGAATACTGATTTATCATCACCACAAGCCTGCCTTTGCCAAACAGGGGAAGAAGGGCTTTGGGGTTGGCTTTGATGTCCTGACGGCGCGAGTTTTCGCCTTCGGTATACACGGTCAGCGAACCGGGAGTAAGCATCTCGCCCAACAACGCAGTTGCGGCACTGAGATAGCCGCCGCCGTTGTCGGTGAGGTCGAGTATCAGATTCTCCATGCCCTGCTTGCGCAGTTTCTTCACTGCCTCGCGGAACTCATCGGGAGTGGTGGCGGCAAACTTGTTGAGCCTTATGTAACCGGTTTTGTCGTCGGCCATATAGGCGGCGTCAACACTGTGGATGGGTATCTCGGCGCGCGTCACCACAAAGTCTATGAACTGGTCGGCTTTGCCGGCGTTGCGGCGCAGCACACGCAGCTTCACTTTGGTGCCTTTGGGGCCGCGAAGCTTCTTCATAATCTTTGAGGTGGAAATCTTCACCCCGGCAATCGACGTGTCGTTGACAGCTATCACACGGTCACCGGGAAGTATGCCCACGCGCTCCGACGGGCCGCCGCTGATTACCTGAAGCACATAGAGGGTGTCCTGATTCAGATTATAGCTGATGCCTATGCCCGAGAAGGAGCCTTCCAGCGGCTCGTTCATGGCTTTTGTCTCTTCGGGATTGCTGTAAGAGGAGTGCGGGTCAAGCTCTTTGAGCATACCCACTATGGCGGCCTCCACTATCTTGTCTTCGTTCACCGTGTCAACATAATAGTTGGCCACCAGGCTTTCGGCCACACGCAGTTTGTCGTTGGGCGAAAGGGGCGAACGGGCCACACTTATCACAAGGCCTGCGGCGAGTGCCGTCAGCACTATGAGTATTTTCTTCATATAGGGTTTTCTCGATTGTATCTGTTAAACTAACGTATCAGCGTCGCTCTGTGGTATATGGTGCTGTATCAACACCGGGGGTTTTTACGTCAGCTCCCTGCTATTCTGTATCAGACGCTGCCGTGCAGCCTGGCAACGAGCGGCCGTGAGCGGCGAGGTCGCGCAGCAGCGTCGACGAGATGCAGGCCAGTTCGGGGCGCGCCGGGAGTATCACTGTGTCGAGGTCGGGGTCGAGCAGCCTGTTGGCGTCGGCTATGTTGCGCTCATACTCAAAGTCCACACCCGAACGGGCGCCGCGCAACAGACAGCAGGCTCCGGCCTCTCGGGCAGCTTCCACAGTGAGGTTGCTGTAAAGCATGACGCTGACGCGAGGCTCTTCGGCATATCGTTTCGCGATATCCTGCAGCCGCCGGCGTGCCGTGTCCATGCTGCCGGGTTTTTCATTGTTCACGCCTATGCCAATCACAATCTTGTGAAAAAGGCGCAGTCCGCGCTCCACAATGTCGGCGTGCCCCGGGGTGAAGGGGTTGAAACTGCCTGCAAAGAAAGCTGTCCGCATATTTCTGTATTAATAACGATGTCGGCGGGAAGGTGTTACACCTCCTCGCGCAGATTGTCAATGATAAAGTTCTGCCTGTCGGGCGTATTCTTGCCCATATAGAATTCCAGCAGGCGGTCAACGGGGTCTCCGGGATGAATCTTCACCTGGTCAAGACGCATATTCTCGCCGATGAAATCGGCAAATTCCTCCTGGTTTATCTCACCCAAGCCTTTGAAGCGTGTTATCACGGCGTTGTCGCCTAATTTGGCAATAGCCTTGAGGCGTTCCTCCTCGCTGTAACAATAAGTGGCGCCGGTGTCACCGCCGCGGCGTGTCTTCACTCGCTTCTCCTTGCGTTTGTCGCGCACGCGGAAGAGCGGGG
>FR897888.1:40946-48641 GCA_000437495.1 Prevotella sp. CAG:485
GGGGAAGAAGCGCAGGAAGAAGGTGATGATGAGCAGGCGGATGTGCATGCCGTCAACGTCGGCGTCGGTGGCTATGATGACGCGGTTATAGCGCAGGCCCTCTATGCCGTCTTCAATGTTGAGAGCTGCCTGAAGCAGATTGAATTCCTCGTTCTTATACACCACTTCGCGGGTGAGGCCGAAGGAGTTCAGGGGCTTGCCGCGCAACGAGAACACGGCTTGTGTCTCGGCATCGCGCACTTTGGTGATGGTGCCGGATGCGGAATCGCCCTCGGTGATGAAGATGGACGAGATGTTGCGTTTGTCGTCGCCCTCCTTGGTGGCTTTTGTGCCTTTCAGGGTGTCGTTGTAATGCACGCGGCAGTCGCGCAGCTTCTTGTTGTGCAGACTCACCTTCTTGGCTCTTTCGCGGGCCAGCTTGGCCACTCCCGCCATTGCCTTGCGCTCTTTCTCGGTGGCGGCTATCTTGGCCATCATGGCGTCGGCGGTCTCGGTGTGGCGATGCAGATAATCGTCCAACTCCTTCTTGATGAAGTCGCCCACGAACTTGTTTATGGTCAGGTCGCTGTTGGGGGCCACCGTGCGGCTGCCCAACTTGGTCTTGGTCTGCGACTCGAACATCGGCTCCTGCACCCTGACGGCCACTGCCGCCACTATGCCCGAACGGATGTCGGCATATTCGTAATTCTTGTCGGAATACTCTTTTATGGTACGCGAAATGGCTTCGCGGAAGGCTGCCAGATGGGTACCCCCCTGGGGTGTGTACTGGCCGTTGACAAAGGAATAATACTCCTCGCCGTAATGGTCGGTGTGGGTGAGCACCACTTCTATGTCTTCTCCTTTGAGATGAATTATGGGATAGAGGGTATCGCCAATGAGATTCGCCTCAAGCAGGTCGAGCAATCCGTGGCGACTGAAAAAGCGCTCGCCGTTGAGGGTCAGCGTCAGCCCCGAATTCAGATACGAATAGTTGCTGAGCATGTTGCGCACATACTCCATACGGAATTTGAATTTGCCAAACAGCTGGCTGTCGGGCAAAAACTCCACAAAGGTGCCGTTGCTGTCTTTGGTATCGGCCGGCGCCGACTGGTTTTCGCTCACCACGTCGCCGCGCTCGAAGTTCACCGTAACGCTCTTGCCGTCGCGCACGCTGGTTACCACGCACTCGGCGCTCAGGGCGTTTACGGCTTTCAGGCCAACGCCGTTAAGACCCACCGACTTCTGGAAATTCTTGTTGTCGAACTTGCCGCCGGTGTTGATTATGGACGCCACGTCAATGACTTTGCCCAAAGGGATGCCGCGTCCGTAATCGCGCACCGACACGCGGCCTGTTTCCTCGTCGAGCCGGATGTCTATGCGTTTGCCGGCCTTCATGTTGAACTCGTCAATGGAGTTGTCTATCACCTCCTTGAGCAACACATAAATGCCGTCGTCGGAATGGCTGCCGTCGCCCAGCTTGCCTATGTACATACCGGGACGAAGGCGTATATGCTCTTTGTCGCTGAGGTGCTTTATCGATTCCTCGTCATACGACCCGGCACCCGCGACGTTATTTTCCGACACTATTGTTTGTTCCTCCTGTATCTCTTCTTGCTTCGCTGTCTTTGCCATTTTATTCTACCGGCTGCAAAGATACAAATTTTTCGCTATCCTTTTGTTGCCGAAGTCCAAAAAAGGGTTAAACAGAGGGTTTAATGGGGTATTAATAGTAGGTAATTTCGCGTATGTAGACCGACGGCTCCCCGTTGCCTGACGAGCTTGTCATCGAAATCCAGTTGCCGTGGGAGTCGTACTTATAGGTGTAGGTAGTTACCTCGCCGTCATGCTTGTAATTGGTCTTCTTCACCATATTGCCATATTGGTCTTTTACTCTCTCAACTTGCTTTTTGAACTGACCGTTGACGTATATGCCGCTTATATCGGTGTTGCCATTGTGCTGTATGAAGATATGTTCCGAATTGGTCTTTATCTCCGTAGGCTCTTCGTTCTCATCCATCAGGATATGTCTGCCCATTATCAGCTCTGCTATGGTCTTGTCAGGCCGAAGCACCATCATGGTAACGCTTTCATTGCCAGAAGCGGCGTCACGATGCCTCACGGTCATCTGCAGGTTGCCGTTGGCAAGTTTGCTGTAAGTGTAGGTCTCTGTAAAGATTACGTCATTGTCGCCGTTGACGGCTTTTCCCGTCTGCGGAAAGCCGTTGCTGTCCTGCACAATCTCATACCGGCGGCTGCTGCCGTCGGAGTATTTGGTGTTCTGCAGGGTGGGAAGCATTGAGCCGTCAACGCCATAGACGTACTTGTTGGTGCGCTCGAACACGGCATCATACTCATACGTTTTGCGGCCCTGACGGTCGAAACGGGTGTCGGTAAAGAGTTCTTTCTGATACTTGGGGAGCTCCTTGCCGAGTTTCTTATAGAGCGCCACGGTGTCGGCGTCATAATACTTCTGCTTGCTCAGCAAATATTCTCTGACGGACTTTACCGGGCCTTTCAGGTTCTCTTTCTGCCTATCGGAGATGACGAGGCTTATAGCGCAAATTGCCGGCATTGTCACCATCATCGCTATTATAAGTATTGCTATTCGTTTCATTTCTTTCATTTTGAATCAATTGTTAGTTTTGGTTTTCCCCTGTGGTTTTGACACTCCTGAGGAGGGAATGAATCTCCGGCTGACGTACTCTGACGTGCTTTGCAATGTGCTTTGCAATGCGCCGGGAGTGAGGAAGACAATAAGACCAAACGACTTTATACAAGAAAAGAACGGCCTCGCGGTCATTCTTTCCTTGCGCTTCAGGATGGGCTTGAACCAACGACCCCCTGATTAACAGTCAGGTGCTCTAACCAACTGAGCTACTGAAGCTTGATTGACCGCTTTACAGCGTCTGCCCAAGGGCTTTCTTCTCTAAAGCGTTGCAAAGGTAGTGCTTTTTTCAATACCCTGCAAATTTTTCAGCAAGTTTTTTCAATATTTTTTCACACCGAGTTGCTATGTCGCTGAAATTTCGGCAGATTCAATTTTCTGATTTTTTCATCGCCGCGAGGGCATATCAGAGGGCTATGGTGCTGAAACTCATTGTCAGGGCATCGAAAAGGAGCAGCTGCGGTTTCAGCGCGGGCTGCCGCGTAAGGATTTTTATTGCCTCTATGGCCTGCAGCGAGGCTATGGTGCCTGGCAACGGACCAACCACTCCGGCAAGCGAACAGGGCGTAAATCCCGCGCCGGCACTCTCGGCAAAGACGTCGCGGTAATATTTGCCGCCGGACACACAGGTCAGCAACTGTCCTTGCCAGCCGTTGACGCCGCCGATGACGCAGGGCTTGTCGAGGCTTTGGCATACGTCGGAGACCATGTATTTGGTGTCGGGGTTATCGCCGGCTTCTATCACCACATCGCCCTGTGCAGCTAATTGGCGAAGCCTTTCGGGCCTGATGAACTCATTTACAGGGACTACGGTGATGTCGCTGTTTAGACGGCGCATCCGGTCGGCCAAAAGCTCTACTTTGGGCTTGCCGGTGTCTGCTTCGGTATAAAAGACCTGTCTGTGCAGATTCGACACATCGAGGGTGTCGAAATCGGCAATGACAATCTCCCCTACTCCGGCGCCTGCCAGATACATAGCCACCACCGAGCCGAGGGCTCCGCAGCCTACTATAACAACCCGTGAGGCACCGAGGAGCTTCTGCCCCCCGGCGCCTATCTCTGGTAGTTGTTGCTGACGCTGATAGCGGTTCATTTTCAACGATGCCAGAAGCGTGCCACGAGCTCGCTCTGCAAATCGGGGTTGGCGGCTATGTCGGCACGCAAGTCGGCGTCATCGTAGCTGCGCAGCTGACGCAGTATGCCGTCGATGAGACGCGGTGCGAACACCTCTTTCTCTTCAAAGGCGCCGCGCACCTTCTCCAGAGCGTCGGCCGATGCCATGCAGCTGTCGGGCAGCCCTTTCAGGGTGGCGAGTTTCTCTTTGCCCGCTTCGCTGTGTATGTTCACATTAACGTAAGTCTGTTCGGCCTTTTCAAGGGCTTTGGGGTCTTCGAGGCCCTTGCGGGCGCCAACGGCTATGGCAGCCATCAGCTCATAGACATCGGCAGAGCCGTCGCCGCTGCGCAGCTCCACTGTCTGACGCTCGGGACAAGCCGTCTGTGTGGCACCCTGCTGTTGGTTAGCTTCGCAACACATATCGCCTTCGCCGGTCCAGCCCAGGGGCACGCGCACCAGAACGGAGCGGTTGCGGTCGCCCCAGCATACGCTTGTGGGAGCCTCCTGATGCGGCACAAGACGCAGATAAGAGGTCGGCACTTTGTTGCCCATGGCTGTGATGGCCGGAGCATATTCCAGAATGCCGGCTATGGCGCGGCGTGCCACGTCTGAGATGCGGCCATTCTCAACCATGAGGTTATGGCCGTCTTTCATTATCTTGAAGTGTATGTGCAGACCGGAGCCGGCTTTGCCGGTAGTGATTTTGGGCGCGAAGGTAACGTCGTAGCCCAGCTGAGCGCCGAGGGTGCGGATAATCCATTTGGCAATCATCAGATTGTCGGCGGCCTCAACGGCGGGAATGGGCAGGAATTCTATCTCGTTCTGCTCAAAGATTTTGCCATTGGCGGCAAAGTTGCCCACCTCGGCATGTCCGTATTTAATCTGACCGCCGGCCTGAGCTATCAGATCCATGCAGCGGCAGCGGAACTGATTGAAATGGGCAAAAGGCGACGATTCGTGATATCCTTTCTGGTCGGTGGCCTGATAGAGATTATCGTTAGCTGCCACCACATAATATTCCAGCTCGCCCATAGCGTAGAACTCCATGCCTGTCGATTCGCGGAAGGCGTTGCAGGCGCGGCGCAGGGTCTGGTCGGGAGCCGAGCTCAGCGGGTTACCCTCCTTATCGAAGAAGGAGGCGAGCATGCTCAGTGTGGGAATTTCGGCAAACGGGTCCACGAAAGCCGTTGCATAACGCGGCACCACATAAAGGTCGCTGTTGCCGGCCTCTATCGACGAGGGGAAAAGGCTTGAGCCGTCAACACGTTCACCAAAGGTAAGGATGGTTTGCAGATACTCTTCGGAATTAATAACAAAGTTGAGAGTCTTGAGCCGACCGTCTTCGGCCGGGTACATGAAGTTCACCATGCGGATGCCGTTTTCCGTGGCAAAGCGCATAAGGTCTTCGCGAGTGATTTCTCCGGCGTCCTTCTGCAGATAGCGGACCACTGCATTGGCACACAGACTGTAATTGGTTTTCGACATGTCTTAATGGTTTAGATTATCAGGTTTACAACCCCTTGCCGCGCAATATGCCGACATAAAGGGGAAAAGTGCGCAAACTTAATCAAAATATTTGGCACGCAAAAGTTTTTGGGGATAATTTTATTTTTTGAGCCAAAATATTTTGCCGCTTCAAAAAAAAAGTAGTAACTTTGCGGCGCCGAAAGGGGGAAACTCTTCGGCACACTGATTGTCTTATGGTGTAATGGTAGCACTGCAGATTTTGGTTCTGCCTGTCCAAGTTCGAATCTTGGTAAGACAACTCCTCCAAGGCACGCCGGAAGCATCTTGCGTGCCTTTTTTGCGCCCCACATCAATCCACTTTGCCACCAACACCTTCGCCAATCACCGTGCGCCCCGTTAACACTGCCCACATCGTTAAAATTTTTTTGTATCGTAGAGCGTGAGTAATTAGTCATATGTTTGACGCGACTCAATTATCTTTTGAGAATAAATCGGCCTGGCGATAATCGGCATATTACTATTTTGTGTCATTTGTGACGTATTTTAGTAATACAAATTTAGAGATAATTTTTGAGTGCGCAAAAAAAATTATCATTTCCCCTCGAATATTTCATTACAGCGGTAATTTCCGGGCGTAAAAAAAATGGTTACACTGCGGCTAAGGCTGCACACAACACTTCCTCAAGGGCTCGCCGGAGACGCCATGCGCTGCAATATAACTTATGTAACTTATGTGATTTATGTGTCTTATGTTTCTTATGTGCCTTATTAGACTTATTAGACTTATAAGACTTATTAGAATTATAAGAATTATGAGCCTTATAGTGATAAGCCTGCCGGTGATTCAGCAAGATAAAAATTAACAATATTTAACTATAAACTTTCTGCACAATTGCTAAGTTTTTTCACCTTTGCGCCAACCAATGTCAATTACATCATGAAAACGAAAGCAAAAATCATTATCACTGCAATAGCGACGGTGATGTTCGCCGCTTTGCCTTTGCTGACAAGCTGCGACAAGGATGACGGCAAGGATGAGAATCCTCTGATTGTAGGAAACAGCCCGGAGAGATCCGAATCGATGCCAAGTCTGATTTTGGGGTATTACGAATGTCTGGGTCTAAACTCTCTCAACCCTCAATGCGTCTGGGATTACCGCATGATTCCCCTGAGGGCTGAGACAGGATATTTCCCAAGCAGAGTAAACCGCGAGTCGTATAAAGACTTCAAGAATCTGGATCAACACCTGGACCGCATAAACAACGACAATTCTTTCTTCCTGAAAAAAGAGTCAATACCTGACTACGACACTATCTGCAATAACTCCAACTTCATTATGGCGCTGTTTGAGGATTTTACGGACGCAAAAGTAGAAGCCCTTACAGATTTTGATGCGGAGCATCCGGCAGGAAGCAATTTAACTGAGATGGCATATTTGTCGTATATGTCTGTATATCCTTTTATTCAGGAAGGCTATCGGCTCAATGAAAACTCAAAAGGCAACGGCCCGTATGAAGGTATTGCTGAATATGAAGCTGAGAACCGTCAACACCCCGAAAATTCGGAAGCCATAGAGAGCGCTCTCGCTACATATAGGCTTAATTTCATGCCCGGGCAACGCTATGGTGTAAAGGATGTGTTTTTCCACAAGAAGCTGAGCGACATCGCCAAAGATAACCTCAGAATGTTGCATCCTGTGGGACTGATGTATTTGTCGTTCGCCAAAAAACCTGCCAAGCCATGTAAAATAAGGATGAGCGTTGACTTGCATCTGCGCGAGAGCTCTTATCCCACAAGAACCGTAAGCATTGAACTGCTGATTAAGTAAATTTTCCCGTTAAGGGAGCATTACGATTCAGGCAACCCGGACTCTATGCCAGTCTGAGTTGCCTGAATTGTCAAATAAGCGGCAAAAAAGCGGCAGGCACACTGTCTGCGCAATTTCGTGTGAAAAGATTTGTGCGGGAGAGAGGAAAATATTAATTTTGCGGCATCAAAAGGCACGCAGCGGGGAACCGGGTGAGAGTCCCGGACAGGGCCGCTGCCGTAACGTCAGCCTTGAAGCACGCCACAGACCCCGCAAAACGGGGTTTATCCACTGAGCAAATGCATAGGGAAGGAGGCGTGTGGAGCTGCGAAGTCGGAATACCAGCTGTGGTGCCGGAATTGTTGCATCGTCATGGATTCTCGCGCATCAGAATCGCTGCGATGGCCTTTGCCTCAGCTTTGCAAAATGGTAACGGCTCCCGGCTTTTTGTTGTCTGCGATTTCCTGATTTTTTCCGGCACCGATAACCCTTATTTCCGGCCGAGCGCGTCTTTTTGAGCTGATAATGAAGGCATCAGGAAGAATCTTCAGCGCATTGGCTGTGATAACCGCTCTGACTCTGACAGAAAACGTCGGTGTCAGTGCCGCTAATTCATCATATACCGCATTTCCAACGGCAGCCGCCGACACCATTACGGCGG
>FR897888.1:48656-53500 GCA_000437495.1 Prevotella sp. CAG:485
CACCATTACGGCGGCGCACGCCTCTGACTCTGTTTTCAACCGCAGTCTGGAAGAAGTGGTGGTATATGGCGAGCGTAACCGCAACAAGGAGGTGATACCGTCGCAGACCCTTAGCGGCGAACAGCTGCAGGGCCTCAACTCGCACTCGGTGGCCGACGCAATACGCTATTTCGCCGGTGTGCAACTGAAAGACTACGGCGGCGTGGGCGGCGTCAAGACGCTCGACATACGGTCGATGGGCACAAACCACATAGGCATTTTCTACGACGGCATCCAGCTTGGCAATGCTCAGAACGGACAGATTGACCTGGGGCGCTATTCGCTCGACAATATAGAATCAATCACCCTTTACAACGGGCAGAAAAGCAATGTTTTTCAGGGCGCCAAAGACTTCGGCAATGCCGGAACGGTGTACATAACCACGAAGCATCCCGGCTTCGCAGCCGGCAAACGCACCAATCTGAATGTAACTTTCCGCACAGGCAGTTTCGGACTGGCCAATCCCAGCTTCCGCATAGAGCAGAAACTCAGCGACGCTGTGAGCATTTCGCTCAACTCGGAATACACCTACGCCAACGGCCGTTATAAGTTCACTCTGCGCAAGAAGATGCCCGACGGCTCGCTTGCCTGGGACACTACGGCAACGCGTCGCAACGGACAGATTCATGCCCTGCGCGTGGAAGCCGGCATCTTCGGCAAGGTTACTGACTCGCACTGGTATGGCAAAGTCTATTACTACGACTCCGACCGTGGCATCCCCGGCGCCATCGTCAACAACGTGTGGAAGAACTCGCAGAAGCAATGGGACCGCAATTTCTTTGCCCAGGGAAGCTGGCAGCGCCGCTTCGGCAAATACGAGACGCGAGTCAACGCCAAATATGCACGCGACTATATGCGTTATCTCAACCCCGACACCACGCTGATGTATCTCGACAACAAGTTTCATCAGGACGAGCTTTACATATCGAGCGCCAACTGCTACACCATCATACCGGGTTGGGAGGCAGACGTGAGCGTGGATTATCAGTGGAACCATATCACCGCATCGCTGGCCAACTTTGCCAAGCCTGTGCGGCATACGCTGCTCGGCGCCATAGCCACTGCGTGGCGCCGCGGCCCGCTGAAGGCTCAAGGCTCGTTGCTGCTGAGCCATGTAACAGACCGCTCGCAGATAATAAACGGCAGCGAGAACCTTGGGCACCGCACCAAGAGTCTCACCCGCTGGACACCGGCCTTCTTCCTGAGCTGGCGACCGGGTATGGACCGCGGCCCGTCGCTCAGAGCCTTCTACAAGCGCACGTTCCGTATGCCCACATTCAACGACCTCTATTACACCGACATCGGCAATGTGGACCTGAAGCCGGAGTATGCCACACAGTATAATGTGGGCATGAACTACGACCTCACCTTCAGCTCCTTGTGGTTTGAGAGCCTGTCGCTGAGCGCCGACGGCTATCACAACCGCATCAGCGACAAGATAATAGCCGTGCCGAAGGGCACAGGTCAGTATCGCTGGATGATGATGAACATCGGCAAGGTGCGCATCTGGGGTCTCGACCTCACGGCTCAGTGCGAGTTGCTGCTGCCCGGCAATGTGAGCCTCAATGCCCGCGCCTCTTACACCTATCAGCGGGCAATGGATTATTCCGACCCTGCCGACAATATCGGGCCGGAAGGCACTTACAAAGGGCAGATAGCCTACATACCGCGCCACAGCGGCTCGGCCACAGTGCAGGCGGCATGGCGAGGCCTGCAGATGAATTATTCGTTCATCTATGTTGGCGAGCGTTACCATAACTCGTCGAACATCCCGGCAAACCACGAGCAACCCTGGTACACCTCCGACATCGCTTTCAGCTACCATTTCATGGCGGGCAAGTCGCGCCTCAAGGCATCGCTGGAGATTAACAATCTGTTCAACCAGCAGTATGAAGTGATTCTCAACTACCCCATGCCCGGAAGGAATTTCAAAGTCATTCTGCAATGGGATATATAAAATAAATTACAAAAAGAAGGAATACTAACCATGACCCGAAGAAAAGCAATAACCATATTCGCAGCAGCAATAATATTGTTTGGGAGCACAACGCTGACATCGTGCCGCGAAGATGACCCCGTAATACCGCCCACTCCCGACCAGGTTCAGGACCCTGCCATCCCCGTTCCCGGTCAGGATGGTTATACCCTGCAAGGCTTCTATATGCTCAACGAGGGAAACATGGGCACCAACAAATCCACCCTCGACTATATGGACTTCTCCACGGGTGTCTATACGCGCAACATCTACGCGACGGCCAACCCCAACCAGCCCATGGAATTGGGCGATGTGGGCAATGACCTGGCCATTTACGGCTCCAAGCTGTGGGCGGTGATAAACTGTTCGAACAAGATTGAGGTGATGCGAGCCAAGGATGCCGTGCGCATAGGCCAGATTGATATACCCAACTGCCGCAGCATCGTGTTCCACAAAGGCTATGCCTACGTTACCTCTTACGCCGGACCGGTGGAGATAAAACCCGACTACACGCAGAAGGGCTTCGTGGCAAAGATTGACACAGCCACGCTGCAGGAAGTGGGCCGCTGTGTGGTGGGTTTCCAGCCCGACGGCATAGCGGTGAGCGGCGACAAGCTTTATGTGGCCAACTCAGGCGGTTACATGGTGCCTAACTATGAGAACACCATGAGCGTGATTGACATTGCCTCCTTCATGGAAGTGAAAAAGGTGAAGGTGGCCATCAACCTCAACCACGTCATCGCCGACAAACACGGCAATGTGTGGGTGTCGAGCCGAGGCGACTATTACAACGTCAAATCAAAGCTATACTGCTACAACCCGTCCAAAGGGGTGGTTACCGATTCCATCGACACTCCGGTGTCGGCCATGACCCTGAAAGGGGATTCCATCTACATAGTATCGTCGGCTTGGAGCAACATCACCATGAGCGATGTGGCCTCAACAGCCATTGTGAACACAGCCACGCGCTCCAAGGTCAGCGACGGCTTTGTGGCAGCCGACATCATGACGGCGCTGAAGAAGCCTTACGCCATAGCGGTGAATCCGGTAAACGGCGACATATATATCACCGATGCCGGCAACTATGTAACTCCCGGCTGGCTCTATTGCCTGAAACCCGACGGCACTCAACGCTGGCGTCAGCGCACAGGCGACATCCCCGCGCATTTCGCCTTCTATGCCACCATTGAAAAGAAACTCAACAAATAGCAACCTAAGCTGCAAAAATCTCTGCTTAAATGAAGAAGATATTTCTTGCTTTGGCCTGCCTTCTGAGCCTGCAGGCTATGGCAAAAGATAACAGTCCTTACATATACAAAGTCTACGACTTCCGTCCGGCTCCGGGTCAGTTTACCAACACTCTGCCGGAATATGAAGCCGGCAACACGCAGGCCGACATGAACGCCAAATGCGAAGAATATCTCGCCGGACAGGCAAAAGGCAGCATGGTTTGTCTGGGCGCTTACGGCGGCTATATAATCTTCGGGTTCGACCATAATGTGGCTAACAAACCGGGCGACTATGACTTTAAAATCTACGGCAACGCGTTCAAGGAATCAGGATTAGCCAACGCCGGCAGCGCCGAGCCGGGAATAGTAATGGTCAGCTACGACAGCAACCACAACAACCAGCCCGACGACCAATGGTATGAGCTGGCAGGAAGCGATTACTACAAAGCCTCCACTCTGCACAGCTACGAAATCACTTACTATAAGCCCAGGGGGAATGAACCCGACGACACTTACATCCGCTGGAGCAGCAACGACAGCGCCGAGCCGTCGGGCTATGTGAAGCGCAACACCTTCCACCGACAGAGCTACTGGCCCGAATGGATTGACGGCAATGAAATCAAATTCAGCGGCAGCCGTCTGGCCAAGAACGCATATATGGAAAACAACACCTGGCTGCTGCGTATGTTGGCCTGGGGATATGTCGACAACCGCCCCAACACGGAAGACCCCGGCTTCAAGATTGACTGGGCGGTGGATGCGAACGGCAATCCGGTGCAGCTTAACCAAATCTCGTTTGTGAAAGTCTATACCGGCGTCAATCAGTATTGCGGCGACCTTGGCGAGACGTCAACGGAAATCATCGGCGCCGAAGACCTTCATCCCACCTATGCCGGAGTGGAGGGCATCACCGACGAACACCACATAGCGTTGTTGGGCAGCGGCAACGGACTGTTGCAACTCGACAACGGCACTGAGACGGCCGTGAGCGGCATTCTCTATGACCTTCAGGGTCGCTCGGCAATGCAGATACTTATTGAGCCGGGCTATCAGAGCATCGACGTAAGCAGCGTGGCACCGGGACTGTATGTCTTACGTGCCGGAAGTGCTACGTTCAAAATAAAGCTCTAAAGCCACAGCAGGCAAGCTGAAAATGCGGGTATAAAGGTTGGTGAGAAGCCTTTATACCCGCACTTTTTCACACCGCCAAAGGACATGAGCGGCGCAAGGACAAAATATATGTTATAAAACATAATCAAAGAGATATTTTTTAATGAAGAAAAATTTTGCGGGGCGCCAAAATTGCATTAATTTTGCCGCGATAAACAATACCTTAAAACTACCTTCAAAAACACCTGAAATGGAAGTCAAAAATGCCCAGGCGGGCACTTTGGAATCGGGCGATATACTGGTACAGATATCCCCGTCGGAAACATCCGGACTAACAGTCAATCTCGACAGCACGGTGGCCTATCAGTTCGGCCGCCAGATAGAAAAACTCATCCGTGAGGTACTCAGCGAACGCGGCATAGAGAATGCCGTTGTCGACGCCACCGACAAAGGCGCGCTCGACTGCACCATCCGCGCCCGTGTAACGGCAG
>FR897888.1:53556-60893 GCA_000437495.1 Prevotella sp. CAG:485
GACTGATAAATACTCTCAACCTTAAAATCTCTAAATACCAAAACTATGCAAAGACTTCGCAGGACCATGATGTTCGTGCCCGGCAACAATCCGGGTATGATGGCCGACGCTCATATCTACGGTCCGGATTCCATAATGCTCGACCTTGAAGATTCCGTAACGATGGCCGAGAAAGACACCGCCCGTCTGCTGGTACATAATGCTCTGAAAAGCATTGATTACGGCGACACCGAAATGGTGGTGCGCATCAATCCGCTCAACACGCCTTACGGCAAGAAAGACATTGAGGCAGTGGTAAAAGCCGGCGTAGACGTAATCCGTATGCCGAAGACTGAAACCGCTGAGGAAGTGATAGAAGTGGAGCGCGAGATAGAGCGCGTGGAGAAAGAAATAGGCTGCCTTGGCCGCACCAAGATAATGGCAGCCATAGAGTCAACCCTTGGCATCGTCAACGCCTACGCCATAGCCACGGCATCGCCGCGCATGATGGGTATAGCCCTTGGCGCCGAAGACTACAGCGCCAACCTGAAGACACAGCGCACTCCGGGCGGCGATGAACTGCGCCTGGCTCGCGAGACTATTGTGGTGGCCGCCCGCGCCGCCGGCATAGATGCTCTCGACACCGTTTACTCAAACCTCAACGACATGGAGACGTTCCGCAAAGAGGTTGAGTTCATCAAGACCCTCGGCTTCGACGGCAAATCAATCATCAACCCGCGTCAGATTGAGGTGGTGAACGACGTATTTGCCCCGAAGGAGAAAGAGATAGAGAAGAGCCGCACCATTCTGGCAGCCATCAAAGAGGCTGAGCGCAAAGGCAGCGGCGTGATAGCCGTAAACGGCAAGATGGTTGACCGCCCTGTAGTGCTTCGCGCTCAGCGCACCATCGACCTGGCAATAGCATCCGGAATTCTTAACGAGGAGGACCTGAAATGAGCACACTTAACGACAGAAAGAAAGATATAGAGGCTCAGGCCTTGAACATGAACAAACCGGTTTTCAACGGTGAATTAGTGAAGAATACCACTCCGAAGAGCGAGCTTCAGGCCTCCAGTCCCAAACTCATGACTCTGGAGCAGGCCATAATCCATTCGGGCCTTAAGGATGGCATGACCATCAGCTTCCATCACCACTTCCGCGGCGGCGACAAGGTGGTGAACATGGTAGTTGACAAACTGGCCGAGATGGGCTTCAAGAACCTTCACTTGGCAGCTTCGAGCCTTCAGGACGTTCACTCGCCCCTCATCGAGCATATCAAAAACGGCGTCATCACCCGCATCTCCACATCAGGCATGCGCGGCGAGCTGGCCAAGGCCGTCAGCGAGGGTCTGATGGACGAACCGGTGATTTTCCGCAGCCACGGTGGCCGCGGCAGCGCCATCGCCAACGGCGACCTCCACATCGACGTGGCCTTCTTGGGTGCTTCGAGCAGCGACGCCCTCGGCAACGCAGCCGGCTATTCGCGCTCGGAAAACGCCAAGAGCATCTGCGGCTCGTTAGGCTATGCTCTGCCCGACGCTCAGTATGCCGACAAGGTGGTGATACTCACCGACGACCTGGTGCCTTATCCCAACGTACCCAACGCCATCTCCGAGCGTCAGGTGGATTACGTGGTTGAGGTGGACAGCGTGGGCGACAGCTCGAAGATAGCCTCGGGCGCCATCCGCGACACCAAGAACCCGCGCGACATCCTCCTTGCCAAAGAGGCAGCCAAGGTAATCATCAACAGCGGTTATTTCAACGACGGATTCTCAATACAGACCGGTTCGGGCGGCGCATCGCTGGCAGCCGTTAAATATATCCGTCAGGAAATGATAGAACGCGGCATCAAGGCACGTTACGCGCTTGGCGGCATCACCGCTCACATGGTGAAGATGCACGAAGAGGGCCTCATCGACCGTCTTATCGACGTGCAGAGCTTCGACAAGGTGGCCGCCGAGAGCCTCCGCGACGATATGTTCCACAAAGAGGTGTCGGCCAACGAATATGCAGCCGCCGACGAACCCGGCTCGGCAACGCATTATCTCGACATAGTGATTCTGAGCGCTCTTGAGGCCGACGTCAACTTCAACGTCAACGTGCTTGTGGGCAGCGACGGCGTCATCCGCGGCGCCATTGGCGGACACCCCGACACAGCCGCCGACTCGGCTCTGAGCATCATAGTCTGCCCGCTGCTGCGCGGCCGCATCCCCTGCATCGTTGATGAGGTAACCACCCTCATCACCCCGGGCAAGAGCGTAGACGTGATAGTAACGGAATATGGCGTTGCCGTCAATCCCAACCGTCCGGAACTGGCCGAGCGTCTGCGCAAGGCAGGTCTGAAGGTGGTTGATATCACCACGCTGCGCGACAAAGCAAAATCCATCATCGGCCAGCCCGACGCACTCCCCTTCGGCGACAAGACAGTGGGTGTGGTGATGAACCGCGACGGCTCGGTAATGGATGTGATAAAGAACATCAAGCCCATAGAGAAGTAAAGGCATCGACAGTGTCCGTTACCATAACGCTTGACGAGCTGCTTGCCTCGCGCGACAGGCGCCACGCCATGCAACAGCGGTTACTGGCCATGTATCCGGGGCTTACCCCTGTGGTGCTCACGGTAGTCATGCCGGGTTCTGTGAAGCAGACGCGCAGCGCCGCCATAGTGGCACAGGCAGGTCTGGAGGCGCTTCAGGCAGCCTTCGGGCCGGTGCGCGTGATACGCGATCTGCGCACAGGTTATGAGGCTTACTGGCTCACCGACTTAGGCGCCGAAGAGGCCAAACGACGCTGCGTGGCCATTGAGGAGCAACATCCCTTAGGGCGCCTGATGGACATCGACGTGATAACGGCCGACTGTGTGCCCTTCAGCAGGGCCGATTTGCAGTCGCCGCCACGGCGTTGTCTGATTTGCGGCCGCCCTGCGCGCGAATGTATGCGCAGCGCAGCCCATCCGCTGCAACAGCTATTGCAACGAATAGACAGCATTTGTAATGAGCACATTCCGAAATCTGACAGTGCAGGACATCTTCCTCTCCATTCCGGGCAAACGGACGGAGTGGACCAAATTCCTGCAATCGTTCGGTCTTGATACTCCCTCAGACCCGGAGTTTGTGGCAGGCATTTATGATGACTGCGACAAACTCGCGGGTACCGCCTCGTTAGTGCGGTCATCGTCGGGCTATACGCTGCAAGGTGTGGCGGTGGCTACCGGCGAACAGGCGGGAGGGCTCACCGGAATGTTGGTGCAATATCTGCAGCAGAAGGTGCGCGAATATGCCCCTGAGACGCAGAACATCCTGGTGTTCACCAAGCCGGAATACAGCGTCAAATTCCAGTCGTTGGCCTTTGGCGAAGTGGGCACAGCGCCCCGCGCAGTACTGTTGGAGAGCAACCGCCGGGAACTGGCGACATACGTCGGCTATCTCGGCAAGCAACGCAAACCGGGCGTAAACGGCGCCATTGTGATGAACGCCAATCCCTTCACCCGGGGGCACCGCTATCTGGTGCAACAGGCTGCGGCACAGGTAGATAACCTGTATGTGATACCGGTGCTCGATGACACGCCCGGCGGCTTTCCGTATGCCTCGCGGCTGCAGGCCATACGTCAGGGTGTGGCCGACATAGCCAATGTAACGGTGCTTGAAGGGAGCCGGTATGCCGTCAGCGCCGCCACCTTCCCCACATATTTCATAAAGGAGGTAACGGACCGCACAGACACTCACATACGGCTCGACCTTGACATCTTCAGCCGCCATATCGCGCCGGCGCTCAACGCGGCGATACGTTTTGTGGGCAGCGAGCCTACGGACGCTCTCACAGCGCGCTACAATGAGCTTATGCGTGAGCTTCTGCCTCAGCACGGCATCGAGGTGAGGCTCACCGAACGTGCGGGCGTGAACGGAGAAGTCATAAGCGCCACCCGGGTACGCGAGTTGTTGCGCCGCAAGGATTTCGCCGGTTGCCTGCCGCTGCTGCCTCCGTCTACCATGGCTATGGTGCTTGGCGGTATGGCTGAGGAGGCTTTGCGCCGGGAATTGGGTCTGCATCCCAAACCGGGATTGGTGACTCCGCGCAGCTGCGGTTCGCACACAGATATGGACTTCAGGCTGATGAGCCGGGCCATAACGGCGTTGCGCGGCAGCTTCGAGGCTTTTGCGCTGCAGCAGCTCGAAGACCGCTACTCGCACGAGGCTCTGGTGGCCGAAGGGCTGAAGGCGGAGGAGGCCATGAACGTTGCCACGGGTAACATCAACACTCACCGGGGCGCCATCTTCGCCCTGGGGCTTACTGTGGCGGCCGCCTCGCAGCTAATCAGTCGCGGCGAGGCTCTTACGCCACAGCGTCTCAGCGCTGTGATTCGCAGTCTCGCGGCTCCATTCTCCGCCACGGAGGGGACACACGGCGACAAAGCCAGGCGCGAAGGAAAGCTGCGTTCGGCGCTGGATATGGCGCAAGAGGGATACAGTGATGTCTTCGACTACTGGCTCCCATATCTGCGTTCGCTGCCGGAGGCTGACGCTTTCAGGCTTCAGCGGCTGCTGCTGACGATTATGTCGACGCTCGACGACACGAATGTCTATCACCGCCGTGGTGCGGAAGCGTCGGAAATGCTGAAACAACGTGCCAAGGAGGCACTCCAGGCTTCAGGCTCTCGTTTTGAGCGCCGTCTCGACGACCTGGGCCGCCTCTGCACGTCAATGAATATCTCCCCCGGCGGAGCGGCCGATATGCTGGCGCTGACGCTGCTCTGCGACTCTCTGATTCCCTCTCCCTCACCTGTCTGAAAAACTCAAAATAATAAAATACACATCACTACCTAAAATCTAAAATCATGGTTGAACTGATTGACAAAGGCGTGTATCTGCTTGACGGCAATACGATAGCAGCCGACACCACGGGACTTCCTTCTCCTAAGGAGGCACGCGAAAACACAATCACCTATTCCATTTTGCGGAGCCACGACGTAGACGGCTCCAAGGGCGACAAGATGCGCATCCGTTTCGATGCCATGATGAGCCACGACATCACTTATGTGGGCATCATACAGACAGCCCGCGCCTCGGGTCTGGAGAAATTCCCTCTGCCTTACGCAATGACCAACTGCCACAACTCGCTGTGCGCAGTGGGAGGCACCATCAATGAAGATGACCATGTGTTCGGTCTCTCGGCTGCCAAGAAATACGGCGGCATCTATGTACCTGCCAATCAGGCTGTTATACACCAGTATGCACGCGAGGCAATGGTGAAATGCGGCAACATGATTCTGGGTTCCGACTCTCACACCCGCTACGGCTCACTGGGCAACATGGGTGTTGGCGAAGGTGGCGGCGAGCTGGTGAAACAGCTGCTGCGCAACACCTGGGACATCAATGCTCCCGAGGTCGTATTAGTATGGCTCGAAGGTACTCCCCGTAAGGGCATCGGCCCCCACGATGTGGCTATCTCGCTGGTGAAAGCCGTGTTCGACAATGGCTTCGTGAAGAACAAGGTGCTTGAGTTTGCCGGCCCCGGTGTGAAAAACCTTCCCATCGACTTCCGCAACGGCATCGACATCATGACCACGGAGACAACCTGTCTGAGCTCTATCTGGGTTACCGACGACGAGGTGAAACATCACTATGAGATTCACAACCGTCCGGAGGATTACAAGGAACTGCGTCCGGGCAAGGTGGCTTACTACGACGGCATGATTCGCATTGACCTGAGCAAGCAGGAATCGATGATTGCTCTCCCCTTCCACCCCAGCAACGCCTACACCATCCACGAGCTGCAGGCCAACCCTGAGAAGATTCTGCGCGAGGTCGAGGCCGACGCCAAGAAGCGCTTCGGCGACAAGGTAGAGGTTGACCTGGTAAGCAAAATCAAAGACGGCAAGGTGATGGCTGACCAGGGCATCATAGCCGGCTGCTCGGGCGGCACATACGATAACCTGGCTGAGGCTGCCTCCATCCTCAAGAACCAGAGCGTTGGCAACGACTATTTCACCATCTCGGCTTATCCGCAGTCAGTGCCCGTGTACATGGCCACCACGCGCGACGGTGTTGCCGAAGAGCTGCTTGAGGCCGGCGTTGTCATCAAGCCTGCTTTCTGCGGACCGTGCTTCGGTGCCGGCGACGTTCCTGCCAACAATGGTCTGAGTATCCGCCACACCACCCGCAACTTCCCTAACCGCGAAGGCTCCAAACCGGGTCAGGGCCAGCTCAGCCTCGTGGCTCTTATGGACGCTCGTTCCATTGCCGCTACAGCTGCCAACGGCGGCGTAATCACCGCAGCTACCGACGTGGACTACACCAACAGCCACAAGCCTTACGAATTCGACGCCAAGATTTACGAGCGCCGCGTTTACAACGGCTATCAGCACGAGAAGCTCGACACGGAGCTGCGCTATGGTCCCAACATCAAGGACTGGCCCAAGATGTATCCCATGCAGGAGAACATGCTGCTTGAACTGGCAGCTGTTATCCATGACCCCGTAACCACCACCGACGAGCTGATTCCTTCGGGCGAGACTTCCAGCTACCGCTCGAACCCGCTGAAGCTCAGTGAGTTCGCTCTCAGCCGCCGCGTGCCTGAGTATGTAGGCCGCAGCAAGAAGATTCAGGCCGAAGACCTGGAACGCCGCGCAGGCCACACTCCTGCCGACATTGAGGCTGTATTGGAGAAGGTAGGCGCCAAGGCTGCCGACACGTCGCTCGGCTCATGCGTATTCGCCAACCGTCCCGGCGACGGCTCGGCCCGCGAGCAGGCTGCTTCCTGCCAGAAGGTGCTCGGCGGCGACGCCAACATCTGCTACGAGTACGCCACCAAGCGTTATCGCTCAAACTGCATCAACTGGGGTATCGTGCCCTTCACCATCGCTGAAGGCACTCCGTTCGACTATCAGGACGGCGACTTCGTATTCGTGCCGGGTATCCGCAAGGCTATCCTCGACGGCAAGGAGGAGATTGACGCCAAGGTGATCACCAAGGCCGGCAAAATCAACGACCTGCACCTCTATTTCCGCAACCTCACTCCCACCGAACGCCAGATTCTGGCCGACGGCTGCCTGATGAACTATTACGCTAACAGAAAATAAAAACCGACCGGAGCCGGCTCTTATTAGACTAATTAGACCAATTAGACCAATAAGCCGCCGGCTCCCCAAAAAGCAAATACCATGGAAAAGATAAAGATGACCACCCCGCTGGTGGAAATGGATGGCGACGAGATGACCCGCATCCTCTGGAAGATGATCAAAGATGAACTGATTCTTCCGTTCGTAGACCTCAAGACCGAATATTACGACCTCGGCCTGGTAGAGCGCGACAAGACTGAAGACCGCATTACCGTAGAGGCTGCCGAAGCCACTAAGAAAT
>FR897888.1:60905-62891 GCA_000437495.1 Prevotella sp. CAG:485
CCAAAGCCACTAAGAAATACGGCGTTGCCGTTAAGTGCGCCACCATCACTCCCAATGCAAAGCGTATGACGGAGTACAATCTGCACAAGATGTGGAAATCGCCCAACGGAACCATCCGCTCAATCCTCGACGGCACGGTATTCCGCGCACCTATCTGCCTGCCCACCATCCATCCGGCAGTTCGCAACTGGGAGAAGCCCATCACCATTGCCCGTCATGCTTACGGCGACGTTTACAAGAGCGTAGAAATCCGCGCTGACCAGGCCGGCACAGCCAAGCTCGTCTTCACTCCCGAAAACGGTGAGCCGGAAGAGGTAGTTATCCACGAGTTCAAAGGCCCCGGTGTGCTCCAGGGTATGCACAACACCGACAAGTCCATCCGCTCGTTCGCTCACAGCTGCTTCAAGTTCGCCATCGACACCAAGCAAGACCTGTGGTTCTCCACCAAGGACACCATCTCGAAGAAATATGACGCTCAGTTCCGCGAAATCTTCGAGGAAATCTACGAGAAGGAGTATAAGGCCGACTTCGAGCGTCTGGGCCTGGAATATTTCTACACTCTGATTGACGACGCCGTAGCACGCGTAATCCGTTCAAAAGGCGGCTTCATCTGGGCCTGCAAGAACTACGACGGCGACGTGATGAGCGACATGGTATCGACCGCATTCGGTTCACTGGCCATGATGACGAGCGTGCTCGTATCGCCCGACGGCAACTACGAGTATGAGGCCGCTCACGGCACCGTAACGCGCCACTATTACAAGTATCTGAAGGGCGAGGAGACATCCACCAACCCCATGGCAACTATCTTTGCATGGAGCGGCGCTCTGCGCAAACGCGGCGAGATGGACGGTCTGCCCGAGCTGATCAACTTCGGCAATGCCCTTGAAGATGCCTGCTTCGACACCCTCAACGCCGGCATAGTAACCAAAGACCTGGTTAACCTGATGGACGCCGAGGCTATGCCGAAGGCCGTGAACAGCGCCGACTTCCTCAAGGCCATCCGCGCCAACCTTGAAAAGCGCCTTGCTTAAGCGCCTGACAGCCCTTTAAGGAGCTTAAGGGAATTAATGAATTTAGGGAGCTTAAGGAGTATAAGGTACTTAAGGAGTTTAGAGAAATAGCCTCTAAGCTCCCTATGCTCCTTAAGCCCCTTAAACTCCTTAAATGCCTTAACCACCCTAAGCCCCTTAAAAACCACCTCATCGATAATTTACACAAAAGCTTTTCGCCATGGAGAAGTTAATCAGATCCAACGGCAATTATAAATCTCTGCTTTGTTATAAGAAAGCAAACACCATTTTTCTACTCACCTACTATTTCTGCGAGCATTATCTATCCAAAGGCGACCGCACAATAGACCAAATGGTACAGGCTGCCCGTACGTAGCGGCAAACAGAATATCGTGGAAGGGTGCGAGGCTGCTCCTACCTCGGCTAAGACGGAAATCAAACTGATAAATGTGGCGAAGGCAAGTCTGAAGAAACTTTTAGAGGATTACGAGGATTATCTCGGTTCACGCGGGCATCGGCAATGGGAGAAGGGAAGTAAGGAATATGAGGCTATGCGGCAGCTTGGCATGACACACAATGATGCCGATTTCTTCATGCGAATTGCCGAGACACGACCACCGCAAACCATAGCCAATATGGCGATTATATTGCTTAATCAGATCGATTACCTGCTGCACAGGCTCTTAAAGCGGCTATCAGAGAAGTTTATGCAAGAAGGCGGCTTCTCCGAGCGCATGATGCGCCTCCGCAAAGACCGGAGAGGCTTCTGAAAAGCAGAGCGAAATTAGGGGGGAGGAAGGAGATTAAGGAGATTAAGGAGGTTAAGGAGTTTAGGGAGCGCCTTATTGAAAGGCTGCTTTAAACTCCTTAAGCGCCTTAAATTCCTTAAGCGCCTTAAACACCTTAAGGTCCTCTAAAGGAGGGGGTATCAGGCGGGGGTGGAGGGTTCGGCGGGAGCGGCAGGCTCGGCGGG
>FR897888.1:63027-70935 GCA_000437495.1 Prevotella sp. CAG:485
GGTTTGCGGGCCGTCTCGGTGGAGGTCGGCGCCGAGGGGGTTGCGGGCGCAAAGGCGTTGTCGCTCTGGCCAAGGTAATGCATCAGCTTCTCGGCTGTGCGCGGCGAATAGGCGTTGTAGATATTCACCACAAGAGCTATGTCAGTGATGCCGTGGTCGCGCACATACTTGCGCATATTCTTGTTGAAGTAACGGAAATCGACCACATGCACCTCCTCAAAGCTATAGAACATATATCCCGGCACGGCATTGCCATACGAGTCCTTGATAATCATCAGCCGGCGCCCGTTTTTGTTACCCGTCCTGACCTGCGTAATCTTCATGTCGGAGCCCATGAAAGTGCAGTAAGCGCCGCTGCTGCCATCCTTATAATGATAGAAGTATGAGCCGTTCTGCGGCTTGCTCTCGCGCGTGATGCGGTAATCCTTGTTCACCGTGTAGTTGATGTAAGTGGTGGTGTAATTGAGTCCGCGCGGAGTGTAATAGACAAAGTCCTCGGGCGAGTTCTTAATGGCTATGTCCTTGCTATATCCATACATAGAGCCGACGAAGCGGTGTACCACATGCTTGTCGTAGGCCGATAGAGGCTTGAAGGGCACTCCGGCGCTCTTGGCCAGCTGTTCGGCTGCATAGAAGGCACCAAGCGGCGACCAGTGATGGTCAGTGCGCAGATAGATATCCTCCTTGACGTGGTTGGCGAGTGCCGTGTAGGCATTGACTCCATGCACACCCGGAGCCAGATGGCGATAAATGTTCTGAATGGTTGGCAGCTGCGGCTTGCTGGCCGATTTGGCCTTGTCAGGACAATAGAACTCCGTGGCAAGCGGTATCACCATGGCATAGACATTGACCTTCAGCGCCGAGTGATATTTGTTGAGCGCTTCTGCCAGCTTCTCGCCGCCGCCTCGGCCGCCGTAAGCCATCAGCGCCCTTGCGTTGGGAGCCTTACCCACCACAATGATGCCTCGGTTGGCAATCTTGGCATTTGCATCGGCGTTTATGCGGTTCTGATAAGCAGCAATCTCTTCAGGAGTGGCATCTGCGCCGGGAGCTGCCGGGTCAGCCTCACCGCCGTCGCCGGCATGAAACGACACAGCCTCCTCGTCGCTGCCTACGTTGAGACGGATCTTGTCGCGCACCCACATGGAGGTGGCCATCAGCTCGTCGCGATAAGGCTCCGAGTCGCTGAACCAGGCCGACAGTTCTTTGGGATAGCTGCTGTCGGCCAACTTGTCGGTACTGAACTCGGGCATCTTGGCCAACTCGCGTTTTTCAAGCTGCGAGTAAGTGCTTCGGGGCAAAAAGAGAAAGACGACGGCCACCACAGCATAGACCGCCACTACCAGTGAGATATAGAGCTTGTTGTGCATATCAGAGAAACGGATGATTGTCAGAATCGGGTATAGATGAAAGCGTTGTTTGTGGCGCCCACCAGGAGAGCCACACAGAGAGCGAGGAGCAGAATGCTGACGAAGGCGCGCCCCACAGCCATTATATGACGGCCGTTGCTGCCGGCCACCTTGCCTGCCACATATTCCGAGCCGCGCTCAATATAGCTGCGCAGGGGGATGCAGAAGAGGATTGCCACCACCCAGAGCCAGAAATTGTCGGTGAGCGAGGTGAGCTCCTGAAAGCCGAACTCCAGACTCTTCTGCCCGAAGGCCGAAGAGAACCAGAGCTTCATCTTGTCGAAGTTGTCGAAGTAGAAAATGCCCCAGCCCACAACCACTATAAAAAGCGCGTAGAGGCGCAAAAGCACGTTGGGAATATGTTTCTGCCACTTGATGATAGAAACCTTCTCCAGAGCCAGTATAGTACCAAAATAGAGTCCCCAGATGATAAAGTTCCACGAGGCACCGTGCCACATACCGGTCAGGAACCACACGGTGAAGATATTCAGAGCCTGATGGCGCCGGTTGCCGCCAAGGGGGATGTAGGCGTAATCGCGGAAGAAGGAGCCGAGCGACATGTGCCAGCGACGCCAGAAGTCGGTAATGGTTGTGCAGCAGTAGGGGTGATTGAAGTTTTCAGGGAAATGGAAGCCCATGCAGCGACCCATGCCGATGGCCATGTCGGAATATCCGGAGAAGTCGAAATATATCTGCAGCGTAAAGGCCAGAATACCAATCCAGGCGCCCCAGATACTCAGATTCTCCACGCCGTCGGCCAGAAAGAGGGTGGCAATCTCCGAGAGCATATTGGCAATAATCACCTTCTTGCCCAGACCGATGAGGAAGCGGTATATGCCGTCGGCCAGGTCGGCAGCCGACACATGGCGCTGATGCAACTCTTTGGCCACCGTGCCATAGCGCACAATGGGGCCGGCAATGAGCTGCGGGAACATGGCAATGTAGAGCAGCAGGTCCATGAAGCGTTTCTGCACCGGAGTCTCGCGGCGGTACACGTCAACAAGATAGCTGATAGACTGGAAAATATAGAAGCTGATGCCAATGGGGAGCGCCACTTTGGGCACGTTCACGGCCAACCCTACGGAATTGAGGATATCGCCGAAGAAGCCGAGATATTTGAAAGTGCCGAGGAGGCCCAGGTCGAGGGCGAGGCCGATGATGAGGGCCAGTTTGCGGTGACGAGTGCTGCGTGCCACGGCCAGACCGGCAAAGTAGTTTATCACCACGCAGACAAGCATCAGGAAGATATACACCGGCTCGCCCCAGGCGTAGAAGAGGAGCGAGAAGATGACCAATGCGAAGTTGCGTGAGGCGAAGCCCGGTTTGTCGGCGGCATCGCGAGCGCCTTCCTCACCGTTATCCTCATCGATATAGAGCAGTTTGTCGCGCCTGTAGAGTACGCGTTTATCAATTACGCCGGCCAGCAGATAGCATATTGCAAAGGCCGGGATGAATACAAACAGGAAGAAAAGATCAGAGAATACCATTCTATGCTTTTACTACAAGAATCTTACTGTGGGTTGCTGAAGGCAAGATAATCATACACACAGCGTGCAATCTGCCATGCACCTTTGTTATTGGTGTGCGTGCCGTCGGAAGTCAGCTGAGGTTTCTGCTTCTCCTTCACCGGGTCAATGCCGCAGTTCTTTTCTATGCGTATGCACTCCACGCCCGATTTGCGCGCCGACTGCTGAATGATGTCGGCCACTTTCTCTATGGTCTCTTTTGAAGCCTTGGTGGTGTAAGGGGGACCGACCACGATGATGCGTGCGTTGGGGAAAGCCTCTTTCAGCAGCATCAGGTTAAGACGCACCGCTTCGGCCAACGAGGTGGCCTGAGCCGGTGTTGTGGCCGTTGTCATGGGGCGCAAGTAAGCCTGCTCCACAGTACTGTTGTAGAGGCCGGGACGCTTGGCGCTAAACCATGCGTCGTTAGTGCCGCCGCTCAGGAAGATATAGTCAGGCACCAGCTGACGGCCGGCCTTCACCTCACCTTTGAGGCGTAGAATCTGGTTATAAAGCACGTTTTGGTCGTTGAGCACCTCGAAATAGCTTGCCGTGTCGGCCACGGTGGCGGCATTGTTTGTCCAGGTGGCGCCGCTGCGGGCATAGCTGCGGGCGGTGGCAGGGAGCATATTCTTCACCATCCAGTAGCTCCATGCTTTCGGGTTGGAGCAGTCGTCGCCGCCGTTCCAGGTGTTACTGTCGCCGATAAAGACAACATGGCCCTTGCCGGAATTCTCATTGCGGCCCGACGCTGAGTAGTCAAGCAGCGGATTAACGCCCAGACAGAGGCTTAAAGCTATAAATATGGTTGTGAAAGTATTCATCATTTCTGTTTGTCGAAGTGTACGTCGAGCTGCGGGAAGGGGAAGCTGAAGCCCTTCTGCGGCAGCTCTTTATAGAAGCGCTCGTTCATTTCAAAATACAGTGGCCAGTAAGTGGCCGAAGGGGTCCAGGCCCTCACCGTGAAGTTGATGCTTGAATCGGCCATCTCGCCGAGGCCGACAAAGGGTGAACAGTCAACCTTCTCCTTCTTCACCGGGGGAATGACCTTTGCCTGCACCTTCTCGGCTATCTTGCGGTGACGAAGGCGATGGCGCGCCCACCAGCCCAGTTTGCTCTCGTCGGTCTGCTCTTCGGCCTCCTCTTTCTCCTGCTGCTCTATCTCGGCCTCCTCAGCGGCTACTTCCTGCAGACGCATCATGCGGTCATCCTCAATATACTGACGCACCACACGGGGGTCTTCGCCTAGCATCTGCAGCATTGTGGCTTTGGCCTTGTCGAGGTCAGTGTCGTAGCTCAGACCCACGGTCCATTCCACACGGCGGTAATCCTCCATGGAGTAGTTGTTGATTGTGCCTGTGCTCAGACCGCCGTTGGGTATCACAATGGCCTTGTTGTCGAGCGTATTAATCACGGTGTTGAAAATCTGAATGGCCTTCACCGTGCCGCTATATCCCTGAGCCTCAATGAAATCGCCCACCCTGTAAGGCTTGAGCAGGAGAATCAACACACCGCCGGCAAAGTTCTGAAGCGTGCCGCTGAGAGCCATACCTATTGCCACGCCTGCCGAGGCGAACAGCGCTAAGAAAGAGCTTGTCTCTATGCCCAGGATGCCTATCACCGTAACTATAAGGATGAAATAGAGGGTGATTTTCAGCACCGAGAGGAGGAAAGTGCATAACGAGGGGTCAGTGCCTCGGCGCTCCATGATGCGTTTGCTGAAGGCATAGAGCTTGCGTATGATGAAGCGGCCTATGTAGAACACCACCAGGGCGATGAGCAGCTTGAAGGCGAACTCTACCATGGTGTTGGCCAGCTTGTCGATGATGCTTTGCAGTGAGAGGCCCTTGAAACTGTTGAAGAAGGCCTCTTCCTGCTTAATCATTTTCTGAGCTGCGTCGGCGGTATCGGGGTTCTGCGCCTGCAGCAAAATCAGGGCAATCAGGTTGGTCATTCAAAAACATCTTTGCACCAGCGGTATTGCCGGTAAAAATCGGAATAAGGGTCGTCGGCCATCAGCAGATAGCTGCTTAAGCCGCAAAATCTGTCGGGGGCAATGCGCAGCTCTAAAAAAGCGGGAGTGGCGGCTGCGTAAGTAACCGCCTCGTCAAGCGCCTGACACACTGCCCTGTAACGGACATCGTTCACATCGCCGCCGGCAAAAGCCTTGCACAGGTCGCGCAGGTCGTAATACGGACCGAGACCCGTTTCTTCGCGATGGAAGCGCTGCACGCTGCCGAGCTGAGGCGTTGGGCGGCCGTTCATCAGACTGCGGCAAGCGGCTGCTAAAGCCGGAAGCCGCGAGGTGTTGACCACGCAGACCGAGGCGGCGCGCTGCTGACCGCTCTTAGCGTTATAATAGTCGTAAAAGGCTTTTGCGGCGCCTTCCACGTCGGCTTGCTCACGGAGCAGAAAGGGGACGGTGAGATGATAAGGCATTCCCTGGCCGAGCACTTCGGTGGGATAGCCGATGAAGCGGCTGCAGCGGTCGGAAAGCTCGTAGGCCGTTTCTATGCCCCCTAAATGGCAGCAGTCGGCCCAGATGAACGAGAATGTGCCTTTGGGGATGGCCTGCGCCATATCGGTGATGTCGAGATGCTGTGTTGCCGTGCCTTGTGAGAGGTCGTCGCCAAACCAATATTTGTTTGTGCCTATGTTGTGTGCCGGATTCCAGCCGGCGCCATGGCTCCACAGAATGAGACCGTAATCGTTGGCGGGGGCAATGTGCTGCACATCGGCAATGACGCGACTGAGGCGCCGGGGTGTGGTGCTAGCTTCCTCGTCGGAGTATTTTTTGCACCTATGGCGGGTAACAGTGCCGTTCTCCACTTTCAGCTCCCAGAGGGCGGGGTCGGAGGAATAATCGGCCACATAAACCAACCAGCGGCAATTCTGCGCATCGGCAACGTTGGCGGCCAAGCCCTTTTCCATCTCCTCCATATCGGCGGGCAGGAAGCTGCTGAGCGAGTTGCAGGCCACGGCGTAGACTAAAATTGTGCGTCGTGCCGGCGCCGAGGGCTCGGTGTCGGAACAACTGCACAGACACCAAAGCAACGCTGCCAGCATTGCCTTGACCATGAGTGTTGCGAGAGAGGTTTTCATCTCTACAATAACGCGCCAAGGGGCCTTAAATTGCCATTTCCCGACACAATAACAGACACAATAACGAGCCACAAAACGGGGCTTGGTCCTAATCGTTTGGGACTGAGGCGTTTGGCGCTGAGGGTATTGGATTAAAAAGGCCGCTCACCGGCGTTAACAGCAACGGTGGCGGCCTTAGGAGTTTTGATAGCTTGGGATTTAAGCCTCAGCGTGCGGCTGCACGTTGATGAACTTGCGGCCCTCTTTGCCGGTGGAGAAAACCACTACGCCGTCAATGAGAGCGTAAATGGTGTGATCTTTGCCCATACCTACGTTGAGGCCGGGATGATGCACTGTGCCACGCTGACGTTTGATGATGTTACCGGCACGGCAGTTGCTGCCGCCAAAGATTTTAACGCCGAGGCGTTTGCTTTCTGATTCACGGCCGTTCTTTGAACTGCCGACACCTTTTTTATGTGCCATCTCTAAGTTTGCCTTTCTTTAAGCGTTAACAATTTCTTTTATCATCACTTGCGTAAACTGCTGACGATGTCCGTTTTTGCGGCGATAGCCTTTGCGACGTTTCTTTTTGAAAACGATGACTTTGTCGCCTTTTACCAGCGGAAGCATAACTTCAGCATTTACTTTTGCGCCTTCCACGGCAGGCGCGCCGACTTTTACGTCGCCGTCAGCGTCAATGAGAAGGACTTTGTCGAAAGTTACGGCTTCGCCCTCTTTCACATCGCCGAGATGGTTGACATACAGATATTTGCCGGCTTCGGCTTTGTACTGCAGTCCCTTGATTTCTACGATAGCGTACATTTGTATTTTTATGCGCTTTGATTACCCGTTGGGCGGTCTCCGACGTGGAGGCTCTTTTTCTGCCTTGGCGGTATATACGTTTTGCGGCTGCAAAGTTAATACTTTTTCATCGCCTGTGCAATACCTTGAGCTATTCTTTTTAACCTGAATTAAATTTTTATTCCGGATTAACATTATTTACCATGCCGTTATTGCTGCATCGATAAAACTTTTATAATTTTGCACCACAAATGATTCAGCCGGGTTCCTATTTAAATATTGTTGTACAGTAAATTCGGACTTCAAGGCAATATAACTAACATAATTCACGACATGAAACAAAATCTTACCCATTATTTCAGACTATGTCTGATAGTTCTGTTTGCGGCCTTTCTTCCCGCAAATGTTCTTGCCGCAACATACGCCTCGGACAATGACTCCAAAAACAGCGTACGGCAGATAGACGGCATCTGGTACTGAACTCTCCGCGTTCGGGCGAAGCCACGGTGCGCAGAAACCGCACCATCAACCCGAACACGGGCTATCCGAATCTCATTGCATACAGTGGTGAGATAGTGGTTCCGCAAACAATCACCTACCAGAACAAGACTTACACGGTTTCTTCTATCGCCTACGCGTCCAAAAAAACAGCTTCGAGCACCACCGTCAATATGTCGTACCCTGTTGACAAGACCAGCAACGTTGCGTCTTCCAAAATAACCAAAATAACTTTGCCGGAAACAATAACGGAAATCCCGGCGTCAAGTTTTGAGGGTTGTTCCGGGCTGGAAGAGATAAAGTTTTCTGACCAGATAAAAAAGATTGACAATTACACTTTCAGAAACTGTACCAAGCTTTCAAGAGTTAATGCCACGGCCAAATCAATTTTCAACCTGCCGAAGTCGTTGGAGTCGATAGGCAAAGAGGCATTTTTAAACTCAGGTGTCATAACAGTGACAATTCCGCCGTTGAAGTCCTGGGATAAGGAAAGCTTCAAGGGCTGTGAGAAGCTGACATCAATATACATTGACGGCGTTGATGCAGATAAAGACACCAAAAACGAATATGTGCATGCAATACCTATGTAGGGATATTCAGTTAATGGCTATGAG